>NZ_CP034245.1:0-307986 GCF_003931875.1 Microbacterium sp. 10M-3C3 | reverse complement strand
GGCTCGCGAACGACGACGGGAAGGAGCCGATCCACCCCGAGTACCTCACGCGTGTGCTCGACGAGCTCGCCGCCGACGACGCGGTGTTCACCGCCGATGTCGGCTCCCCCGTGATCTGGGCGGCGCGCTACCTGCACATGACGCGCGAGCGCCGGCTCATCGGATCGTTCTCGCACGGCTCGATGGCCAACGCCCTCCCCCACGCCCTCGGGGCCAAGGCCGTCGACCGCGACCGACAGGTCATCGCGCTCGCCGGCGACGGCGGCCTCGCGATGCTCATGGGCGACCTGCTGTCGATCCGGCAGAACGACCTGCCCGTCACGATCGTGGTCTACAACAACTCGTCGCTGAACTTCGTCGAGGTGGAGATGAAGGCCGCCGGCATCGTGAACTTCGGCACCGACCTCGTGAACCCCGACTTCGCGGCGGTCGCCGAGTCGGTCGGCATCACCGGCATCCGCGTCGAGCGCGGAGCCGACGTGAAGCCGGCGATCGAGCGGGCCCTCGCGGCGCCCGGCCCCGTGCTGCTGGATGTCGTCGTCGCGCGCCAGGAGCTCAGCATCCCGCCGTCGATCACGCTCGAGCAGGCGAAGGGCTTCGCGCTGTACGCGCTGCGCACGGTCATGTCCGGGCGCGGCGACGAGCTGCTCGACCTCGCCGACACGAACGTGTTCCGGCGTCTGTTCTCGTGAGCGAAGGAGATCCCATGTCCGACGCCCGCCCTTCCGGCCTCGCGATCGACCTCGCCGGCCGCACCGCCGTGGTCACCGGCTCGACGCAGGGCATCGGCCGGGCGATCGCGCGCCGCCTGGTCGAAGCCGGCGCCGCCGTCGTCGTCAACGGCCGCGACGCGGCGAAGACGGATGCGGCGGCCCGCGCGCTGAGCGAGGAGACGGGGCGCCCCGTGCGCGCGGTGGCGGCCGACATCGGCACCGCGGAGGGCGCCGAGGCGCTCGTGGCCGGCGCCGGCGAGATCGACGTGCTCGTCAACAACGCGGCGATCTTCGACGCGCGCCCGGCCCTCGAGATCGACGACGACGAATGGCGGCGCTTCTTCGAGCTCAACGTGCTCGCCGCGACCCGCCTCACGCGTCTCGTGCTTCCCGGCATGGCCGCGCGCGGATGGGGCCGCGTGCTCAACATCGCGAGCGACTCTGCCGTCGTCATCCCGGCCGAGATGATCCACTACGGCATGTCCAAGACCGCGCTCCTGGCGGTGTCCCGCGGCTTCGCGAAGACCGCGGCGGGCACGGGCGTCACGGTCAACGCGGTCATCGCCGGGCCGACGCACACCGAGGGGGCCGAGCGCTTCGTCTACCAGATGGTGGACGAGAGCCTGCCGTGGGACGAGGCGCAGCGGGAGTTCATGCGCACGGCTCGGCCGCAGTCGCTCCTGGGCCGCCTCATCCAGCCGGAGGAGATCGCGAACATGGTCGCGTACCTCGCGTCGCCCCTCGCATCGGCGACGACCGGCGGCGCGGTGCGCGTGGACGGCGGCTACGTCGACGCCATCCTCCCCTGAGGAGCGGCGCCGGACGGCTCCTACTTCTTATTCCCGTCCGACGCGTCGACGATCGGGGTCTCGGGCGCATCCTTCGCCGGCCCCACGCCCACGGGCAAGCCCGCCTCCGGGTGGTGCCGGTCGAACGCGGGCCGCTCACTGCGGATGCGCGGGATGGACGTGAAGTTGTGCCGCGGCGGCGGGCACGACGTCGCCCACTCGAGGGAGGCGCCGTAGCCCCACGGGTCGTCCACGGTGATCCGCGGCCCGCGCCGAGCCGTGATCCATACGTTCAGCAGGAACGGGATCATCGAGGCGCCGAGGATCATCGCACCCACCGTGGAGACCTGGTTCTGCCACGTGAATCCGTCCATGTCGGAATAGTCGGCGTATCGGCGAGGCATCCCCTCGACGCCCAGCCAGTGCTGGATGAGGAAGGTCACGTGGAACCCGATGAAGAGCATCCAGAAGTGGGTGTGCGCCAGCCCGCTGCTCAGCATCCTCCCGGTCCACTTGGGCCACCAGAAGTAGAACCCGGCGAACATCGCGAACACGACCGTGCCGAAGACGACGTAATGGAAATGCGCGACCACGAAGTACGTGTCATGAACCTGGAAATCCAGAGGCGGCGAGGCGAGGATGACCCCGGTGAGCCCGCCGAAGACGAAGGTGATGAGGAAGCCGAGCGCGAACACCACGGGCGGCTCGAAGGTCACCGAGCCGCGCCACATCGTGCCGATCCAGTTGAAGATCTTCACGCCCGTCGGCACGGCGATGAGCACGGTCAGGAGGGAGAAGAAGGGCAGCAGGACGGCGCCCGTCGCGAACATGTGGTGCGCCCACACGGCTACCGACAGCGCGGCGATCGCGATCGTGGCGTACACGAGCGTCTTGTAGCCGAAGATCGGCTTGCGGCTGAAGACCGGGAAGACCTCCGACACGATGCCGAAGAACGGCAGCGCGATGATGTACACCTCGGGGTGGCCGAAGAACCAGAACAGGTGCTGCCACAGCAGCACGCCGCCGTGCTCGGGGTCGTAGATGTGCGAGCCGAGCACGCGGTCCGAGGCCGCCGCGAAGAGCGCCGCCGCGAGCACCGGGAACGCCAGCAGGACCAGGATGCTCGTGATCAGGGTGTTCCACGTGAAGATGGACATGCGCCACATCGTCATGCCGGGCGCGCGCATCGTGAGGATCGTGGTGATGAAGTTGACGGCGCCGAGGATCGTGCCGAAACCGCTCATGCCGAGGCCGAGGAACCAGAAGCTGCCGCCCACGCCCGGACTGAAGGTGGCATTGGACAGCGGCTGATAGGCCGTCCAGCCGAAGCCCGCCGGCCCCTGGGGGAGGAGATATCCCGCCACGACGATGGTCGAGCCGAACAGGAACAGCCAGAACGACAGCGCGTTCAAGCGCGGAAACGCCACGTCGGGCGCGCCGATCTGCAGCGGCATGATCGCGTTGGCGAAACCGGCGAACAACGGCGTCGCGAACATGAGCAGCATGATCGTGCCGTGCATCGTGAAGAGCTGGTTGTACTGCTCCTTCGTCGGCACGATCTGCATGCCCGGCTGGAAGAGCTCGGCCCGGATGATCAGGGCCAGCACCCCTCCGAAGAGGAAGAAGATCATCGCCGCGATGATGTACATGAACCCGATCGTCTTGTGGTCGGTCGAGGTGATCCAGGACACGACGATGTTCCCCTTCGCCGCCGTGCGCGTGCGTGAGAACAGCTCCGCCTGGCGAGCGGGCATGGTTCGATCCCCCGTGGCTGTCGGGGACGGATCGTCGGGCATGCTGACCTCGCTCGCTTCCAGGACATCGGCGCTCACCGACCGCCGAACGGTAGGAAGCGCTGCGTGGTCGCAGACACGGGGTTGCACACCCTCGGGCTCACCGGTATACCCCGCGCTGCACGATTCGCGAGCGGCGTCAACCCGTGCGCGACCGGCGCGCAGCATCCTCTATGCCTGGGGGCACGGCACCGGAGGAGGGGACATGGCAGGCATCGAGGACGACCGCGGTCGTGAGAACGCCGCGGTGTGGGCGAGCGCGATCGGAGCCGCGTTCGGCAACGGCATCGTGCCGTCGACCCACACCGTCGGGGCGCCGCAGCAGGCCGCGCCGCGGCGCGGGACACGGCTCAGCGACTGGCTGAAGCCTCGGCGAGAGCGCTGACCTCCCGCTTGTCGTCGACCACGGGCTCCCAGCGGAGCAGGTCGCCGGGCTGGCACTCGAGCACGGAGCAGAGCGCCTCGAGCGTCGTGAAGCGGACGGCCTTCGCCCGGCCGTTCTTGAGCACGGCGAGATTGGCCGGGGTGATGCCGACGGCGTCGGCGAGCGCTCCGACGCTCATCTTGCGGCGCGCGAGCATGACGTCGATGTCGACGACGATCGGCATCAGATCACCTCGCCCAGCTCGGCGCGCAGCGTTCGCGCCTCGTCCTCCCGCGCGATGGCCTGACGCAGCAGCATCCGCAGCACGACGACCAGGAGAGCGATGCCGGCCAGGACGAGCGCCAGGCCGCAGATGAGGCCGACGATGCCGGGGGCCGCATCGCCGGGCGCGAGAAGCACGGCGAACCCGAACACGAGCGCCGCTGCCACCGAGATCGCCCCGATGATGGCGTCGACGTCGCGGAAGGCGCGGGGCGTGAACACCGCCCCGCGGCGCACGAGACCGAGGAGACGCCACACGCACACCGCGAAGACCTGCAGCGACAGGACGCCGACGGCGGCCATCGCGATGACCGTGACCCGCAGGGCGACGGCGACGCCCGCATCCGCCAGGTCGTTCCACAGCAGCGGGAGGAGGACCGCCTGCACGGCGATCGCGCCGGCCAACGACAGGGCGATGACCACGCGCAGCGCGGTGATGGTGACGGATCGCACGAGTGATCTCCTTTGTTTCGAGAGGAATCTATTGTAAATCGATAGATTCGCCAACATCGCAGGATTGAGACGGGGCCGCGATCGACGCCGCCGCTATGCTTCCCGGAGCGGTGCGGGGGCGCCGCTTGCAGGGGGAGCACGTGAGCAGGACACCGGCCGCGCACCGTCGCGCGCACGCGCGCGCGCGCACCCGACGCCGACGCGCTCTCGCGCTCACGGTCGCCGCGGCGGCCGTGGTCGCGGCCGTGGGCGCGACCGTCGTCACGCTCGCGCTCACGGGCGCACGCACCCCCGCCGTCACGTCCGCCGATTCGGGCCCGAGCCCCAGCCCGAGCCCCTCGACCCCTTCTCCGACGCCGCTGACCCCCGAGGAGCAGCTCCTCGCGACCACCGCCGACCCGAACGCGTGCGCGGTGTCGTTCACGGGCGAGGGCATCGCGCTGCCTCCGCAGCTGCAGACGCAGGGGGTGCTCTACACGGGCCTGCCGATCCCGCGCGCCGACGGCCGCGTCTTCGCCGGGTGGTACGCGACCGCGGCGGATGCGGCGGTCTACGCGATCCCGGGGCGCGTCAACGGCGCGCGGCTAGCCGAGTGCGTCGACCGGCGCGTCACGCTGCACGCCGCGTGGAAGACGCCGGCCGAGAACGCCGCCGAGGACGCCGGCATCCCGATCCTCATGTACCACCAGTTCACGACGAAGCCCGAGGGCGAGAGCAACTCGCTCCGGCTGAACTACGCGTTCATCGGCGACTTCGACGCGCACATGACCTACATCAAGGACAACGGCTTCTACCTGCCCACGTGGGACGAGCTGAGCGCGTTCATCGACGGCGCCCTGTTCCTGCCGAAGCACTCCGTGATCATCACCGACGACGACGCCGACTCGACATGGCTCGAGCTGGCCGCGCCCATCGTGCACGGCAAGGGCCTCATGACGACGTCGTTCGTGATCACGAAGTGGCGGACGGAGCCCTCCCCCAACCCGTACGTGCTGCAGCGCTCGCACACGCAGGACATGCACGAAGCGGGCGCGAACGGCAAGGGCCGCATGGTCAACTGGACGGCCGATCAGATTGCAGCCGACCTGGAGACCTCCGCGCAGATCCGCGGCGCGAAAGAGGTCATCGCCTACCCCTTCGGGCATTACAACGACACCGCGAAGCAGGGCGTGGCGCAGGCCGGCTTCGAGCTCGCCCGCACGATCGAACAGGGCTATGTGCGCATCGGGACGGACAAGCTCGCCCTCCCCTGCATCCGCATCAACTACGGCATGGGCGTCGACGCGCTGCGCAGCGCGATCGGCTGACGGGGCGACCCCGCGGCGACGGCCGCCGGACGGGCCGATGAACGATACATGAACTCCCATCCCGCACATAAGTGATGGAGGGGAGACGGACAGGGAGGCCACACTAGGCTGACGCAGGCCTGGTAAATCGAGGAAATCGCGAGTCTTCATGGAACTCTCCCTGATCGTCCCCACCTTCAACGAGGGGCCGAACGTCCGAGAGCTCCTGCGCCGCCTCGCCGACACCCTCGACAGCACGGTGTACGAGGTCGTCTTCGTCGACGACTCCACCGACGACACCCCCGACATCATCCGCGCCGCCGCCGTCGACAGCGCCGCGCCGGTGCGCCTCATCCACCGCGAGCGCCCCGTCGGCGGCCTCGGCGGTGCGGTCGTCGAGGGCATCCGTTCCGCGTCGCACGACTGGTGCCTCGTCATGGACGGCGACCTGCAGCATCCGCCGGAGGTCATCCCGCAGCTCCTCGCGCGAGCCGCCCGCGGCGACACCGACGTGGTCGTCGCGTCGCGCTACATCGACGGGGGCACGTCCGACGGGCTGGCCAACGCCGTGCGCACGACCGTGTCGCGCGCATCGACGCTGCTCACGAAGGCGATGTTCCCGCGCAAGCTCAACGGATGCAGCGACCCCATGACCGGGTTCTTCCTGCTGCGTCGCTCCACGGTCGACCTGGAGAGCCTGCAGCCGCGCGGCTTCAAGATCCTCCTCGAGATCCTCGCGCGCCGGCAGCTGCGGGTGTCGGAGGTGCCGTTCGCCTTCGCGCCGCGCTTCGCGGGCGAGTCGAAGGCGTCGTTCACGCAGGGCATGCGGTTCCTGACGCAGCTGACGATGCTTCGCTTCGGCCGGATGTCGGCATTCGCGATCGTCGGCGGTCTCGGCGCCCTCGCGAACCTCGCGATCATGTGGGCGCTCGTCGCGGTGCACATGCCGTACGTGTGGGCGGCCGTCGTCGCGAGCGTCATCACGATCGTCGCGAACTTCCTCGCTCTGGAGTACCTCGTCTTCGCCGACATGCGCGCGGACTCGGGCCGCATGTGGCACCGGTTCGTGAAGTCGTTCACGTTCAACGGCATCGAGGCGATCGTGCGCATCCCGCTGATCGCGGTGCTGGTCGAGCGCGCGCACATCCCGAGCGTCATCGCGGCGGCCGTCACGCTGATCGCAGCGTTCGTCGTCCGGTTCGTCTTCCACGCGCTCGTGGTCTACGCCCCCAAGAAGCGTCGCGCCGAGGCGGCGGCGCTCGCGCCCGCCGTCGCGGCGAGCGACGAGCTCGCGGCCTGAGCCCGGTCACGGAGCCCGGTCGCTCGGGCTCGCTTAGCCTGGAAGCATGACTTCTCCCGTGAAGATGTTCGGCGCCGAGTGGTGCCGCGACTGCCGCCGCACGAAGGCCCAGCTCGACGGGCTCGGCGTCACCTACGAGTACATCGACCTCGAGGCCGACCCCGCCGCCGCCGATGTCGCCCGCGAGATCTCGGGCCGCACCAACATCCCGGTCGTGGTGTACCCCGACGCCTCCCACCACGTCGAGCCGTCGAACGCCGACGTCGAGGCGAAGCTGCGCGAGCTCGCCCTCATCTGACGCCCTCGCCGCTCGCGAGAACGCGCAGATGCACGGTTTTCGGTCGCTCGAACGTGAAGACGGGCGTTCTCGCGAAAGGATGAGGGCGTGAAGGAACTGGATCGCGAGGCGCACGACGCCGACGCGGCCGATCCGCTCGCGTCGTTCCGCGACCTGTTCGCGGGCGCCGAGACCGAGCTGGTCTACTTCGACGGCAACTCGCTCGGCCGGCCGCTGGCCGCGACCGCCGGCACGCTGTCCGATTTCGTCCGCGACGCGTGGGGCGGCCGGCTCATCCGCGGGTGGGACGAATCGTGGATGCAGCTGCCCTTCACGCTCGGCGACCGCCTGGGCGCGAGTGTGCTCGGCGCCGCCGCCGGGCAGACCGTCGTCGGCGACTCCACGACGGTGCTGCTGTACAAGCTCGTGCGCGCGGCGTTCGACGCGCAGCGCGCCGCCGACCCGGCGCGGCGGGAGATCGTGGTCGACCGCGACAACTTCCCCACCGACCGGTACATCGTCGAGGCGATCGCCGGTGAGCGCAGCGGCGCGGTCCGCTGGCTGACGCCCGACCCCGCCGGGGGCGTCGAGCCCGACGAGCTGTCGGCGGCGATCGGGTCCGAGACCGCGGTCGTCGTGCTCAGCCACGTGGCCTACCGCTCCGGGCACCTCGCGGATGCGGCGGAGCTGACGCGCCGTGCGCACGCAGCGGGCGCGCTCGTGGTGTGGGACCTGTGCCACTCGGCGGGTGTCGTGCCCACCGAGCTCGACGCGTGGGGCGTCGACATCGCGGTGGGCTGCACGTACAAGTACCTGGGCGGCGGGCCCGGCTCGCCCGCGTTCGCCTACGTCGCGACACGGCATCACGAGGCGCTGCATCAGCCGATCCCGGGCTGGATGAGCGCCGACGACGTCTTCGCGATGGGCGCGGACTACCGGCCCGCCGCCGGGATGCGCCGGTTCCTCTCCGGCACGCCGCCGATCGTGGGGATGCTCGCGCTCGGCGACATGCTCGACATGATCGAGCGCGCCGGGATCGCCGCGATCCGCGCGAAGTCCGAGGCGCTGACGGCGTTCGCCGTGCGGGTGTCGGATGTCCTCCTCGCCCCGCTCGGCGTGAGCCTCGCGACGCCGCGCGAGCCCGAGCGCCGCGGCGGTCACGTGACGCTGTCGCATCCGGCGATGCGCGAGGTCACGACGCGGCTGTGGCGCGAGGACGTGCTGCCCGACTTCCGCTTCCCCGACGGCCTGCGGATCGGCCTCTCGCCCCTGTCGACGAGCTTCCGCGAGACGCTCACCGGCCTGCGCGCGGTCGCGGACGCCCTCCGCTGATCGCGAGAACACGCGCACGCACGGTCTTGCGGCCCGAAACCGTGCGCAAGAGCGTTCTCGCGGGAGAGGATGGGCGCATGCTCGATCGGGGTTCGCGACTGTGGTCCACGCTCACGCTCGATCAGCGCGCGCGGCTGCTCGACCGGCTGCACGACACGGTCGCCGCAGCCGCCGAGGAGTGGGCCGACACGGCCGCCGACGCGAAGGGCCTCGGGCCGCAGCATCCGCTGCGCGGCGAGGAGTGGCTGACCGGTCCGTACGCGACGCTCGTCGCGCTCGAGGCGTACGCCCGCACGCTGCGCACGCTCGCCGGCGACGCCAGCCCCCTCGACGGCGTGCGGCTCGACGATGCGCCCGGCGGGCGCGTGCGCGCTCGCGTGTTTCCCGCGACGGGGCTCGACCGCATCGTGCTGTCGGGCTTCACAGGCGAGGTGTGGCTGCGACCCGGGACCGGACGCGCCCACGCTCGCGCGGCGGCGGGGCTCGCCCAGCGCCGCCCGACGGAGTCCGGCGGCGTCGGCCTGGTGCTCGGCGCCGGCAACATCACCGCGATCCCGGTGCTCGACGTGCTGTACGAGCTGCTGTCGGCCAACCGCGTGTCGGTGCTGAAGCTCAACCCGACGCAAGATGCGCTCGTTCCGGTGTTCGAGCGCGCGCTCGCGCCGCTCATCGAGCCGGGGTTCCTCCGCATCGTCACGGGCGACGGCGCCGTCGGGGCGGAGCTGGTCGCGCGACCGGAGTTCTCGCACGTGCACATCACCGGCTCTGCCCGCACGTTCGACGCGATCGTGTGGGGCACGGAGCAGCCCCGGCCGGCGGAGCCGCAGCTGCGCGTGCCGATCACCGCCGAGCTCGGCGGCGTCGCCCCCGTGATCGTGGTGCCGGGCCGGTGGACGGCCGCCGACCTCCGCTTCCAGGCCGAGCACATCGCGACGATGCGCCTGCAGAACGGCGGGCACAACTGCATCGCGGGCCAAGTCGTCATCGTGAGCGCCGACTGGCCGCAGCGCGGCGCGTTCCTGTCCGAGCTGCGCCGCGCGTACGCCGCCGCGCCGGCGCGACCCGTGTGGTACCCCGGCGCCGAGGCGACGCTCGCCCGGGTGCGCGAGGCCACGCCCGAGGCGACGTGGATCGGCGACGGCACCCGCGCGGTCGTGACGGTGCCGGCGGATGCCGCGACCGCCGCGCCCGTCGAGTCGACGGAGTACTTCGCCCCCGTGCTCGGCGTCGTCGCGCTGGCCGGCGAGGGACAGACGTTCCTCGACGCGGCCGTCGCCCATGCGAACGAGCGGCTCACCGGGTCCCTCGGCGCCAACGTGCTGATCGACCCCGACACCGAGCGGGCGCTCGGCGACGGCTTCGAGCGCGCGATCGCCGACCTGCACTACGGCGGCATCGCGATCAACGCGTGGACGGGCGTATCGTTCACGATCCCGACGCTGTCGTGGGGCGCGTATCCCGGGGGCACCCTCGCCGGCGTCGGCAGCGGCATCGGCGTCGTGCACAACGCGCTGCTCCTCGACGACGTCGAGCGCTCGGTGCTGCGCGGGCCGTTCCGCCCCTTCCCCCGCTCGCTGGGACGGCGGCAGCGCTTCTCGATCCTCCCGAAGCCGCCCTGGTTCGTCTCGTCGCGCACGGGCGCCGCGGTGAGCGAGGGCCTGACGCGCTACTACGCGGGCCGCCGCATCCCGACGCTCGTCGCAACCCTCACCCGCGCGCTCGGCGCCTAGCGCCGCGCTCAGTTCGCTCGGCGTATATCGCGCCGATTCCCGCCCTCACGCCGCCGGATACGACGAGCGAACGATCGCGAGCGAGCGACGGAGCGATCAGGCGAAGCGGTCGGCGGCGGCGCGCAGCGCGCGGGCGATGCCCGGCTCGGTCGCGGAGTGGCCCGCGTCGGGCACGACCACGAACTCCGCCTCGGGAAGCGCGCGATGCAGGTCCCACGCGGTCATCATGGGCGTGCAGACGTCGTAGCGGCCCTGCACGATGACGGTCGGGATGCCGGCCAGCCGCGGGGCGTCCTCGATCAGCTGCCCTTCGCGCAGCCAGCCGCCGTGGACGAAGTAGTGGTTCTCGATGCGCGCGAACGCGAGCGCGTGGGCGGCCTCGGTCATCTCGCCGATGAACTTCTCGTCGGGCTCGAGCGTCACGGTGGCCGCCTCCCAGCGGGTCCACGCGAGCGCGGCAGGCCCATGCACGGCAGGATCGGGGTCGCTCAAGCGGCGGTGGTACGCCTCGATGAGCCGCGAGCGCTCGAGCACGGGGATGGGCGCGAGGTACTCCTCCCACAGGTCGGGGAAGAGCGCCGACGCGCCGCCCTCGTAGAACCACTCGAGCTCGTGCCGACGGAGGGTGAAGATGCCGCGGAGGATGAGCTCCGAGACGGCGTCGCGGTGGGTCTCGGCGTACGCCAGTGCGAGCGTGCTCCCCCACGATCCGCCGAACACCTGCCACTGCCGGATGCCGAGGTTCTTGCGCAGCAGCTCCATGTCGGCGACGAGGTGCCACGTCGTGTTGAAGCGCAGGTCGGCCGCGGCGTCGCTCGCGTGCGGCGTCGAGCGCCCGCATCCGCGCTGATCGAACAGGATGATGCGGTACTTCTCGGGGTCGAAGAAGCGGCGCTGCCACGGGCTCGTGCCGCCTCCCGGGCCGCCGTGGAGGTACACGACGGGCTTGCCGTCGGGGTTGCCGCTCTGCTCGTAGTGGATGCGCTGGCCATCGCCGGCGAAGAGCACGCCGGTGTCGTACGGCTCGATGGGCGGGTACAGCACGTCGTCGAGGCGGCCGATGGCGCTCACAGCTGCTCTCCGGGCACCGCGAACGTGTCGCACGCGTCGGGTCCCCCGTCGTAGCCCTCGTCGAACCAGCGCTGCCGCTGCTCGCTCGAGCCGTGCGTCCACGTGTCGGGGTTCACGACCCCACCGGACTCCTGCTGGATGTGGTCGTCGCCGACGGATGCGGCGGCGTTCAGCGCGTCCGCGATCTGCGCGGGGGTCGGCGCCTTCAGGTACGGCGTGCCGCTCTCGTCGCGGGCCTCGGTCATGCCCCGGACCCACGCGCCGGCGAAGCAGTCGGCCTGAAGCTCGGTGCGCACGCCATTGCTGTCGGCGCCGGTGCCGTCGGCCGGGTGCTGCTGCATGATGCCGGCGATGTTCTGCACGTGATGGCCGTACTCGTGGGCGAGGACGTAGAGCTGGGCGAGATCGCCACCCGAGGCGCCGAACTGCTCGCGCAGCAGGGAGAAGAACGTCGGGTCGACGTACACCGTCTCCTCGGGCGGGCAGTAGAACGGGCCGGCGGCGTTGGACGCGGTGCCGCACGCGGTGGGGGTCGATCCGTCGACGATGATGAGCTGCGGCCCGCGGTAGCCCTCGACCTGGTCGCCCCAGTACTGGTCGAGCGCGAGGGAGCCCGCCGCGAGCCGGCAGTCGTCGCTCTCGTTGGCGTCCTGCCCGGTCTCGCACCCCGCGATCGGTGACGACTCCGGCGCCGCGCCGCCGCCGCCCGCGCCGAGGAGGCCCGTCAGGTCGACGACACCGAAGGCGTTCAGAAGCAGCACGACGATCGCACCGATGCCGACGACGCCGCCGCCGGCGATCGCGGCGCCGGCTCCGCGGCGACGGGCGCGGTTCCCGCCCACACGGGCGTCGTCGTTGAAGGTCACAGGCTCACGGTACCGCCCCGCTCGCGCCGACGCGGTGCGCCGCTACCCTCGGAAGGTGGTCGACCCCCTGCTGATCGTCGTGGCGGGCGTCATCGTGGTGGCGCTCGTGACCGTCATCGCCCCGCGGTTCAACATCGCCGGGCCGCTCGTGCTCATGGCGATCGGACTGGGCGTGAGCCTGCTGCCGTTCGTGCCGGCGTTCGAGGTGCCGCCCGAAGTCATCCTCATGGGCGTGCTCCCACCACTGCTGTACTCGGCCGCCGTGCAGCTGCCGGCGATCGAGTTCCGCCGCGACTTCGTGCCGATCGCGGGGCTGTCGGTCCTGCTCGTGATCGTGAGCGCGGTCGTCCTCGGACTGTTCTTCAACGCCGTCATCCCCGGCCTCGGACTCGCGCTCGGCATCGCGCTCGGTGCGATCCTCAGCCCCACCGACGCCGTGGCCACCTCGATCGCGAAGCGCCTGGGCATCGCCCCCCGCGTCGTGACGATGCTCGAGGGCGAGAGCCTCCTCAACGACGCGACCGCGCTCGTGCTGCTGCGGACGGCCGTCGCCGCGGTCGCCGTCGGGTTCGAGGTCGGCCAGACCGCGACGGCGTTCCTGTGGGGCGTCGGTGTCGCGCTCGTCCTCGGCGCCATCGTCGGGTGGCTCAACCTGCGCGTGCGCACGCACGTGCAGAATCCGGCCGCCAACACCGCCCTCAGCTTCACGGTCCCCTTCATCGCGTACCTGCCCACGGAGCACCTCGGCGGGTCGGGCCTCGTCGCCGCCGTCGTCGCGGGCATCGTCACCGGCCAGGGCGCCGCGCGGCGGTTCACCCCCGAGCAGCGGTTGAGCGACAACCTCAACTGGCGCACGATCGAGGTCATCCTCGAGGGCGGCGTGTTCCTCGTGTTCGGCCTCGAGCTGAAGAAGATCGTCGAGCAGAACCTCGCCGAGCACCAGGGCCTGTGGCACGGCGCGTGGCTCGCGCTGTCGGCGCCCGGGATCGTGCTGGCGGTGCGCGCGGTGTACGTGTCCGGTCTCATCTGGCTGCAGGGCCGGCGCGCGCGTCGCCACGGACGGTGGCAGGAGCGGGCGGATGCGGCGACCGAGCGCCTCGATCGCTTCGAGGAGGTCATCGCGACCCAGCCCGAGCGCTTCCGCCGCGGCGGCCGGGAGATCGACCCCGATCGGGTGGAGCGCCGCGTCACGTGGATGCGGCGCCGCATCCGCCGCTCGCTCGCCGACCTGGACTACTACCGGGACTCGCCGCTGGGCTGGCGCCACGGCACCGTCATCGTGTGGGCGGGCATGCGGGGGGTCGTGACCCTGGCCGCCGCCCAGACGCTGCCCAAGGACGACAGCACCGTCGAGCGGCCGCTGCTCATCTTCGTCGCCTTCCTCGTCGCGGTGTTCAGCCTGCTCCTGCAGGGGCTGACGCTGCCGCCGCTCGTGCGGTGGCTCGGGCTCGCCGGCGACGGCGGCGAGGGTCCCGACCGCGCCGAGATGCACGCGCTCGACCACGATCTGCGCAGCGCCGCGGTGTCGGCGGTGCGAGAGGGCCGCGTCGTGCGACGCGACGGCGAGGAGTTCTCCGACGGGCTCGTCGCACGGCTCGGGGAGCGGTTCACCCAGCCGCCCGACGAGGACATGACGGCGCGGGCGCGGGAGATCCTCGAGCTGCGGCTCGTGCTCATCGCGCACATGCGGGAGCGTCTGGGCGAACTGTCGCGCGACGGCCGCTACAGCACCGCGGCGCTGCGGCACGCGCTCGCTGAGCTCGACGCCGACCAGCTCAGTCTCGAGCTGCGCATCGACGGCGAGGACTGACCTCCGCTCGGGCACAATGGAGAGGCGGAGGTTGCCGATGACCGAGACGATCCCCTCGGAGGACGCGAGGGTGCGCGAGCGCGCGCCAGGCGTCGACACGAGCCCGCTGCATCTGCCGCATCCGGCCGCCGAGTGCCCGAAGTGCTTCACCGAGCTGCAGCGCGACCGCGACTGGTGGCTCGCCCGGCCCGCCGGGTCCCGCCTCGTCGGGCTCGTCGTCTCCCGTCCCGGGATGCCGTCGGTCGTCGAGCAGCGCGATGACCTCACGCGCTTCGGCGTGCCGATCGAGGGCTTCCGCCACCCCTCTCCCGAGACGCTCGAGGACTGGTCGGAGCGCCTCGAGCGCTTCTTCCGCACCCTCGGCCGCGGCGACGTGCTCGTGGTCGCGAACGTCCATGCCCTGGGCACGACGCTGGAGGAGGAGACGCGCGCGGTGGCGGATCTGCACCGACGCGGCGTGGTCGTGAAGGTGCTCGGCCACGGCGGCCGGCACCTCTACGACGCCGGCCGCTGACCCCGCGGCCTACCTCGCTCGCCCCCTTGCGTGAAACGGCGGCTACCCCGGTCAGGGCAGCCGCCGATTCACGCCAGCGGGTCAGCGGGAGCGCAGGGCGGCGTTGCCCGCCGAGACCTCCACCCGGACGGTGGCGGATGCGGCGGCGTCGGTGCGCAGGCCGTTGTCGAACCCGCCGGCCGAGACGTCCGACGTGACGGCGTACGCGTCGTCGGGGAGGGTCAGATCCAGCGACCCGGCGCTCACGAAGACGCCCACGTCCTGCGGCGTCTCGCCGGTGAGGGCGCCGCGCAGCTCCCCGGCGCTCAGCTGCAGGTCGGCGGTGGTCACGTCCGCGAGGTCGAGCGTCGCGCGGCCCGCGCTCACGTCCGCCGACAGCGACGTGGCCGAGCCGGCGAGCGTCGCCTCGCCCGCACCCATCTGCAGCGTCACCGCGCCGAACTCGCCGTCTGCGCGCAGCGAGCCACCCGCGAGCTCGAGGTCGGCGTCGGAGCCCGCGAGGTCGGTCGGAAGCGTCAGGACGGCGCGGCCGTTGCCACCACCGAACCACGAGCCGAACGGCAGCCGCGGCGCGGTGACGCGCAGCGTGTCGCCGTCGCGGTCGAGTGTCCACGAGCCGCCGCCGACGTCCCGCACGTCGAGGGTCGCCTCGCGCGCGGCGTCGTCGAAGCGGA
Organism: Microbacterium sp. 10M-3C3; assembly: GCF_003931875.1. Taxonomy (NCBI): domain Bacteria; kingdom Bacillati; phylum Actinomycetota; class Actinomycetes; order Micrococcales; family Microbacteriaceae; genus Microbacterium; species Microbacterium sp. 10M-3C3. The sequence goes on along the minus strand of NZ_CP034245.1, from coordinate 292,733 downwards.
TCGTCATCCGTGCCGCCGAGATGTCGACGGCGAGCGCATCGACCCCGCCCACTGTCTGCGTGGTCGTCTCGCTGCGGCCGGCGGCCGCGGCGAGCGTCGGGCGCGCGCCGCTCCACACGGTCGCGACGATCGCGGCCACACCGAGCGCGGCGACGAGGATCGCGATGACGCGGGCGGCGGACCGATTCGGGCGGGGAGCCTCCGGGGAGGCGGGCGGTGTCGCCGCCGGGGCGGGCGGCGGGGTGGTCGTGCTCATCGTGCTGCTCCTGACTGGGGGGTGCTGCCGCCGCCGTGCTCGAGATGGACGAGCGCGGCCTGGACGCGGCGGTTGCCGGATTCGTCGGGCTCGAGCCCGAGCTTCTGGAAGATCGCGGTGATGTGCTTCTCGACGCTGGCCTCCGAGACGAACAGGGTCGCCGCGATGGCCTGGTTCGACTTGCCCTCCGCGATGAGCGCGAGCACCTGCCGCTCGCGCTCGGTGAGGCGCTGCATCCGCTCGTCGCGGCTGCGGCGGCTGAGGAGCTGCGCGACGACCTCCGGGTCGAGCACCGTCGCCCCTTCGCCGATGCGGGCGACCGACTCGAGGAACTCCGCCACGTCGGCGACGCGGTCCTTCAGCAGGTAGCCGAGCGCACCGCCGCCGCCCGAGATGAGGTCGCTCGCGTACCGCTCCTCGACGTACTGCGAGAGCACGAGCACCGGGAGAGCCGGATGCTGCGCCCGCAGCCGCACGGCGGCGCGGATGCCCTCGTCCGTGAACGTCGGCGGCAGCCGCACGTCGAGGATGCACAGGTCGGGCGCGGTGGCGGCGACGGTGGCGTCGAGGTCCGCCGCATCCGGGAGCGCCGCGACGACGGTGTGGCCGGCGTCGTCGAGGAGGCGCACGAGCCCCTCGCGCAGCAGGACGCTGTCTTCACAGATCAGGATGCGCACGGGACGCTCACCTCCAGCGCGGTGGGGCCGCCGTTCGGGCTGTCGAGGCGGTAGGTGCCGCCGGCGCCGAGGATGCGGTTGGCGATGCCGTCCAGGCCGCCGCCGGGGAGGATGCGGGCGCCGCCGATGCCGTCGTCCTCGACGCGGGCCCACAGCGTGCCGTCGTCGCGGCGGCGCACCGCGACCCGCACGCCCGACGCGCGGGAGTGCTTCGCGGCGTTGGTGAGCGACTCGGCGATCGCGAAGTACACCGCGGCCTCGGCGCTGCGCTCGCAGCGTCCGTCGAGGCGCACGTCCAGCTGCACGGGCACGTGCGAGCGGGCGGCCAGCGCCGACAGCGCCGCATCCAGCCCCCGGTCGTCGAGGACCGACGCGTGGATGCCGCGCGCGAGCTGGCGGAGCTCGGTGATCGCGGACTTCGTGGAGGTGTGCGCCTCCTCGATGAGCGCCTTCGCGGCGGCGGGGTCGTCGTCGATCTTCTGACGAGCGAGGCCGAGGGTCATGCCGACCGACACGAGCCGGGGCTGCACGCCGTCGTGGAGGTCGCGCTCGATGCGCGTGCGCTCGACATCGGCGGCCCGGACGGCTCCCGCGCGCTGCTCGCCGGCCAGACGCGCCTGCGCGGCGAGCTGGACCTCCCGGGACGGCACGAGGATGAGGCGCGCGAGCACGCCGTGCAGCACGGCGAGCCCGACGATCGCGGCGAGGCCGAGGAGCACCATGAGCGGCCCGACGACGAACGCCCACCCGCCCGGGAGATCGAGGCCGATGCCCCACAGGCGCGCCCGCCCGGCCCCGGCGAACAGCGGCGAGAACGTCAGCGCCGCGCCGGAGGCGACGAGGCTCGTCAGCACGATCGTCACGACGCCGAGGATCGTCGCGACGGCGAGGTTCGCGACGCCGCGCCACACGCCCGGGTCTATCGCCTGGCGCCAGAACATCAGCATCACGCCGCCGAATCCGGGACGCGGCTGAGGACGCAGGCGCGGCGCCGGCACGCCGAATCCGTAGAGCCCCTCGATGCGCGCGGCCTCGAGCCACGCTGTCGCCCACAGCGCGTAGACGAACGCGATGAGCACGAGCACGCCGATGAGCAGCGCGAAGACGAGCCCTACGCCGAAGCCGAGGAGGCTGAAGAGGATGCCGAACACGATCGGTCCGACGAGCCCGAGCGCGGCGAGGTGCGCGATCGCGCCGAGGACGTGCAGGGGCGCCGTGGCGGCGTTGCGCCCGCGACGGGCCGGGGTGGGCGGTGCGGGGGGTGCGGGGGCTGCGGGGGCGCCGGCGGCCGGGGGCGGCACGGGGCCGGACGTGGGCGCGGCGTCGGCCGTGGGCGCGGCGCCGGCCGTGGGCGGCATGGCGGCCGTGGGCGCGGCGCCGGCCGTGGGCGGCATGGCGGCCGTGGGCGCGGCGCCCGCCGGGGGTTCGGGGGCAGCGGTCTGCGAGGTCATGTCGTCCACGCTAGGACCGCCGCCGTACGGGCGCCCCCGAGGCATCCGGAGCCGTTCTTCGGGTTATCCCGAGCCGACTGTTGTCTGGCCCTGCACGAACTCAGGCAGCCGTGGGTCGACCCCCTCGGCCTTCCGGCCGACGACCCGACACGTACTCAGGCACGGATGCGGCGACAGCCAGCCGTCGACGCGGTATGCCGCGGCCTGCGGGAGGCGTGGAGGATCCGCAGCCTGAGTTCGTGCTGGGGTTGCTGGGGCGTGACGGAAGGGGCGCCGATCCGCAGCCTGAATTCGTGCGCGGGGAGGGGCGGGGAAGGGCGCGGGGAGGGGTGGGGAGGGCGCGCGGGGAGGGGCGGGGAAGGGCAAGCGGGGCGGGGACGGGTGGCGGGGCGGGGAGGGGTGGCGGGGTCAGGGGGCGCAGGCGGTCGCGGGCTGGGACGCCTGGCCGTTCGCGCGACGCGTGAGCACCTCGATGCACGTGCGGCCCGACGAGTCGGCGGGCACCGTGACGGTGGTCTCGGTCACGCTCTCCAGCGACGGCTCGCCCCCGGGCACCGCGACCCCCCACAGGTACGTGTCGCCGTCGGCGGGATCGGGGTTGGTCCACGTGAAGACGACGCCGCCCGGGGTGACCGTGCCGGCGAGGTCGGTCGGCCGCGGGGCCGCCTGCGGCAGCACGTCGACGGGCTGGTCGGACGGCGCGGCCGTGGGCTCCGGGGTCGCTCCGCCGCCCAGGACCGCCGGGAGTGCGAGGGCCAGGATGACCGCGATCACGACGACGAACGCGGCGGCGCCCGCCGTCAGCCACAACGCGCGTCGGCTCCCGCGCGGCGTCGCGCCGGGGTCGGTCGGACCCACGGCGGCCGGCCCGCCGGGCACGGGAACGCCTGCGGGCACCGGTGGCAGCGGCGGCGCGGCGACCGCGGGCGCGGGCGCGGCGGCGGGCGTCGCGGCGACCGCGGGCGCGGGCGCGGCGGCGGGCGTCGCGGCGCTCGCACCGCGCGCGGGCGGGCGGGCCGCGACCACCGTGTCGTCGAGGCCGGGGGAGATCACGGACGGGCCGCGGAAGTGGGTCGCGTCCGCGTCAGCACCGCCGCCGGTCGCGGTCGTCGGGCCCCACGCCGCCGCCGAGGCGGCCGCGGATGCGGCGGGCCGCGTGGCGCCCGCGGCCGGCGCGGTCTCGGGGTCGATGCTCACCACGCCGCGCACGCGCGTGAGGCCGTCGTCCTCGTCGTCGACGACGCCGTCGGGTGTGCCGTCGTCGAGGATGTCGATCGGAGTCACGCCGTGCGCGAGCTCGATCTGCACCTTCTGCAGCGCCCGCGCGAAGGCGAGCGCGGTGTCGTATCGGTCGGCGGGCGCCTTCGCCATCGCGCGCTCGAGCACGCGCTGCAGCGACGGCGGTGCGTCGGGACGGCCGAGGGGCGGCAACGGCAGCTTCTCGATGCGCTCGAGCAGCTCGGCGCCGGAGTTGCGCTGCCCAGACAGCTCGAACGGCGAGCGCCCGGCCAGGAGGCTGTACACGGTCGCACCGAGCGACCATACGTCGGAGCGGCGGTCGCCCGTCGGGACGGCGGCGAGCGCCTCGGGCGGCGACCACGGGATCGAGAGCCCGCCGGCATCGCCGGCGCCCGTCGTGGAGGCGATGCCGAAGTCGGTGAGCGCCGGCCGGTTGTACTCGGTGACGAGGATGTTCGCGGGCTTGATGTCGCGGTGCAGCACTCCCGCCCGGTGCGCCGTCTCCACGGCCGCCGCGACCTGCACGCCCACCCGCAGCGCCTCGGCCACCGAGAACGGCTCGCGCCGGTAGCGGGCCTGCAGGTTCGGCTTCGAGCAGTACTCCATGACGAGGTACGGCCGGCCGTCGCCGGCCACCCCCGCCTGGTGGATCGTCACGATGGCCGGATGGGTTGAGAGCATCGCCATGACGTTCGCCTCGGCGGTGAACGCCGCGACCGATCCGCTCGACATGCGGTCGGTCAGCAGCACCTTGACGGCCACGCGCCGCTTGGGGAGGTGCTGCTCGTACAGGAACACGTCGGCGAACCCGCCCGAGCCGAGCAGCTCGAGGTACGTGAAGCCGGGCAGCTCGGGCGGCGACTGGGGTGCGCGCCGGCTCACGGCGCCGCCTCGACGGCGATCGTGATGCCGTCGCCGAGGTCGAGCACGTCGCCGGGCACGACGACCGTCGCCTCGCCCGGGTGCAGGCGCGACGGCTCCGCGCCCCGGCGCAGGAGCGTCGTGCCGTTCGTGGTCTGCAGGTCGGTCGCGAGGATCGTGTCGCCTTCGACGCGCACTTCGAGGTGGTTGCGCGAGATGTCCTGCTGCGGGCTGTCGACCGCGACCAGGTGCGGCAGATCGGCCCCGCTCGCCCGCGTCGACCGGGGTCGCCGGCCGACGATGACGGTGCGGTCCAGCAGCACGCTCTGCCCGCTCGAGACCCGCAGCACACCGGCCGCGACCGGGGGCGGGGTGGGGGCCAGCGGCGGCGCGACCGGCGGCAGCGCCCCCGAAGCGCGCATCGCGCGCGCCTCGGCGAGCGAGATCGTGGCATCGTCCTCGGGGGCGTCGCCGGCCGGGGCGGCGGGTGCGCCGTCACGGATGACGGTCGCCTCCACCTCGGCGTCGAGGCCCTCCGACACACGGCCGTCAGCCCCGACCGCGGGCATCGCCTGCGTGGGCGGCAGATCGCCCGTGACGACGGCCGCGGGAGGCGCCGGCGCGACGGGGCGGGGCGCGGCGGGCACCGACACGATCGGCACCGAGTCGATGAGCGCGTCTGCGGCATCCGAAGACGTCGGCGCGGGGGCGGCGGGCTCCGCGACGGCCGGCGCGGGAGCGGGCTCGGCCGGCAGGTCGTGCACCTCGCGGATGCTGTGCGGCTGCACCGGCTCGACGGGCACCGCCGCGGGGCGGCTCGGCGCCGGCTCGGCAGCCGTCGCGGCGCCGGGCGCCGCCGACGCGCCGTCGCGCACGACCGCGAGCGAAGCCGCCCCGGCGATGCCGTCGCGCAGCGGCCGCGGGCCCTCGGAGGGCGGATGCGGCGCCGCATCCGCGCTCGCGAGTGTCACCGACTCCGCCCCGCGCACGGTGCGCTCGGTCCACGTCGAGGCGCCCGCGCCGTCGATCCGCTCGTCGCCGGCGGTCACCGCGAACGCGCCGCGGACGGCGACGCGCCACCCCTCGCCCTCCGCCAGCACCACGGCGAACGGCGGCACGGCCGACGGGGGCCCGCCCGCGGCGAGCGCATCGACGAGGCCGCCGAGGCCGCCGTCGTCGGCGAGGCGCTCCCAGACGGCCTCCGCGACCGACGCCGGGGTCGCCGCATCGAGCAGGGCGGCGCCCTGCGGCGTGACGACGGCGACGGACGACCCGGGGGCGTAGCGCACGAGGCTCATGGCATTCCTCTCTCAGGCCCGCGCCCGGGCTCGGGGCAGGGTGTCGCCGTCGATCTCGTCGAACGCGGCGGTGTCGGGCGCGGCGGCGGCGCTGGGCATCGTGTCGAAGCGATCGCGGCCGGCGCGCGTCTGCACCGAGAGCGCGTCGACGACGACCACGGTGACGTTGTCGCGGCCGCCGGCGGCCACCGCTTCGCGCACGAGGCGCTCGGCGGCCGCCTGCGGGTGGTGCTCCTCGCGCAGGATGGTATCGATGAGGGCGTCGTCGACCTCGGTGGGCAGCCCGTCGGAGCACACCAGCACGCGGTCGCCGGTCTCGGCGGGGAGCATCCAGAAGTCCGCCTCGCTGTCGCTGCCGGCGCCGATCGCGCGCGTGATGACGTTGCGGCGGGAGTCGCGCGCCGCCGATGCGGCGTCGAGCTGACCGGCGTCGATGAGCTCCTGCACGACCGAGTGGTCGACGCTGATCTGCTCGAGCACGCCCTCGCTGAGGCGGTAGGTGCGGGAGTCGCCGAGGTTGACGGCGAGCCAGTACCCCTCGCCGTCCACGTCGGCGATCGCGACGCCCGCGAGCGTCGTGCCGGCACCCGCGCCGCCGCCGTCGGGGAGCGTCTCGACCGCATGACGCGCGGCGCGCAGGGCCGTCTGCACCTCGGCGATGCTCAGGCTCGCGCGTCCCGCGAGGCGCGCGAACTCCTCGATGACGGTGGCGCTGGCGACCTCGCCCGCTTGATGGCCGCCCATACCGTCGGCCACGAGGAACAGCGGCGGGGCGGCGAGGTAGGAGTCCTCGTTGAGGGAGCGACGGCGGCCGACGTCGGTCGCGGCGCCCCACGCGACGGAGACGGGTGCGGCGGCGGATGCGGCGGTCACGGCGCCTCGCTCACGGTGAGACGCCGGTCGCCCACCTCGACGCGGTCGCCCGCGCGCAGCGGCACGCGCGCGCCGGGCGCGACGGGAAGGCGGTCGGCGCCGCGCAGCACGACGGTGCCGTTGCGCGACCAGCGGTCGCTCACCCACGCGCCGCCGCGATCGCCGCCGACTTCGAAGTGCGTCTTCGACACCGACAGCGTCTCATCGCGCACGACCACCGTCGCGCACGGACCTCCGAAGGGATCACGACCGAACACGGTGCGACCGTACACCGCGACCTGCTCGCCGGTGTCCCACGTCAGCACGACGACGGGGGTCACGACGCACCGTCCTCACGTCCGCCGGCCCTCTCTGCGCGCTCGACGCCCGGCGCGCCGGCCGCGTCGGTCGCAGGAGCATCGCCACCGCGCGCGCTGTCGCGGTGGCCGGATGCGGCGGACGGGCGCCGCGCGCGGACGAGGCCGCGCACCGCGGCGACCGCGCCCGCGGTGGCCGCGCGCAGGCGCGCGGGCCGCGGCGCGTCGCCTGCGGCGGGGCGCAGCATCCGGGTCGTCCGCCGTTCGGGCAGCGCGAAGCGCGTGCCCGCCAGGAGCGAGCGCAGGTTCAGGCGGGCGCCGAGGCCGCGCCAGAAACCCGCGCGCTGCCGCATGCCCCCGACGATGCCGTCGACCTCCGCCCAGAAGGCGTCGATGTCCTCCGGGGAGGGATCCGACGGCCCGAACACCTCGGCGTCCGCGCGACGGGCGAGGGTCGTGACGGCCGGCTCCTCGAGCGCCGTGCCGAGGGCGCCGGCGTCTTCGGTGCGGGTGCGGCCGCGGCGGACGGGCGCGCCGAAATCGGTGGCCCGGTCGACGAGCTCGTCCCAGCCGCCGCTGATGCGGTCGGCGGGGCGCTCGGCCTCGCGGCGGCGCCGGCGTCGTTCGCCCTTCAGCGCGCCGATGATGAGGAAGGGCGCGAGCACGATCGCCACGAACGCCGCGACGGCGCCGAGCACCAGCGCGATGATGCCGAGGATGGCCGGCAGCGGGTTCTCCTCATCCTCCTCGCCGCGCTCGTCGGGCACCGTGGGCGGCAGGTCGACGGGTGCCTGCTCGGGCGGCGGGGGCTGGAGCACCTGCGGCTTGGGATCGGCCTTGGGCTTGGTCGTCTGGTCGGTGGGCACCTGGTCTTCGGGCGGGGTCGGGTCGAACGCGACCCAGCCCGACTTCGAGAACGCCACCTCGACCCACGCGTGCAGCGTGTCGCCGGTCGCGGTGAAGGTGTCCGACTCCGGCGCATCGTCGTCGGGGTAGAAGCCCATGACGACGCGGGCGGGGATGCCCAGCTGCCCGGCCAGGAGCGCCATCGCGACGGCGTACTGCTCGTCGTCGCCGATCCACTGGTCTCCGCCGAGGAGGGTCTGGATGCGCTCGGCGCCGTGACCGGCGCGCGAGAGCACCTGGCCCTCGAGGCCGTGGCTGAAGAAGCCGTCCTGCGACAGCGTCTGCTCGAGCGCCCGCACCTGCTCGATCGGCGTCTCCGCGTCGGCGACGATGTCGGAGGCGATCTCGGCGAGATCGACCGGCACGCCCTGCTGCTTCGGCATGCGCAGCGGCGCGAACGTCTCGTCGGCGAGGCGCTCGTCGCTCGGCTGCACGGGGATCACGGTGTCCATCGTGTACGCGTCCCCGGCGCTGAGCCCGGCGGTCACGACGCCCGTGCCGGTGGCGTCGTTGTAGTAGGCGGAGCGGCGCAGATCTTCGGAGCGGTCGCCGGAGAAGCCGAGCGATCTCACGGCGCCGGCATCCGGGAGCCACACGCCGCGCAGGGCCGCGATCGACACCGTGACCGACGCCTCGTCGCCCCGGGCGTCAGGCGACATCTCGGTGCGGATCGGGGAGAAGGCGCCAGAGGAGCCGGCGCCGTCCTCCGCCACGTTGTAGACCGTGCCGTTGTAGGCGTCCATCGTCGCCAGCCGGATGCGCGCGCCCTCGGGCAGGCCCTGGGCGGTGAAGAGCGCCTCGTCGGGGTAGTCGCGGACGTACTTGCGGAACGACTGCAGCGGGCTCGGATACTGGCGCACGTCGAACGGCGGGATGACGACGTCGCGCAGCACGTAGCGCGGCCCGGTCGTGCCGACCGCGGCCGTCGTGGCCACGCCCGCTCCCGCGGCGACGGCGAGCACGACGGCGCCGGTGACGAGCCGGCGCGCGAGCATGCCCTTCGGCTCGCCGCCCTCGCCGATCGACAGCACGGCGGGCGCCGGCTGCCAGGCCTGGCGGATCGCGAGCCACACCGCGGCGATGACGGCGAGCACGACGCCCTGCACGAGCGGCGCGGCCGGCTCGGACGTCCCGAGCGCGATCTGCGCCACCAGGAATGCGACGGCGGGGAGCAGCGCCCACCCGGCCGCACGCAGCCGCAGCGCGAGACTCGCCGTGACGCTCGCGGCCACGACGGTCAGCAGGAACGGCACGACCATGTGGCTGTCGCCCGTGCCGACCGGGGCGACGGTGGTCAGCAGCTCCTTCCACGACGTGATGACGCCGACGGCGAGCGCGCGGAGCGAGTCGAAGGTGGGGATGACGGCGAGGAAGCCGCGTGCGGGGAGCGCGAGCGGCGTGCCGAAGGCGAAGTACGCGGCGATCACAAGCCCGGCGATCGGGAGCACGCCCCACCGGCGCCACGCGCACACCACGGCGATCGCGAGCCCGAGCACGAGTCCGCCGATCGACGTGACGAGGTATGCCGGCGTGCCGAAGGTGGGCGCGAAGCCCGCGATCCCGACCCCGAGCATGCCCGCCACGGCGACCAGATCAAGCGCGGTGCGTCGCGAGAGCACGCTCGTGAACGGTCCGAGCCGGTTTGAACCGTGCACGGGCGCGTTCTCGCGAGGTGTAGTCACGCGAGCACCCGCCGCAGGGCCGGGGGGAGCTGATCGAGCGCGCCGATGGTGAGCACGTCGGCGTCGGCGATGCGACGCAGGGACGGCGCATCCGCGGTGCCGTCGGCGACGACGGCGAGCACGCGGGCGCCGAACGGCAGCCGCCCGCACGCGACGCGCAGGCGCGCAGCCGCGACGGCGCTGCCGCACACGAGCACGACGATGCTCGCGGTCGGGAGGGTCGCCGCGACGTGCCCGGCGAGGTCGACGATGTCGCCCTGCCGGGGGCGGGAGAAGACGAGGCCCGACAGCCCGTCGAGGAACTGCTTGCCGGTTGCGGAAGGGAGCTCCGCCCCCTGGACGCGCACCTCGACGCGCTGCGAGTCCTGCAGCGCGCGCAGGCCGAGCGAGCCGGCGGCCGAGATCGCGAGCTCGAGCTCGTCGGGCTCGGCGTAGTCGGCCGGATGCGTCGACAGCCCGATCACGAAGTGCGAGCGGCGCGTCTCCTCGTACTGACGCACCATCAGGGTGCCCGTGCGGGCGGTCGAGCGCCAGTGCACGTTGCGGCGGTCATCGCCCGGCTGGTACTCGCGCAGCGCGTGGAAGGACACGTCGTCGCGCGAGAGATCGGTGGCGGGGAGGCCCTCGAGGTCGCGGAGGAAGCCGAGCGACTGGCCGTCGAAGCGCACGGTGCGCGGGTGCACGTACAGGTCGACGGGCTCGTCGCGCCGGTGCACGCGCTCGAAGACGCCGAGGGGATCGCCGCGCACGACGCTGACGGGGCCGACCGGCAGCACCGCACGGCGCTGGGTCGGGATCGCGAAGAGCTCCTCTGCCGAGGCGCCCGGAGCGAGGCGGCCGACGGCGAACTCGCCGCGACCGGCACCGACGGGGAGCACGACGCGGGACGGCAGGATCGCGCGCGAACCGGCGTTGGCGAGCGTGAGCGCGCCGACCGCGCGCTCCCCCACGACCACGCGGGTGCGCGTGAGGTCGAGGCCGACGTCGTAGTCGGTGCGTCCGATGAGGAACACCGCGCACAGCGCGACCGTGAACGCGAGCACCGTGGCCGTCACGACGAGCTCGCGCCATCCGAGCGCGAGTCCGAGCACGCCCAGCACGATCGTCGCGGCGATGAGCACCCAGCCGAGGGGCCGGACGACGACCAGGATGCTGCGCACCCGCCGCCACACGCGCGCCGCGGCGGGCGCCGCGACCTCGCGCAGCGCCGACCGCGTGCTGCCGAGCGGTACGGTGTGCGCAGCCGCACCGGTGTGCCCGGTGCGGACCGTCGCCGCACCGGGACCGGTCGGCATCGCGCCGGCCGCGGACCCGTCGGACTCCCCCGCCGGGCCGGGCCCGGCGGGGGAGTCGGCGAGCGTCGTCTCGGACATCAGGCCGCCGACCTCGCCTGCGGTGCCGCGACGGCGCCGATCGTGCGCGCGATGACCGTCTCGGCCGTGACGCCGGTGAACTCGGCCTCGGGATCCATGACGAGGCGGTGCGTCCACACCGGGGCGACGAGCTCCTTCACATCGTCGGGGATGACGTAGTGACGGCCCTGCGAGGCCGCGCGCACCTTCGCGATCCGCACCATGGCGAGCGAACCGCGCACCGACACCCCCAGGCGGGTCGCCTCATCCGTGCGGGTCGCCTCGGCGAGTTCGGCCGTGTAGCGCAGCACCGCCGGCTCGACGTGCACGGTCGCGGCGAGGTCGGCCATGTCGGCGACGGCGCCGGTCGTGATCAGAGCGGGGAGGTTGGCCGACGGGTTGCGGTCGGCGGAGCCCGCGAGGATCCGCTCGGCGACGTCGAGCTCGGGGTAGCCGATCGAGGTCTTCACGAGGAAGCGGTCGAGCTGCGCCTCGGGCAGCTTGTAGGTGCCGGCCTGCTCGATCGGGTTCTGCGTCGCGATCACGAGGAAGGGGCGACCCACCTCGTGCGCGACGCCGTCGACGGTCACGCGTGACTCCTCCATGACCTCCAGGAGCGCCGACTGCGTCTTGGGCGAGGCCCGGTTGATCTCGTCGGCGAGCAGGATCGACGCGAACACGGGTCCGCGGTGGAACTCGAACGTGCGTGTGTTCTGGTCGTAGATCGTCACGCCGGTGACGTCGGAGGGCAGCAGGTCGGGCGTGAACTGGATACGCGCGCTCGTGCCCTGCACGGTCGCGGCGAGCGCCTTCGCAAGGCTCGTCTTGCCGGTGCCGGGGGCGTCCTCGAGGAGCACGTGGCCCTCCGCGAGCATGGCGGAGAGCACGAGGCCGACGACGTCGCGCTTGCCCATGAGCGCACGGTCGACGTTGTCGACGAGCCGCGAGAAAGTCGTCTCGAACCAGGCGGCCTGGTCGGGGGTCATGGTCATGGCGTCATCCTTCTCATCGTGCGTGCTGTGTCGCGGCTAGCGCCACGTGTATCTCTCGGACTCGCCGTACCCCTGGATGCGGACCCACACCTGGTCGCCCGGGTAGCCGTAGTAGCAGCCGAGCTGGGTCGAACCGTTCCTCGGCAGGTCCCAGGACCGACCGCCGGCGAACTCGCCGTCGCGGCTGGAGTAGCAGTACACCTGGTAGTTGCCGGCGGGGAAGTCCTGCGTGTTCACCACGAGGTACGCACACGACGACGACGAGCAGTTGTCCTGCCCCTGCGCACTGCCGCCCTTGCTGACCGTGACCCGCGGCTGCGGCGGGTTCGCCGTCGTCGCGGCGGCGCTCGCGGTCGACTGCTGGTTCGCGGCATCCGTGGCCCGCACGTCGATCGTGTGCCTCTCCGAGTAGCCGTAGTCGCGCGTCGTCGAACCGTTCGCGGCGACGCCCTGCCAGCTGCCGCCGTCGATGCGGATCTCCATCGACGTGATCGCACGACCGTTGGGCGCGGGCGCCGACCACGAGAACGTGATCTGCGTGCCGCTGGCGCGCGCGTCGGCTCCCGGGTTGCGGATGGGGCCGTACGGCACGGCCGCGTTGCTCGTATTGGAATTCGGGCCGGTGTAGGTCGTGCCGTCCTGGCTCGTGACCGCGCGGAGCGTCACGGTGTAGGACGTGCCGTTGGAGATGCCGTTCGTGATGCGCGACTGATCCCAGTCGCTGCGCCAGCCGCCGCCGTTGAGCGAGTACTCATAGCGGATCGAGCCCGGGTCGGCGCCGTTGGTCGGCGCGGGCTGGTACGACACGACGATCGAGTTGTCGGGGCGCGGCGTCGACGCGCTGACGCCCTGCGGGGCTCCCGGCGGCGTGAAGGCACGACGCGGGGCGGACTGCGGGCTCGCCTGCCCCATGCCGGCCTTGTTCTTCGCAGCCACCGTGAACGTGTAGTCCTCGCGGCTGGGGTCGACGACCACGGCCTGGGAGGTCTGCCCGGCCGACGGGTAGAGCGTGTTGATCACGGCACCGCCGCGCAGCACCTTGAGCTCGTAGCCCGAGATCGCGTCGCCGTTGCTGTTCGGCGCCTGCCAGTTCACCTGCAGCTGGGCCTGGCTGCCCACCGGGTCCAGGCGGGTCGTCGTGGGCGCCGCGGGCGCGGCGGGGGGCCCGGCGGGGATCTCGCTCGCCGAGTAGCCGCTCCAGCTCGAGGGCTCGGGCGCGCGGTTGTGGGCCTGCACGCGCACCTGATAGGCCGTGCCGTTCTCGAGGCCGTCCCACACGAGCGAGTTGCCGGTCACGCCGGTCTTCTGCGTGATCCCGGAGGGCGGCGCGGGCGAGATCTCGAGTGTGTACGACTCGACCGGCGAGCCGGGGGTGGACGGGGTCGTCCACGCGACGTTGAGCGACTTGTCGCCGAATCGAAGCGTCGGCGGGGCCGGGGTGTCGGGACGCGCGTCGGGGCGCGCGGTCTCCGACGGCGCCGACGGGTCGGACTCGCCGACCCGGTTGGTCGCCGTGACGACGAAGTTGTACTCGACGTTGTTGGTCAGGCCGTCGAGCGTGCACGTCGTCGAGGCGCACTGCTTCGTGTACGAGCCCGCGGTCGAGCGCACCGTGTACCCCGTGATGGGGGCGCCGTTGTTCGGCGGCGGCGTCCACGCCAGCACGACGGTCCGGTCCTGCACGCTCGAGACCGTCGGCGTGCCCGGCGCATCCGGCTTGCCCTGCACGGTGAGCCGGATGCGGCCCTCGGTCTCGCGGTCGGGGTCGCCGGTCGCATCCTGGATGCGGTAGCGCACGACCATCGTGCCGAAGAAGCGCGCCGACGGCGTCACCGACACCTGGTCACCGCTGACCTCGGCGCGGCCGTCACCGGTCTCGGTGGCCGCGGCGACGACCTTCAGCGGCCGGTCGGGGAACGGGTTGAAGTCGTTCGCGAGCACGGGCACCGAGATCTGCTTGCCCTGGTCGGCCTCGGGGATGACGTCGTCGTTCGCGGTCGGGAGCGGGCGCGTGGATGCGGTGATCCGCACGGTCACGGTGCCGGCGACGGGATCGGCCTCGCCGTCGTCGACGAGCACGCCGATCTCGGCGGTCGTCCCCTTGCGCACATCGGCGTCGGCGCGCACGCGCAGCGTCTGACCGTCGATCGACGCGTCGAGCCCGCCCGGGACGCTGCCGTCGATCCGGTAGCGCATGTCGTCGAGGTCACCTTCGTCGGGGTCGGTGGTGAGCGCGCGCAGGTCGAGCCCGGTCGCATCCTCGCCCGGCGCGACGTCCATCTGGCCGTTGACGAAGGTCGGCGGCTGGTTGTCGGGGGGCAGCACCGTCACCGGCAGCACGAGCGTGGCCTTGCGCCCCTCGGGATCGTCGGGGCCGGTGCCATCGGTCACCTCGAACGTGATGGCGTCCTGACCGAAGTAGCCCTGCGCCGACGTGTAGACGAGCGTGCGCTGGTCGCCCACGAGCGAGGCGCCGTCGTTGTGCGCGGCGAACACCTTCGCGGCCTCGGTGATCACGACGTCGCGACCGCCGACGGCGCGGACATGGTCGGCGAGCGGGATGCGAACCGTCTCGCCGCTCTTGACCTCGATGCCGTCGGAGTCGAGCACGGGCGGCAGGTCGCCGAGCGCCGGCACGAACAGGAACGCCGAGGCCGACAGGTCGTCGTCGTCGGTGATCGTGTAGGTGATCAGCTGCGCCTGCTCGAGGATCGGCACGCGGACGACGCCGTCGCCGAGGACGCGCGCACCCGCGCTGTCGACGTCGATGTCGAGCGCGTCGACCGTGCCGTCGGGGTCCTCGTCGTTGTTCAGCACGTCGATGTCGGCGTAGCTGTCCTCCTGCACGTCCGTCGGACGCACGCGGTCGTCGCGCGCGATCGGTCGCTGCAGGGGCACGTCCTCGGCCACGGTCACCTGGAGCACCGCGCGCGCCTCCGCGCCGCGGGCATCCTGGATCGTGTACTGCAGGCTCGTCTCGACCGGCTCGCCGGGGGAGGTCACGACGACGCGGTCGCCGACGACCCGGGCGTCGAGCCCCGGCACGTCGGGGAGGATCAGGCCGTCGCTGAGGAGGCCGATCGTGTCGCCCTCGGGGTCGGAGTCGTTCGCGAGCACCGGCACGGCCACTTCGCGACCCGGACGCATGATGACCGAGTCCTTGACCGCGTACGGCGCCTGGTTGGCCGCCTCGGTCGGCGCGATGCCGATCCGCACCGCCGCGGTTGCCTCGGCGCCGAGCCGGTCGCGCATACGGTAGGTGAAGGCATCCGCGCCGGTCTCGCCCTCGAACGCCTGATAGGTGAGGTAGTTGGACCCGACCTCGGTCACGCGCCCCTTCTCGGGCGCCGAGTCGAGGCCGATGAGCTCGACCGAGTCGCCGTCGGGGTCGAGGCCGTCAAGCGGGATCGGCACGCGCACCTCCGCGCCGCTGAGCGTGCGCGCGGTGATGTCCTTGGGCCGGGGCGCCTGGTTGGTGTCGGCGTCGACGGGGAGCACCTGGATCGTGATGTAGCCGGCGTCCTTCTGGCCGCTCGAGTCGACGACCTCGTACGTCGCGTACACGGTCTTCGCCTCGGGGCCCGCCTTGAACCGCACCGTGTCCTGCGACACGAAGATCTGGCCGTCCTCGGGCGCGGGCAGCGGCTCGACGAGGTCGGGGGCGACGTGCATCGTGTCGTCGTTGGGGTGGTAGTCGTTCTCGAGCACGGGGATCGTCACGACATCGCCCGCGCGCACGACCGCCTGGTCGTCGTTGGCGACGGGGGGGCGCAGCTGGTCGGGAGCGGGCACCGGCAGGACGACGACCTCGCCCTCGGCGCTCTGCTGGCCGTTGGAGATCCGATAGGTGAGGCGCGTCTGCTCGTCGAGCGCGCCCTGGTCGGTGATGCGGAGCGTCTCGTGGCCGAGCACGGCCACCGAGATGCCGCTGGCGGGGTCGACCGTGACCGACTGGACGACGAGGATGCCGCCGGAGGGGTCGCTGTCGTTCGCGAGCACGTTCACGAGCACGTCGCCGCCGCTCGGGAGGAGCGCCACGTCGCGCACGGCGACCGGCGGCAGATCGGTGTCGGCGTCCGGCAGCACGTCGATGCGCACGAGGCCCGGGACCGCGTTGGGCCCCGCCGCGACGAGATACTGCGCGTAGTAGACGCCCGGCTGCGACGAGCGGAACGTGAAGGTCTTGTTGGCGTAGTCGGGCACGATCTCGGCGCCGGGCAGCTGGTCGACGCGCGTGAGCCGCAGCGTCTCGCGGCCCGAGCTCGTGTCGTTCGTGAGGGGCGCGACCGTCGCGGTCTGGCCGGCGCGGACCACGACGTGGTCGGCGTTGGTGACGGGCACCGTAGAGCCGGGAGGGCGCACGTCGAACCGCACGATGCCCTCCGTGACGTCCGACCCGTCCGACATGATGATCGGCACGTCCTTCCGGCCCTGCGTACCGCCGATCGCCCGGTAGGTGATGCGTCCGTCGGAGGTGAAGTCGGCCTCGTCGCCATCGGCGGGGGTGACGCCCGAGAGGAAGATCTCGTCGCCGTCCGGGTCGATCCAGTCCGGCAGCACGTTGTACGTGATCGAGCTGCCCGCCTCCACCACGACCGTCGTCACGCGCTTCGGCGTGGGTGCGGCGTTGCCCGTCCACGGCCGCACCGTCAGGCGCACGCTCGCGGTGTCGGTGCCGCCCCGTCCGTCGTCGACCTCGTACCGGAAGACGTCGCCGCCCGACGCGTTCTCCGGCACCGCGATCTGCAGCGCCGAGCCGTTGTTGATGGCCTGTACCGGTCCGAGACCGGGATCCCCGTCCGGCAGCGTGATCGTCAGGACGTCGCCGTCGGCGTCGGTGTCGTTGTCGAGCACCGGCAGGACCACGGTACGACCCGGGCGCACACCGAAGTCGTCGTCGGTCGCGATGGGCGGGGTGTTGACCTCCGTGCGCTCGGGGAGCGTGGTCTCGGTGGTCTCCTCGGTGGTCTCCTCGTCCTCCTCGGCGTCGCCCTCCGGCGGGATGATGTCGTCCCAGTTGTCGACCCGCTGCAGCGCGTCGGTCGCCATCCACGCCGCGCCGCCGATGACGTCGTTGAGCACGACGACGTCGCGGTTCTGGCGGAACCGCAGCTGCGCGCCCGCCTCGAGGTCGTCGAGCTTCGCCGTGAGGTCGTTGGAGTCGCCCGAGCAGTCGCGGATGAAGGCCCCGCTGCCCGACCAGGCGCTGTACGCGCAGCCGCCCAGGAACACCGGCGCCGCCGGGGCCCCCTCGCCGTCGGCCGACGTCTCGGTCGGCGCCGACCCGTCCAGCGGAACCCGCACGAGATCGGCGGCCGTCGCGAGGAGCACCGCGTCGCCCGTGGCCGACGGCTGCTGCAGCACCGCGCCCGTCGCATCCGGGATCTCGGTGCGCACCCCGCCGCTGGTCTGGACGACGCCGGTGTCGGCATCGAGCACGGCCGCGGTGGTGCCGACGACCGTCACGGTCAGCTCGGCGTCGTCGGCGACGTCGATCCCGCGTTCGGCGGGCTCGCCCGTCTCGCCGTCGACGGTGCGCGGCACCGTGACGAGCTTCTTCTCCTCCGGCGACACCGCGTAGACGGTGCCGTCGCGGCCCACGGCGACATCGGCGCCCTCGCCGAGCTCGGCGGTGGGCTCCGCGCCCTCGGGCGAGAAGCTCGACGCCGCCTGCGCCGGCGCGACCCACAGGGCGCCCGACGACGGGTCGAGGACGGCCATCGTGGGGCCGCCGAGCGCGACCTTGGCGCCCGCCGGCACCTCCGCCGCATCGCCGAGCATCACCATCGCCGGGTCGACGGTCGAAACGGTCGAGCCCGTCTCGTCGTGGAGGAGGACCGTGCCGCCGTCCTGCAGGATGTCGTACTTGTCGCTGCCGGAGCGCAGCCCGCCGTCGAGCACCTCGGACTGGTGGTTGAAGTGGCCGACGAGCAGGCTCGAGGACTTCGTGATCCACACGCCGCCGTCGTGGAGGTCGACCTCGGTCGTCGGAAAGCCCTCGTACGCGATCGCCATCGTCGTGACCGCGAGCGCCGAGACGGTGACGATGCCGGCGGACACGAGGGTCCGGCGGCGTGTGCGCAGCCAGCTGAACGACCTCACGCGAGCATGCCTCCCCGGGGCGGAAACAGGCCGGCGTCCTCCGGGGACGGGCGCTAGGAAAACCGCTGACAGCCTAACCAGGATGGACGGCGAGTCCGAATCCGGGCCAGATCTTGCTGTGGGAAACGGCGGTGTGATACCTCACAGCAGGCCGGCGGCGCGCAGGTCCCATGCCAGGACCGGCGCGATGCGCTCGGCGTACGCGACCGTGAAATGCGTCTGGTCGTAGCGCAGCGGCACGCCCCCGGCGAAGGCGGGGCACACGTCGTCCCAGCACGTGAACGGCAGCGAGCTGAGGGCGTGGTCGCCGTCGGCGGCGGCGACGTTCTCGGTCGCGACCTCGATCTCCCGCCACGTCGGATCGACCGCCGTCACGCAGTTCGCGGGCGACGTCACGGGCGAGTAGCACGCGCCGAGATCACCGCCCAGCGGCGGCGGCGCGAGGTAGACGACACGACCGGTCACGCCGAAGGCCGCCATCTCCGCGCGCGCACCCTGCACGAGGTCGGTCGCCGACAGAGGCCGGCCGTCGACCCCGCGGCCCAGGGTGTAGGCATTGGACACGACGACGAGGTCGGCGGGGTCGGCTGCGAGGAGTGCGCCGACGTCCTGCTTGCGCTGCGGGCACGCCTCCATCACGCCGGCGCCGCTGTTCTGCACGAGCACGTCGGTGAACCGGCATCCGTACAGCCCGACCGTCGTGGCGCGCCACTGCCCGCCGCTGTCCTCCGCGAGCTTCTTGAACGCCGGCGCATAGGCCATGGCCGTCGAATCGCCCACGAGATAGAGATGGTGCGGCGCGGCCGACGATCCCCATGTGCAGCGTCCCGCATCGAGCGCGACGTCGGGCGAGAAGCAGTCGTGCGCCGGGTTCTGCGCGCTGGACGCCGCGATGACCTCGTCGAGCGACGGACTCAGCTGCGGCCAGCTCGTGGCCGAGACGGCGTCGGCGAGCGCCGCCTGCACGGCCGCGGTCGGGTTTTCGGCGGGGGCGGTCGTGGCATCCGCGACGGGAGGGGTGAGGGGCCCCATCACGGGCGCGCCGAAGGTGCTCTGCAGCACGAGCACGATCGCCGCGGCGCCGATGCCGAGCGTGGCGGCGGCGAGCGCCATCTGCCCGGCGTACCGCGCACGCCAGGCCGCCCACGACCGCGACGGCGCGGAGGCTGCGTCCGGGGCGGCCTCTGGGGTGGCGGCGTCGGCCGGGTTCGGGGCGGCGGCCGTGTCCCACTCCTCGCGCGACATGTCCCACGTCGTGCGGTCATGGGCGGAGCGAGGTCGCGGATTGTGGGACACGGTTCGGGCTGCGGGTACGGCGGGCGCGGATGCGGCGGAGGCGGCGGGCGCGGATGCGGCGGGGCGGGGCGAACGTCCGGGGTAGTAGCGCTGGCCCGGGGCCCACCCGGCCGGGCGGCTCGCGCCGACGCGCTGCGGGGTCGGCGCCGACGGCTCGAACCGGACGAGCTCCGCACGTGCCGCGGGCGCCGCATCAGGCACGGCCGGAGCCGCGATCGCACCGTGGGGTGCTGCATCCGGACCCTTCGCCGACACCCGGCGCAGCCACGGCGAGCGGTGCAGCGGCTGCTCCCAGCCCAGGTAGGTCGACACCGCGAGGACGGCGGTGGCCGCGAGGACGATCGCCGTCGTCGCATCGCCGGCGGGGAGGAGCACGCCCGCGAACACGAGCGCCGGGAAATGCCACAGATACAGCGCGTAGGACGCGTCGCCGATGAAGACGCTCACCGGGTTGGAGAGCGGGAGGAGGTGTCGCTGCCGGGGGTCTCCGGCGACTCCGCCCGCGATGACGAGCGCGGTCGCGGCGACCGGGAGGAGGGCCCCCGGGAACGGGAACGGGTTGTCGGCGTCGAGCGATGCGAACGCCCAGACGATCCCGGCCAGTCCGATCCACTGCACCGCGCCGCCGAGCACACGCGGCACGCGCGCGAGCAGCGGCGCGAGGGCGGCGAGGAGCGCGCCCGCCCCGAGCTCCCACACGCGGGTGGCGGTCGAGAAGTATGCGATCGTCGGCTCCGACGCCGTCTGCGCGGCCGCCGCGGCGAGCGACGCCGCCGACACCGCGAGCGCGATGCCGCCGACCACCACGGGCACGCGCGCACCTCGCCGCGCGGCCGCGGGCACGAGGAGCACGAGCATCAGGAGCAGGAGGCCCGGCCACATGAGGTAGAACTGCTCCTCCACCGACAGCGACCAGAAGTGCTGCAGCGGCGAGACGGCGTCGGTCTGCGCGAAGTAGTCGGTTCCGACGGCGGCGAAGCGCCAGTTCGCGACGAGCCCGAGGGCGGCCGCCACATCCCACAGCGTCGCATCGGCCCGCGTGCGGTTGAAGAGGAACCACCCCGCCACCGCGACGGCGGCGATCACGAGCACCGCTGCGGGCAGGATGCGGCGGATGCGGCGGGCGTAGAACCCGCGCAGGGAGATGCGCCCGGTGTCGGCCACCTCGCGCAGCAGCAGGCCTGTGATGAGGAAGCCGGAGATGACGAAGAACACGTCGACGCCCGCGAACCCGCCGGTCGGCCAGCCCAGCACGTGACACAGGATCACGCCGACGACGGCGAGCGCGCGCAGACCCTGGATGTCGCGGCGGGTCGTCGAGCGTGCGGTGGAGGTCTGTGCGGTGGTCACGGCGGCGCTCAGTCTAGTGGGAGCGGTTTCACACCCGGTGACGCGGCCGGCCGGCGCGGATCAGCCGAGGAACTCGCGCCGGATCTCCGCCCGGCCCGCGAGCGCCTCCTCCAGCGCGTCGGCGAGCGCGGCGCCGCGGCGGCGGAAGCCGTCGGGATCGGGGAGCGGCTCGTCGGGCGCCCGCGCGTTCCACTCCTCGTTCCACACGACGAGCGCGTCGGCGAGGCCGTCGGGCAGGTCGAGGGTCGCGGGGTCGAGCGGGTAGTTCTCGGTGAAGCTCTCCCACAACGGCCCGGCCCCCCATTCGGGGAACATCCGGATCAGCCGCCGCCCGTCGGGCAGCACGACGGGCAGAGCGTCGCGCGATCGCGCCGCGAGGTAGCGGTCCTGCATCTCACGCCGGCGGGCCCGCTGCGCGGGAGTGTCGGCCGCGTCGTGATAGTCCATCCCCGACAGCCACACGAGGCCGCGCCCGCGCACGTCATCGTCCGAGACGAGCGCGAGTGCCCACAGGTTGCGGTCGCCCTCCGACGCCATCCGCGCGTGGTCGAGCGCCTCTGTGAGCGTCGCGTCCTCGATGTCGAACGTGTACGTGGCCGCGTCGGGGCCACGGAAGACGTACAGCCGGAAGGCCGCGTCGTCCCGTTCCCACCGCGCGTCGCGCTCGTCCACCGCGTGCATCCGCATCCGCTCAGCCTCGCCGAAACACCATGCGCGTGTCGAGAAACCACGTGTCGTTTCGGCACGCGCGTGGTGTGTCGCGCGCCGCGTCAGCCCCCGACGTAGCGGGCGAGATGCTCGCCCGTCAGGGTGGATGCGTCGGCCACGAGGTCGGCCGGAGTCCCCTCGAACACGACCCGCCCGCCGTCGCGGCCGGCGCCGGGACCGAGGTCGATCATCCAGTCGGCGTGGGCCATCACGGCCTGGTGGTGCTCGATGACGATCACGCTGTTGCCGGCGTCGACGAGGCGGTCCAGCAGCGCGAGCAGGTTGTCGACGTCGGCGAGGTGAAGGCCGGTCGTCGGCTCGTCGAGGACGTACACGGCGCCCGACTTCGCCATCGAGATGGCGAGCTTCAAGCGCTGCCGCTCGCCGCCGGAGAGCGTGTTGAGCGCCTGCCCGAGCGTCAGGTAGCCCAGGCCTACATCCACCATGCGCGCGAGCGTCGTGTGCGCCGGCCCCTTCGGGAAGAACGCGGATGCCTCGGCCGCCGACATCGCGAGCACCTCGGAGATGTTGCGGCCGTCGAGCGTGTACTCCAGCACCGCGTCGGAGAAGCCGGTGCCGCCGCACACCTCGCACTCGGTCTCGACGGTGGACTGGAAGCCGAGGTCGGTGATGATGACGCCGAGTCCTTTGCACGCCTCGCACGCCCCCTCGGAGTTCGCGCTGAACATGCTCGGCTTGACGCCGTTGGCCTTGGCGAACGCGGTGCGGATCGCGTCGAGCACGCCCGTGTAGGTGGCCGGCGACGAGCGCCGCGAGCCCTTGATGGGCGACTGGTCGACGACCACCACGTCGTCGAACGCGGGAAGGTTGCCGTGGATGAGCGACGACTTGCCGGAGCCGGCGACGCCGGTCACGACCGTCAGCACGCCCAGCGGCACGTCGACGTCGACGTGCCGCAGGTTGTGCTGCGTCGCGCCCCGGATCGGCAGGGAGGCGGTCGCGGTGCGCACGGTCTCCTTGAGCCTCGCGCGGTGGTCGAGATGGCGCCCGGTGAGGGTGCCCGACGCCCGCAGCCCGGCGACATCGCCCTCGAACTGGATCGTGCCGCCGTCGCGCCCCGCGCCCGGGCCGAGGTCGACGACGTGGTCGGCGATGTCGATGACCTCGGGCTTGTGCTCGACGACGAGCACGGTGTTGCCCTTGTCGCGCAGCTGCTGCAGCAGCCGGTTCATGCGCTGGATGTCGTGCGGATGCAGCCCCGCCGTCGGCTCGTCGAAGACGTACGTCATGTCGGTGAGGCTCGAGCGCAGGTGCTTGATCATCTTCGTCCGCTGCGCCTCGCCGCCGGAGAGCGTGCCGCTCGCGCGGTCGAGGGAGAGGTAGCCGAGCCCGATGTCGACGAACGAGTCGACCGTCTCGCGGAGCCCCTTCACGAGCGGCGCCACCTCGGGGGCGTCGACGGTGCGCAGCCACGCGGCGAGGTCGGTGATCTGCATCGCCGCCGCATCCGCGATGCTCACACCGCCGATCTTCGACGAGCGGGCGCCCTCGTTGAGGCGTGTGCCGCCGCAGTCGGGGCACGCTTGGAACTTGACCGCGCGCTCGACGAACGCACGCGCCTGCGGCTGCATCGACTCGCGATCCTTCTGCAGCATCGACTTCGTGACCTTGGGCACGAGCCCCTCGTAGGTCATGTTCATGCTGCCGATCTTGATCTTCGTCTGCTCCTTGTAGAAGAAGTCCTGCCGCTGCTGCTCGGTGAACTCCCGCACCGGAACGTCGCCGGGGAAGAACCCCGACTCCGAATAGACCTTCACCATCCAGCCGTCGGCGGTGTACCCGGGGACGCGGATGGCGCCCTCCTCGAGCGAGAGCGAGTCGTCGACCAGCTCGGCCAGATCGATCTCGCTCACCTCGCCCAGACCCTCGCAGCGCGGGCACATGCCGCCGGTGATCTCGAACGAGCGACGCTCCTTGACGGTCGCGCCGCCCTTCTGGAGCGTGACCGCGCCCGCGCCGCGCACCGAGGGCACGTTGAACGAGAAGGCCTGCGGCGACCCCACGTGCGGCTGCCCGAGACGCGAGAACAGGATGCGCAGCATCACGTGCACATCGGTCGCGGTGCCGACGGTGGAGCGGGCGTTCGCGCCCATCCGCTCCTGGTCGACGAGGATCGCGGCGCTGATGTTCTCGAGCGCGTCGACGTCGGGGCGGGAGAGTTGCGGCATGAACGCCTGTACGAAGGTCGGATACGTGTCGTTGATGAGCCGGCGCGACTCCGCCGCGATCGTGCCGAACACGAGCGACGACTTGCCCGATCCACTGACGCCGGTGAACACGGTCAGGCGCCGCTTGGGGATCTCGACCGAGACGCCCTTGAGGTTGTTCTCCCGCGCCCCGACGACCCGGATGACGTCGTGCGCGTCGGGGTTCGGGACGTCGGCCATGGTGCTCCTCGCGTGCTCGCCCCCAGCATGCCCGACCTCTCCCCCATCCGCGAGTGCCCGCATCCGGGAGAGGCGCAGCGGCGGTCAGCCGGTGACGGCGGGGGCGGCGCCGATCGCGAAGTTGTCGCGGAAGAGGCCGGCCGGATCGACACGCGCCTTGACCGCGCGCAGCCGCTCGAGCGTCGCGGGCGGGTAGGCCTCCTCGATGCGCTCGGGGCGCAGCGACGTCTCGAAGCTCAGATAGAGTCCCCGCGAGTGGGTCGCGATGTCGGCCCAAGCCGCCGCGAGCCGCGCCTCGTCGGCGCCGAAGGTCGCGACCGAGAAGCTCGCCGAACGGTGCGCATATGCCGTGGCATCGTCGGGCACGTCGGCTACGGCGCCGCCCACGGCACGGATCGAGAAGAAGTGCGTTGCGCCGGTGGCGAGCAGCTGCGCCACGGCCGCGGCCAGCTCGGGCGTGATGTCGTCGATGAGCGCCGACCGCGTCACGGGCTCGCCCGCGCCCTGCTGCGGGCCGAGATCGGCGTTCGCCATCACCTGCGGGTAGGTCGTCAGCTGCACCGACTGCTGCACGAGCGGCGCGAGCTGCGCGAACGGCTGCAGCCGCTCGATGATCGTGTCGGCGTCGTCGGAGTCGATCATCGCCATCACGTACGCGGCGACCGGCTGACCGCCCCGCGCCGGCGACAGGATCAGGAAGCTCGTGAGGTCGCGCGGCGCCGCTTGTACGGCGGCGCCCCAGCCCTCGAGGAACGCGGCGGTGTCGCTCGCGTCGAAGACGAGCTGCGCCCAGCCGACCTCGCCGACCTCGTCGATCTGGAAGTCGAACGACACCGCGATGCCCATGTTCGCGCCCGCTCCGCGCATCGCCCAGAAGAGGTCGGGGTCGTGGTCGGCGTCCACGCGCCGGATGGACCCGTCGGCGAGCGCGACCTCGACGGCGCGCACGTGGTCGATCGTCAGCCCGTGCTCGCGTGCGAGCCAGCCGATGCCGCCCGCCGTGGCGAGGCCGCCCACGCCGACGCCGCCGTAGTCGCCGGAGCTGAGCGCCCAGCCGTGCTCGCCGAGCGCCGCCGCGACCTGCGCCCACCGCGCGCCCGCGCCGATGCGCACGAGCCGGCGCGCGGGGTCGAGCACCTCGATCGCGTTCAGCCGGCGGAGGTCGATCACGATGCCGCCGTCGTTCGTGCTGCGCCCGGAGATGCCGTGTCCGCCGCTGCGCACCGAGAGCGGGACGTCGGGATGCTGCGCCGCGAAGCCGATCGCACGCGAGACGCCCGCTGCATCCGTCGGCTGCAGGATCAGGCCCGGGCGGCCGCCGCGCATATAGGTGTTCGCGACGTCGGCGTAGTCGAAGTCGCCCGGTTCGATCGCGCGAACGCCCGACGGCACGGCGTCGTAGTCGATGCCGGGGCGGCGCTGCGACAGCGCGATGCGCGACCGCGTGGGGGCGGGGGCCGTGCCGCGCGCGGCGCGTTCGCGGGCGACGAGCTCGCGCACCGCCGGCGCGACCTCCGTGCCGAAGCGCTGGATCGCGCGCGGGTCGTCGGCCATCGCGATGAAGGTCGAGACTCCGTCCGCGAGCGTGTAGCCGGCGAGCTCCTCCGCCCACGCGCGTGCCTCCTTCGGGGAGGCGCCGACGTTGAGCAGGCGGCGGATCGCACGCGGGTCGCGGCCGGCCGCCTCGGCGGCCTCGTCGATCCGCGCGTTGCCGCGCGCGTAGTCGCCGGGCTCGAGCCACGGGAGGGAGGGCAGCCAGCCGTCGGCGGAGCGGCCGATGAGGGCGAGCATGCGGGGGCGACGGGCGCCGAGCCAGATCGGGATCTCGTGCCCGGGCCGCGGGCCGCGCTTGACCCCGTGCACGGCGTGGACGGTGCCGTCGGTGAACAGTCCGCCGCGCTGGCTGGTGTCCCAGCGGCCGCGGATGATCTCGATGGCCTCCGCGAGGGCGGTGACGGCCTGCCCGGGTGTGAGCTTCGGCGTGCCCATCGCCTCGATCGCGTCCCAGAACCCTCCGGCGCCGAGCCCGAGGTCGAGGCGCCCGCCGGAGAGGAGGTCGAGGCTCGCAGCGGCGCCGGCGAGCACGGCCGGCGGACGCAGGGGCACGTTCAGGACGTTCGGCGCGATGTGCACGCGCTCGGTGGCCGCGGCGACGTACGACATGAGCGTCCACGTGTCGAGGAAGGCCGGCTGGTACGGGTGGTCCTGGAACGTGACGAGGTCGAGATCCGCCGCTTCGGCGATCTGGGCGAGGGTCACGGGCACTTGCGGGTCGGCCGCCGTGGGCGTGATGAACGCGCCGAAGCGCAGATCGTGTCCGTAATCCATGATGCGGTCCTTTCAGGCCCGGATGCCGGCGATGAGGATGTCGAGGAGCACGGGGCGGTCGTCGGGCGTGCCGAGGCGCACGGCGTGCTCGACGCCGCACACGAGCCGCTGCAGCTGCGTCGCGGTGAGGTTGGGGCGGACGGCGCCGGCCGCCTGCGCCCGGGCGAGCACCGCGGCGTAACCCGCGTTGACCTGCGCCCGCGCCGCGCTGCACTCGGTATGCACCGCGGGGTCGGCCCGCTCGAGCTCGACGAGGACGGCCTGCAGGCCAGGGTCGGCGAGCTGCAGCGCGAGCGCGTCGTCGACGAAGCGCCGGAGGGCGACGAGTGGATCGGGTTCGGCGGCGGCGTCGTGCGCTGCGGCGCCGAGGCGGCGCAGCGAGTCGATGCTGAGCGCCTCCACGAGGCTGCGAACCGTCGGGAAGTGCCGGTACACCGTGCCTACGCCGAGCCCCGCCTCGCGGGCGACGTCGTTCAGGCGCAGCCGCGTGGCATCGTGCCGCCGGGCCACCTCGAGGATGCGCGCGCGGCTGCGCGCTGCATCCGCCCGTATCGCACCCACACCGTCATCGTACTCCCGAACCGGATACCTCATCCGTTTCCGCCCGTGCCCGTGCCCGTGCCCGCTCCGTGCCCGCTCCGTGCCCGCGAAAGCACAACGGCGGCGCGAGAGCGCAGCGTGGTGCTGTGCTCTCGCGCCGCCTAAGGGTTCTCGCGGTCGGGGCGGGCGGACGCGGGCCGGGCTCAGCCCTGCGCGCGGCGGTTCGTGCGGGCGCTGCGGCCGACGACCATGCCGGTGGTCGGCGCGCCTCCCTGCGTGCGACCGGCGCCCTGCATGCGGCCGGCGCCCTGCCCGCGGCCGGCGCCCTGCGAGCGACCGCCGCCCTGCCCACGACCGGCGCCCTGCGAGCGACCGGAGCCTTCGGCACGACCCGCACCCTGCGCGCCGTGCGGGTTGTGGGCGGCGCGCTGCGGCGCGCCCTGGGCCTCGGCCTGGACGGCGGATGCGGCGCCTCGGCCGCGGCCGCCAGGGCGACGGCCCTGGCCCTGGCCGGCCGGACGCGACGGGGCGGCGCCCGACTCGGCACGCGCCGCGCGCTTGCGCTGCGCGTTCGCCCCCTGCGACGTGCCGCCCCCGCGCTGCGGCGCGACGACCGGCGCGGGCGCGACGTACGGCGCGACCTCGCCGACGAGCGCCGCCACCTCGGGCGAGGTCGCGGTGACCGGGGTCGGGGCGACGGTGATCGCGGCCTTGCGGAGGATGTCGCGCGTGTCGCGGCGCTGCTCGGGGAGCATGACCGTCACGACGTCGCCCGCGCTGCCGGCGCGCGCGGTGCGGCCGGAGCGGTGCAGGTACGCCTTGTGCTCGACGGGCGGGTCGACGTGCACGACGAGGGCGACGTCGTCGACGTGCACGCCGCGGGCGGCGACGTCGGTCGCGACGAGCACCTTCGCCGAGCCGTCGCCGAACGCGGCGAGGTTGCGGTCGCGCTGCGGCTGCGACAGGTTGCCGTGCAGGTCGACCGAGGGGATGCCCGCGGCCGTCAGGGCCTTCGCGAGCTTCTTGGCCTGGTGCTTCGTGCGCGTGAACAGGATGCGGCGAGCCGTGCCCGACGCGAGGGTCTGCACGAGTCGCTTCTTGGCGTCGGCATCCGCCACCTCGAAGACGTGGTGGGTCATCGCGGCGACGTGCGAGGTCGCCTCGTCGACGGAGTGCAGCACCTCGTTGCGCAGGAACCGGCGCACGAGCTTGTCCACGCCGTTGTCGAGCGTCGCGGAGAAAAGCAGGCGCTGCCCGCCCTCGGGCGTGCGGGCGAGCAGGCGCGTCACGACGGGCAGGAAGCCGAGGTCGGCCATGTGGTCGGCCTCGTCGAGCACCGTGATCTCGACCTCGGCGAGGCTCGCGAAGCCCTGGCCGATCAGGTCCTCGAGTCGCCCCGGGCACGCGACGAGGATGTCGACGCCCGCGGTGAGGGCGTCGACCTGCCGCTTCTGCGAGACGCCGCCGTAGACGGTCGTGGTGACCAGGCCGAATGCCGCGGCGAGCGGCTGGATGACGGCCTCGATCTGGTTAGCCAGCTCACGCGTGGGGGCGAGCACGAGCGCCCGGGGCTTGCGACCACGGCGCGGCGAGCGCTGGGCGCCCAGCCGCGCGACGAGGGGGAGGGAGAAGGCGAGGGTCTTGCCCGAGCCGGTCTTGCCGCGACCGAGCACGTCGCGCCCGGCGAGGGTGTCGGGCAGCGTGTCGGCCTGGATCGGGAAGGGCTCGGTCTTGCCCTGCGCGGCGAGCACGTCGGCGAGGGCGGTGGGGACGCCGAGATCGGCGAAGGTCTGAGACATGGGGGAAGCTCCTGCCGGCGCACGCGCGCACGGCGGTCGGTCGCGGCGAGCGGGACGCTGCCGCAGAGAGGTGGCGAAGGCGTCGGGTGACGCATCCGTTCGCCGTGGAAGTCAGGGCCGCACGGGCCGGTGCGTTCGACGACGCAGGGAGCAGGATCGCTCCGCAGTGCTTCCAGCCTACCGTGCCGCCGGGTCGAGCCGGCGCACGCGCCGCGGCCACCGGATGCGGCGGCTCACGCGGCGCGCCAGCAGCCGACCACGTGGTCGTCCACCATGCCGGCGGACTGCATGAGCGCGTACATCGTCGTCGGCCCGACGAAGCGGAAGCCGCGCGCACGGAGGGTCTTGCTCATCGCGGTGGACTCCGCCGTCACCGCGGGCACGTCCGCGAACGTCGTCGGCCGGTGCTGCGGCGGGTCGGGCGCGAACGACCACAGCAGGGCGTCGAGCTCGCCCTCGGCCATCACCGCGACGAGCGCGGCGTTGCCGATCGTCGCCTCGATCTTGGCGCGGTTGCGGATGGTGCCGGGGTCGGCCAGGAGGCGCTCGACGTCCTCCGGACCGAAGGCCGCCACCGCGTCGGGCTCGAAGCCGGCGAACACCTCGCGGAAGCGCGGGCGCTTGCGGAGGATCGTGATCCACGACAGCCCGGCCTGGAACCCCTCGAGGCTCATCTTCTCGAACAGGGCACGGTCGCCGTGGAGCGGGCGTCCCCACTCCTCGTCGTGGTAGCGGCGGTACTCCGGATCGTCGCCGACCCACGCGCAGCGAGGGAGGCCGTCGGGGCCGACGCGCACATCGCGGGTCGCGGCATCCGTCGTCACGGGCCCACCCTACGGCGCGGGCGTGTCGCGCGCCGAACGGCCGCGCGCGCGGCCGGCGACCGATACCGTGCAGCCATGCATACCGTGCCGTTGGGTCCCAAGCGCATGCGCGCGTCGCTGTGGATCGGTCTCGTCCTCGCCGTCGTCATGATCGTCGTCGGCATCGTCGCCCTCGCGGTGGGCGGGCCCGCCTGGTACGGCTGGCTCTTCCTCGTGTTCGGCGTGCTGATCCTCGCGCTGGCGATCGTGCGCCTCGCGCTGCTGCGCCGCGGCTGACGCGACGCCGCAGCGCGGCGGCGACGGCCTACTTCGCCTTCTTCTCGGGGATCGGGGCGTTCCCGGATGCCTCGAGCTCGGCGTAGTAGGCCTTCGCCTCGTCCTGGCGAGCCTGCTCCGCGCCCGAGGCGATCGGGGCTCGCAGGTGGTCCGGCTCGTAGCCGAACGCGTCGACGAGGTCCTGCGCGTGGGGGCGCAGCCGCGCGCACAGCCGGTCGATGTAGCTCGAGACCGCAGCCGCCCGCTGCGTCGAGAGGCGCCCGTTGATCAAGTGCCACGCGAGGTGCTTCTCGATCAGCTGCAGGCCGAACAGGTCACGCAGCCACGTGAGGACGCGCTTCGTGCCCGCGTCCTGCGTGCGGTTCACCGCATCCGTGAACGCCTCCCACTGCAGCAGCTCGCCGTGCGCGCGGGCGGCCTCGATGAGCTCGGCCTGGTTCTGGTTGAACAGCGCGGCAGCCTCCTCGCGGGGCAGCTTGCTCGCGGGGCGGAGGCGCCCGGCGATGTCGGCGACCGTCTGCTGCACGCGGCCGGCGAGAAGCTCGTGCTGCTGGTCGGCGCGCAGCCCTCGCTCGACCGAGCGGGCGGTGGAGCCGAGGTCGCCGACGGCCTGTCCGAGCTGTCGCAGCCCCGCGCCGTGGAAGACCTTGCCTGCGGTCTGGCCGACCGCGAACGCGGCGAGCGCCTTGGCGTCCTTGCCCGTGAACTGCTTCGCGTAGTCGGCGAGCAGGCGCTTGCCCACCAGCTGCAGGAGCACGTTGTTGTCGCCCTCGAACGTGACGTAGATGTCGAGGTCCTGACGCAGGCCCACGAGGCGGTTCTCGAAGAGGAAGCCGTTGCCGCCGCACGCCTCGCGCGCCTCCTGGAGCGTGTCCAGCGCGTGCCACGTCGAGAGGGGCTTCAGAGCCGCCGCGAGCGTCTCGAGGTCTTCGCGGTCGGCGTCGGTGTCGGCGGTGCCGCCGAAGACGCCGTCGAACTTCTGCAGGAACTCGTCGTGCGCGAAGATCTGCGCGTACGTCGTGGACAGGCGGGTCAGCAGGCGCCGCTGGTGCTTGCCGTAGTCCAGCAGCACCACTTCGGGCGTGCCGTTGCCGGAGTCGAACTGGCGGCGCTGGTTGCCGTAGGTCACCGCGATCTTCAGCGCGAGCGCCGACGCCCACGAGGCGGCGCCGTCGAGCGAGATGCGCCCCTGCACGAGCGTGCCGAGCATCGTGAAGAAGCGGCGGCCGGGGCTCGCGATGTCGCTCGAGTAGGTGCCGTCGGGGGCGACGTCGCCGTAGCGGTTGAGCAGGTTCGTGCGCGGGATGCGGACGTGGTCGAAGTGCAGGCGGCCGTTGTCGATGCCGTTCAGCCCGCCCTTGAGGCCGTCGTCCTCGCCGCCGACACCGGGGAGGAACTGGCCGTTCTCGTCGCGGATCGGGACGTAGAAGCAGTGCACGCCGTGGTTGACGCCGTTGGTGATGAGCTGCGCGAACACGGTCGCGGCGATGCCGTGGACGGCGGCGTTGCCGAGGTAGTCCTTCCATGCGCCGCGGAAGGGCGTGTGGATGACGAACTCCTCGGTCTCGGGGTCGTACGTCGCGGTCGTGCCGATGGCGGCGACATCCGAGCCGTGCCCGGTCTCGGTCATCGCGAACGCGCCGGGGATCTCGAGGCTCATGATGCCCGGCAGCCACTTCTCGTGGTGCTCCTCGGTGCCCAGCTGCAGCACGGCGGCCCCGAACAGGCCCCACTGCACGCCCGACTTGATCTGCAGGCTCGGGTCGGCCGCCACGAGCTCCTCGAACCCGGCGATGTTGCCGCCGTTGTCCTCGGCGCCGCCGAAGCGCTTCGGGAAGGCGCGGTGCACGGCCTTGTTGTCGACGAGCAGGTGGAGCTGGCTGAGCACGCGCTCGCGGTGCTCGTCCATCGACAGCCCGTCGACGCGCCAGAAGGCGGGGTCCTTGATCATCTCGCGCGCCTGCCGGCGGATGTGGCCCCACGTGCCCAGCAGGGCATCGGTGACGGCGGGCACGTCGATGCGGGCCTCGGATGCCTCGGCGGCGGTGTGGGGGGCGGTCGGCGCTCCTCCGGCCGGGGTGCGGCGCGAGGCGGCGGGCGTGGTGGGACGGACGGCGGCGTCGGTCATGACAGCACCTTTCGACGTTGCAGAAGGAGTCGATGAAACCGTAGGTGTCCCACAACGCGCGTCCAAAGCCGCTGGAGCCTTCGCACAACCCCACGGCTCTCCGTGCGCCCCGCGCGTTGTGCGTTCCGCACATCCCGCCGTGCGACCCGGTCAGGCGACGAAGGCGGCGGGTGTCGTCCCGAGGAACGCGCGGAAGTGCCGCGTCAGATGCGCCTGGTCGTGGAACCCGGCGGATGCGGCGGCCTCCGCGGGGCGCGATCCCGCCACGAGCAGCCGCCGGGCGAGATCGACGCGGCGGCCCGTGACGTAGCGGTGCGGCGGCATCCCGTACGCGCGCGAGAACGCGCGGATGAGGTGGCTCGGGTGGGCGTGGAGCTCGACCGCGAGCTCGGCCACGATGAGCCGTTCCGCATAGCGCTCGTCCAGCACCGCGCGCAGGCGGCGCGCGAGCGGATCGTCGCGGCGGGCGGCGACCGCGTCCGCGCGCAGGTGGGCACGCACGCGCCCGCGCAGCATCACGAGCTCCGACTCGGCGGCGAACTCGTCGCCCGGAGCGGCGAGCGCGGCGTGCACGCGCCGTGCCGCGGCCACGGCGTCGGCGTCCAGCGCCGGACGGGACGCGGCGGCTCCGGCGAGCTCACCCGGGAGCCACGCGGGGTCGAGGTACAGCACGCGCTTGCGGAACGGGGTGCCGGTCACCGCCGACCGGCCGTCGTGCGGGATGTGCGGGGGCAGCAGGCTGAGGCTCGCCGGCGCCGCGATGTGCTCGCCGCGGTCGAGCGCGTAGCGCACCGCGCCGCGGTCGATCAGCAGGAGCGTCCACGCGTCGTGGGTGTGCGCCGGATAGGCGTGGTCGCGGAACGTCGCGTGCAGCACCTCTCGGATGCCCGGCACCGCGACCGTCGCGGCGTGCGCACGATCGACCACGCAAGAAACGTACAAGACCGCGCGCGGGCGCCGGGCGGATGCTCGGACGATGACCGACACGACCGGCGCCGCATCCGCCGCATCCGACCCCGCGCCCTCCGAGCCCGCACCGTCCGACACCGTGCGTTTCGACACCAAGGTGGCCGTGGTGCTGCGCGAGGGGCTCGCGCCGTGGCAGGAGCTCAACGTCACCGCCTTCCTGCTGTCGGGCATCGCCACGAGCGAGCCCGGGCTCGTCGGCGAGCCCTACGAGGACGCCGATGGGCAGACGTACCTGCCGATGCTGCGGCAGCCGGTGCTCGTCCACCTCGCGGATGCGACGGTGCTGCAGACCGTCCGGGCCAAGGCGGTCGAGCGGGGCATCGTCCCGGCCGTCTATACCGCCGACCTGTTCTCGACCGGCCACGACGCGGCCAATCGCGCGGCCGTGCGCGCGGTCGCCGGCGCCGACCTCGATCTCGTCGGCGTCGCGGTGCGCGGCCCCCGCAACGCCGTCGACCGCATGCTCAAGCCCGCACGGCTGCATCCCTGATCCCGCTCCGCCGCACCGATCCGCCCCTTCGTGCGTCGATCCGGGGTGCATCGGCGCGGGGGAACGGAGGCCGTCAGGGGCCGAACCACGCGGCGAGGGCGACCGCATCGAACAGGTTGCGCAGCGCGTGGCGCAGTTCGCCGAGCGGCGAGACGAACAGGGCGAGCACGACCTGCTTCGAGCTGGGCACGGCGAACCAGTACTCGACCTCGAGGCGGGTGACGGTCGCCCTCTCCCCGCCCTCTTCCACGTCGTCCGCCACGAGACGCTCGAGCCGCAGGATGCTCGCACGCGGCCCCTCGAGCCTCGTCGCGGTCTCCACGCCCTCGACCCCGAGCTCGGCGAAGCTCGCCCGCAGCGCCCCGAGCACCGCATCCGGCGAGGTCCCGATGGCAGGGGTCATCCGCAGGAGCGCCGGCGCGTGCACGGTCAGGCTCGCCGGCACGCGGATGCCGGGCGCGATCTCCAGGCACGCGAAGAACCCGTGCGCATCGGCGTCGCGAGCGGCGGCGACCGCGCGCTCGAGGCTGTCCCCTAGACGGCGCCGTGCGAGAGCCGCATCGTCCGCCGCTCCGATGATGTCGCGCACCACGCGCTCGACCTCGGTGGCCGCGGCGGGCGATCGCGGATCGAGAGCCAGCCACGTGCCCGGCAGCTGGAACGACAGCCGCGGCACCGCACGCTCGGCGCCGGGGCGAACGGTGCCGACGGCGCGCGCACGCCTCACCCGCGGCCCGCCAGGCGTCGGAGGTCGTCAGGAGTCAGCTCGAGCGACCTGCCCGCCGCGGGGGTGAGCCCCAACGCCGCGTACGTGTCGTTCGAGAGCGGAATGGTGCGCGACGGCTTCGGCCCCGCCGGGAAATCGCCGACCTGCCCGTCGACGAAGAAGATCGAGACCGGGTGCTGCCGCACTGCCTCGTCGTCGGCCAGCGCCGGCGCCGCTGCCTCGACGACCGAGACCACGGTCGCCTGAGACGGGTCGTCGAGATACATGTTCACGACGATGCGCGTGTTCCACGGCGCTCCGGGATGCTCCACGACGACCTGCGAGCCGTTGACGCCGGGCAGGCCGTTCAGCTCGGCTTGGAGCCCGGAGACGTCGGGGTCGGCGGCGGCGCAGCCACTCAGCAGGGCGACCGCCGCCGCCGCGACGAAGATGGAGCCGATCGAGCGCGCGAATCGCATGCGTCAGGAGCCTCTCTGATAGGTGGCGTAGTAGACGTCCTCGTAGCTGCCGGCGCCCGGCTCGGCGAAGAAGATGCCGTCGCCGGGTCGGGGCTCGGGCAGATAGTGCTCGGCCTGCGCGCCGTACATCGTCGCGTCGTGCATGGGCCACGTCAACGGCCGGTACGTCTGCCAATCGGGGTCGTACGAGTGCAGCGCATCGATCGGATCGAGCCCGGCGAACTCCAGCGTGTGAACGGGGTCGATGCCGTTGTTGAACTGCGTCACACGCACCCCGTCGGGGATGTCGCTGTAGTGCTTGTCGATCGCCGATCCCGCAGTGACCACCGACTGCACGCGATCGGCGACCCGCGGGTCGGCGGCCAGATCACCGGCCATCATCCCGCCGAGCGACCAGCCGGTGAACATGATCGGCGCGTCCGACTCGAACACCCCGGCCTCCGTCATCGCGTCCCACACCGCCTCCTCGTACTGGGTGGGGACTCCCGGGAATATCGACAGCATCACATCCGTTCGGAGGTCGTTGAGCGCACCGCCGGTGTTGAAAGGGCTCCACTGCTGCGTGCTCGGCAGCTGCACGCGCCACGAGATCACGTTCCCGTCGGCGTCGCGCACGGCGACCACCGCGATCTGCGTGTGCGCCCCGCCGCTGCTCGCGCTGTCCTGATCGCTCAGCAGCTTCATCAGGTCCTGGTAGTCGCGCGCCTCGCGCTCGTCGGCCGCCGCATCCCTCTCCGGATCGCCCGTGGGCGCCGTCGAGGTGCGGTCGTCGTCGATGCGGCGAGGACCGCGGAGCACCTCGCCGATCAGCATCGCCAGCAGCAGGATGCCGACGCCCGCCAGGACGACGAGGAGCCCGAGCAGTCCGACGGTCGCGACCACCCAGCCGAGCACGAGGGCCGCGATCAGCAGCAGGAGCGCCACGACCAGCGTCGAGACGAGGGCGCTCAGCGCCTCCTTGAGGGATGCCACGACGGCGTCGGGCACCGTCGAGGCCCACTCGCCGAGCATCTCGAAGAAGTCGCCGACGCCGCCCCAGAACTGGTTCCAGTTGTCGCCCCACGAATCGGCGCCGTGCTCGTTCGCGGTCTCGATCGCGTTCACCGCGCGCTCGACCGCGTCGCCGAGGCGCGTGCGCAGGGCCCACAGCGTCTGCCGCGCCTGCGACACGCCGCGGTCGGCCGCCGCGATGCCGTTCGACGTCGCGGTCAGCTCGGTCGAAAGGGTCGTGGTGGATGCACCGGTGGCCTCGGCGCGCACGATGTCGTTCTGCAGATCGGACATCTCCCCCGCGAGACGGGCGCTGCGATCCGCCGCCGCGTCCGCCTCCTCGATGGTCGCCCGCGCCTCGCGCTGCACCGCGTCCAGCCCGACCGCGAACGTCGTGAGGGCCCCCGCGACCCCGTCGTACCGGCGGTGGGCCCGCCGCAGCCCGGCCTCGGCCTCGACCGCGGAGTCGCGCGCCGCATCCGTCGCCCGCGATCTCTGGTCGTCGACGAGGTCGCGCAGGCCTTCGGCGGCGCGCTCGATCGCATCGGCCGTCCGCTGGAGCGCCGCCGCGCCGGCGGACAGCTCATCGGGTCGGCCCGCGAAGAGGTCGTCGAACTCCGCCCTCAGGCCCGAGCTCACGGCGTCGCGCCCGTCTCATCCACGCCGGCGGCCATCGAGGCGTCGAGCTCGCTGTAGGTGTCGACGATCGCCTGGAGCCGATCGCGCACCGCCGTGAGCTGCTCCTCGAGCTTGCCGCGGTTGTCGTCCCAGTTGCCGGCGAAGTCGCGCACGCGACCGGCGAGACGGCGGTCGCCGGTGTGCTCGGCCAGCCCGTCGGCGGTGCTCCCCGCCTCCGCGAAGGTGCGCAGCGCGCGGTCCACGCGCGTGCGTGCGGTGGTCAGCGTCGTCAGATCCAGATCGACGTCGGTCATCGCGGCCCTCTCTCACCCGGCGCCCCGAGCCTATCGACGCGCGGAGATCGGGCCCAGACGTTGCCCACAGGACTCCCCGTCCGGTAGTGGCGCGCTCCGGTGGCGGCACTGTCCGGGAGCGGCGTCAGTGCTGCGCGACCACCGCGAGGATGCGGTCACCGTAGGCCTCGCGCTTCTTCGCGCCGATGCCGGTGATCCCGTCGAGGTCGGCGAGGCTCGTCGGACGCGCCGCGGCGAGCGCCCGGAGGGTGGCGTCGCCGAACACGATGTACGCCGGCACCCCCTGCTCCCGCGCCTTCTCGGCGCGCCAGCCGCGCAGCGCTTCGAAGAGGTCGCGATCCTCCGCGGCCACCGCATCCGTCGCGGGCGCCTTGCGCACGCGCGCGCCGCCTCCGGCGCGGCCGAGGGTGTCGCGGCGCAGCGGCACGGCGGTCTCGCCGCGCAGCACGCCCGCGCTCGCATCGGTGAGGGCGAGGGTGCCGTATTCGCCCCGCGCGACGAGCAGACCGCGCGCGAGGAGCTGGCGGATGACGCTGCGCCAGTCCTGGTCGGACAGGTCGGCGCCGATGCCGTACGTGGCGAGCCGGTCGTGCCCCTGCTGAGCGATGCGGTCGGTCTTTGCACCGCGCAGGATGTCGACGAGGTGCCCCGCGCCGTACGCCTGGCCGCGCTCGCGCTGGAGCCGGACGATCGTCGACAGCAGCTTCTGCGCCGCGACCAGTCCGTCCCACGTCTCCGGCGACTCCAGGCACGTGTCGCAGTTGCCGCAGCGCTCCGACGGCTCGCCGAAGTACGCCAGCAGGTTCTGCCGTCGGCACTCGACCGTCTCGCACAGCGCGAGCATCGCGTCGAGGTGCTGGCCGAGGCGCATCCGGTACGTGCGGTCGCCCGGCGACTGGTCGATCATGCGCCGCTGCTGCACGACGTCGCCCAGGCCGTAGGCCATCCACGCGACGGCCGGATCGCCGTCGCGCCCCGCGCGCCCGGTCTCCTGGTAGTAGCCCTCGACCGACTTGGGCAGATCGATGTGCGCGACGAAGCGCACGTCGGGCTTGTCGATGCCCATGCCGAACGCGATCGTGGCGACCATCACGACGCCGTCCTCGCGGAGGAAGCGGGACTGGTTGGCCGCGCGCACGGAGGAGTCGAGCCCCGCGTGGTAGGGCAGGGCGTCGACGCCCTGCGCCGCGAGGTATTGCGCGGTCTGCTCCACGCTCTTGCGGCTGAGCGCGTAGACGATCCCCGCGGCGCCCTCGGGCTGCGACCGGATGAACGACACGAGCTGCCGGCGCGAGTCGACCTTGGGCTCGATGCGGTACTGGATGTTCGGCCGGTCGAAGCTCGCGACGAACGCCCGGGCGCCCGGCAGGCGCAGCCGCTCCACGATCTCGGCGGCCGTGGCGGGGGTCGCGGTGGCGGTGAGGGCCATCCGCGGCACGCCCGGGAAGCGGTCGGCGAGGTCGCCGAGCGCCAGGTAGTCGGGTCGGAAGTCGTGACCCCACTGCGACACGCAGTGGGCCTCGTCGATGGCGATGACGCTCAGGCGCCCCTTCGCGAGGAACGCGAGCGTCTGCGCGCCGTTGAGGCGCTCGGGCGCGATGTAGAGGAGGTCGAGGGTGCCGGCGAGGTAGGCCTGCTCGACCGCGCGGCGCTCGTCGGGCGTCTGCGTCGAGTTGAGGTACGCGGCGCGCACGCCGTTGGCCACCAGCGCGTCGACCTGGTCGTGCATGAGCGCGATGAGGGGCGACACCACCAGGCCCGTGCCGGGTCGCACGAGCGCGGGCACCTGGTACGTGACGCTCTTGCCGCCGCCGGTGGGCATGAGCACGACCGCGTCGCCGCCCGAGACCACGTGCGACACGATGTCGCCCTGGTCGCCGCGGAACGCGTCGTACCCGTACACCTCGTGCAGCACGTCGCGGGGATCGCGGCCGGTGAAGTCACGCGCCTCGGCCGCGAGTGCGGGCACGGCTGTGGCGACCGCCGCCGCGGCGGCGCGGTCGTCGGCGGGCGGCACGGCATCGAGGTCCCACGGCACGTCCTCGTACGGGTCCGCGGGCGGAGCATCCGCATCGGGGTCCCACGACAGCCCGGCGTACGGGTCGTCGATGTCGGGCGTGCTCACCCGTCCACGGTAACCCGCCCCGCCGACACCCGGCCGCGGGTGCGCCGGCGCCGCGGCGGCCGTACGGTGGAGGGACGCACGGCGAAGGGAACGGCATGTCGGACGAGGTCACGGTCACGCGCAACGACGCGGAGCGCCAGTACGAGATCACGGTGGACGGCACCGTCGCCGGGCGACTGCTGTTCCGCGAGGTGTCGCCGGGCCGCGTCGTCCTGCCGCATACGGTCATCGATCCCGCCTTCGGGGGCCGCGGACTCGGCTCCGTGCTCGCGAACAGCGCGCTGACCGACCTCGCCTCCCGCGGCGACACGGTCGTGCCGCGCTGCCCCTTCGTGGCGAAGTACCTCCGCGAGCACGAGGTGCCCGGGCTCGTCGTGGACTGGCCCGACGACGACGAAGAGCAGTGATGACACGCCTCGACGACCCGACGGCGGGCGGCGGCCTGCTGCCCGATGAGGCCGTCGACGGGCACGCCTCCGACGACGGACCGCGGATGCTGCTGCTCGAGGCGCGGGACGTGCCCCTCGGGGGCGTGCGGGCCATGTCGGTGCGGCGCAGCCTGCCGCAGCGCGAGCTGCCGATGGTGGGGGCGTGGTGCTTCCTGGATCGGTTCGGCCCGCAGGACGCGCGGATGCGCGTGGAGCCGCACCCGCACATCGGGCTGCAGACGGTCACGTGGCCGCTCGTCGGCGAGATCCGCCACCGCGACACCCTCGGCAGCGACATCGTGCTGCGCCCCGGCCAGCTGAACCTCATGACCAGCGGCGCGGGCATCGCGCACTCGGAGTACTCGGTCGGCGAGGGTCCGGTCCCTCTTGACGCACTGCAGCTGTGGGTCGCGCTGCCCGACGCCCGCCGGCACGGCGGTCCGGCGTTCGAGCGGCACGAGCGGCTCCCGGTCGTTCCGCTTCCCGCCGTGACGGGCGACGTCGCGGAGGCCACGGTCGTGCTCGGCGAGTTCGCCGGCGCGACATCGCCGGCCACCGTGCACACGCCGATCGCCGGCGCCGAGGTGCGCGTGCCCGCTGGCACGCGCGTGCGGCTGCCGCTGCATCCGGAATGGGAGTACGCGATCGCGGGCGTCGAGGGCGACGTCGCGGTGCGCGAGGGGGAGGGTGCGCAACCGGTCGCCGACGGGCATCTGCTGTACCTCGGCCGCGGGCGCGACGGCATCGAGCTCGAGGCTCAGAGCGACGCACGCGTGTTCGTGCTGGGCGGTGAGCCGTTCGAGGCCGACATCGTCATGTGGTGGAACTTCGTCGGGCGCAGCCACGACGAGATCGTGCAGGCCCGCGAGGCGTGGGAGACGGATGCGGCGCGCTTCGGGCACGTCGTCGGGCACGGCGATGAGCGCGTGCCCGCCCCGCCGCTGCCGGCCGTGCGGCTCACGCCGCGCCGGCGCACCTCGCGATAACGCACGAATGCACGGTCCGGATGACCCGGACCGTGCATTCGCGTGTTCTCGCGGAGCGGTTAGCGGTAGACCACGAACCCGCTCGCGCCGAGGGACGGGGCGACGGTGTCGCTGCCGGCGTACTCGACGATCACGACCTTGACGCCCTTCGACTGCTTGGGCAGCGGCACGGTGACGGTGCCGTCGACGAGCGTCGCGGTGTAGGTGGCCTGGTTCACCCGCACCGTCACGTCACCCGTCGCCGCCGGTCCACCCGAGGGCTCGACCGTCACGGTGACCGCGTAGTCCTGTGACGACGTGCCCAGGTAGCGGTTCATCGTGACCTTGGTCTTGGACGTGAACTTCACGAACACGCCCGCGCTGTCGGCGGTGCCCGCGGTCGGGTTGCCCTCGGCGGTGGCGGTCACCCGCACCGAGAGGGTCGTGCCGACATCGGCCTTCGTGACCTTGTACTTGCGGTCGGTCGCGCCCTGGATCGGCTGGCCGTCGCGCAGCCACTGGTACGTGATCGCCACGTCGGCCGGGTCCCACACGCCGGGGTCGGCGGTGAGCTTCTTGCCGACGCGCGGGTCGCCCGAGATCGACGGCGCGGTCGTGGCGACCGGAGCCGCCTGGCCGGAGTCGACCGTCAGGATCGTGCGCACCGCGGAGTCGCCGTACTGCGCGAGACCGAGGTAGCGCGTCTGCGGCTGCAGACCCGACCACGACAGCGTGTACGACGTGGGCACGCCCTGCTGCGCCGCGACGGGGTTGGGCGTCGCGGTGAGCGAGCCCTCGCCGCCGGCGGAGACGTTGCCGACCCACATGTCCCACGTGAAGGGATCCGTGAAGGAGTACACGCTCGCCTCGACGAGATACGTGCCGGCCGTCGGGTTCTGCAGGGTCACCTGCTCGTCCGCCGATCCGGACGCCGACTGCCACACCTCGTAGTAGCGGAGGTCGTCGGGGCTGACCACGCGGTACACCGACAGGTCGAGGTCGCTGCCCTCGTCGTCGGACGAGTCGAGCGTGAACCGCGACAGCTGCGTGCCCTCGGGGACGTCGACGATCCAGCTGACGATGCCGTCGGTCTCGGCGCCGGACTGCTCGTTGCCGGAGTGGCCCTCGACGGGGTTGTCCGGGTCGGCGAGCAGGGACATCGGCGACAGGCCGCCGAGGTTCAGCGCGAGGTCGCCGGTCACGCCGGGCGTGAACTGCACGTCGGT
Source organism: Microbacterium sp. 10M-3C3 (assembly GCF_003931875.1). Classification (NCBI taxonomy): domain Bacteria; kingdom Bacillati; phylum Actinomycetota; class Actinomycetes; order Micrococcales; family Microbacteriaceae; genus Microbacterium; species Microbacterium sp. 10M-3C3. The sequence goes on along the minus strand of NZ_CP034245.1, from coordinate 251,781 downwards.
GCTGCCCTGGACGCCGGTGCCCGACACCTCGGCCGGAGCATCCGCCGTCACGGGCTGGATCGCGATGGGCGAGCGGACGGTCGTGTCGCCGCTGGTCCACGTGAGCGATCCGGTCGTCCACTCCTCGGCCGGGGCGTCGGTGCGGGTGAACGTGACGGAGAAGTCCCTCGTCTCGCCGGCCGCGCCGAACGTCAGGCTCGCGGGCTCCACGACCGCGTCCAGGCCCGGGACGTCGACGGATGCGGTGAACGTGCCCGCCTGCGTCGAGGTGACCGTGCGCGTGACGGTCTGCGGCTTGGAGAGCGAGCCGATCGCGATCGACGCGAGGTTCAGGTCGCTGCCGTCGATCGGCTCGACGCCGAAGTCGGCCAGGCCCTTGCCCTGCAGGTACGCCGCCCAGTCGTCGGGACCGTTCAGGTACAGCAGACCCGGGTCGAAGAACCGCGTCGGGTCGACGTGGCCGGCACCCTGCGCGAACGGATCGGTGTTGGTCGAGCCGTCCTCGTTCTTGGTGTCGTACGCGGTCGTCATCATGGCCGACTTGATCTCGGCGGGCGTCGCGTTCGGGCGCTCCCCGAGGTACAGCGCGGCCAGACCCGCGATGTGCGGCGACGACATCGACGTGCCCGAGAGGAACTCGAACGTCGGCGCGGCGCCCGGCGCGTTCGCGGCGGCGGCGAGGATCGCCACACCCGGTGCCGTGATGTCGGGCTTGAGGATGTCACTGCCGTCGGCGAGCATCGGGCCGCGGCTGGAGAAGCCCGCGACGACGGGGGTCGGGGTCTCCTCGCCGGTCGTGTTGCCGCTGACGAGCTTCGCCGTCGCGTCGGCGGTGGTGCGGACGTAGTCCAGCAGCGCCGTGCGATACGTGTCGGCGATGTGGACGGTCGGCACGGAGTGGAAGTCGTTGTCGAGCGAGCCCGGCGTGACGTTCACGAGGATCATGCCGATGCCGCCGGCCTCCGCCACGGCCTGCGACTTCTCGACGCGGGCGTTCTGACCGCGGTCGCAGACCACGATCTTGCCGGCCGCCTTGGTCGCGTCGAGCGTGCCGAGCACGCACAGCGCGGCCTGCGCCGGGTCGGCGCCGGAGGCGGCGATGTCGCCCGCGTACACGACCGGGCCCTCGACCGTCTCGCCGAAGGGCACAGACACCGACGCGCCGGCGGCCTCGAAGCCGTTGGGCAGCTGCACGGTGCCCTCGTACGTCGGGATCGTCGAGGCGGCGACCGTGGTGTACCACGGCGACGCGTGGTCGGCCGTGGCGGCGCCGGGGCCGTCGTTGCCCGCCGAGGCGGCGACGAAGATGCCCGCGGCCGCGGCGTTGAAGAACGCGCGGTCCTCGGTGGCGAGCGTGGTCGTGGCCGCGCCACCGCCGATCGAGTAGTTGATGACGTCGACGCCGTCGGCGACCGCCGCGTTGATCGCGCTCAGCAGGTCGCTCAGGGCGCAGATGTCGTCGGTGGTCACGAGCGGGTCGGGTCCGACGTAGCACGCCTTGTATGCGGCGACCTTCGCCGCCGGCGCGACGCCGGAGATCTGCCCGAAGTCGACGCCCTCGACGCTCGCGGCGACGCCGTTGTTGCCGGCGGCCGTGCTCGCGGTGTGCGAGCCGTGCGCGTCGCCGTCGCGCGGCGAGAGGTAGTCGGGCCCGAAGTCGAAGCCGTTGGCCGCCGCGCCCTCGCTGAAGTACTTGGCGCCGATGAGCTTCGTGGAGTAGTCGTCGAGCGTCCAGTCCTCGCCCTCGACGCGGTCGCTGCGGAACTGCGTGCCGTCGGCCTTGTCGAAGACGACCGTGTTGCCCTCGAGGTACGGCTCGTCGCCGGGGGTCGTGCCGAGCGGGTCGCCGGCGAACGAGGGGTTCTCCGGCGCGATGCCGGTGTCGATGACACCGACGACGGTGCCCTTGCCGGCTTCGCTCACGCCGCCCACCGACTCCCACACGCCGCCTTCGCCCTCGAGGCCGAGGAACTCGGTGGAGGGCACGGCGACGGGGTGGCGGATCTCGTCGGGGACGACCGCCTCGACGCCCTTCGTGACGGACAGCTTCGCCGCCTGCTCGGACGTCAGGCGCGCGCTGAACCCGTTCAGCGCGAGCGTGTACGAGTAGGCGGGGTCGACGCCGGCCTCGGCGGCGACGTCCTTCTGCTTCTTCTCGAGGTAGTCCGAGTACGCCTCCACTTCGGGCGCGCGCGCATCGAGCTTGTCGCCCTTCTCCGGCTGCGTCGCACGGAGGTCGGCCTTGCCGCCGTCGTAGGTGGCGGCGGGGGCGTCCTCGAGGAGCACGATGTACTGGCCGCTGGGGACGTCGATCGGAACGGGTCTGTTCACCTCCCCCGCGACGACCGCGCCGAAACTGGCGGTTGCTGTGGTGCCGGTGAACAACGCGGCCAGGGTGACGGCCGCGATCGTTCGCAGGGAACGACCCATACTGCGCTCCAAACGGGGGGTGATGTGAGCGATCTGCGCGACGACGTCGGCGCGCGTTCGACAAACATAGCTCACAGGACCTTCCCAGCCCATGCTGGGTTGGCACCTGTGGATTACTCGACGACGAGAGGCAGGGCTCGAGCGTCGTGCCGCGCGGATACGCTGAATCCGTGGTCGCCGCATCCCGCCTTCCGACCCGCGTGCTGATGGTGTGCGCCGCGGTCGGCATCGCGTGCGGCGTCGTGGGCGGCGTGGCGGGGTGGCTCACGCCCGTGGTGCTCGTCGCGGCGCCGTGGGCGTACGGGCTGGTGCTCGGCTCGCACGTGCTGCCGGGCATCGTCGCGCAGCAGGTCGTGCGCGGCCCGTGGGCCGCGCTGCTCGCGCACGTGCTTGCCGCTCTGGCCTCCAGCGCCATCGCGCCGCAGTGGACGCTGCGATTCCTCGGCACCGCCGTCCTGTTCGGCGGCATCCAGGAGCTCGTGGCCGCCGTCACCCGCTACCGCGTGTGGCAGGCGTGGCGGTTCTTCGTCTCGGCGGTGATCATCGGCGCGATCGTGGCCGTCGCCGTGTGGTTCGCCGTCGACCTCGACGCCTTCGCCCCCGTCGTCGAGGCGAGCTACCTCGCGATCGCGGTGCTCGGGCCGGTCGCGTGGACGGCGGCCGGGCTGTGGGTGGGCACGGCCCTCCGCCGCACCGGCGTGGCGCGCGGCCTCGCGCGGCGGTGAGCGCGACCGAGCCCGCACCGGCTCCCGGTCCGCCGATGCCGGTGCTCGACGTGCGCGCCCTCGCCGTGACGCACGACGGCGCCGACCGGGCGGCGCCGTCGTCGGCGACGCTCGAGGTCGCCCCGGGAGAGGTGGTGCTGCTGCTCGGCCCGAGCGGGTCGGGCAAGTCCACGCTCGCCCTCGCGGCGAACGGGCTGATCCCGCAGACCCTGCCGGCGGAGGTGTCGGGGACGGTGCACGTGGCGGGCGCGGATGCGGCGACGACGCCGGTCCCGCGCCTCGCCCAGCGCGTGGGCGTCGTGTTCCAGGATCCGGACGCGCAGATCGTCACCGCATCCGTTCTCGACGAGGCGGCGTTCGGGCCCGAGAACCTGCGCCTGCCGGTGACCGAGGTGCTCGCGCGCGCCGAGGCGGCGCTGCGGCGCGTCGACCTGTGGCACCGCCGCGACGACGACCCCGAGGCGCTCTCCGGCGGCGGGAGGCAGCGCCTGGCGATCGCCGCGGCGCTCGCCCTCGGCCCCCGGCTGCTCGTGCTCGACGAGCCGACGGCGAACCTCGACCCCGAGGGCATCACGGAGGTCTACCGCGCCCTCGCCGAGCTCGTGTCGGGCGGCGAGCGCTCCGTGCTGCTCATCGAGCACGACCTCGACGATGCGCTCGAGATCGTGAATCGCATCGTGGTGCTGGACGCCGGCGGCCGAACGGTCATGGCCGGCCCCGTCGACGACGTGCTCCGCCGGCGCGCCGGCGAGCTCGTGGCCCTCGGCGTGTGGCTGCCGACCGCGACGCTGGCCGCCCTGCGGCTGCGCCGCGCCGGCTACGCGCTCGACCCGCTGCCGCTGACCCCCGCCGAGCTGCGCGCGGCGCTCGAGCGCATCCCGTCGCCCGGCGGGCGCGCGGCGGTCCGCGCATCGGCCCGCGCATCCGGGACGGCCGCCGCACTCACCGGCGGCGCCGTCGTGCGCGTCCGCGGCCTGACGGTCGCGCGCGGCCGCGGCCGGATGCGGCGGACGGTGCTCTCCGACGTTGACCTCGACGTCCCCCGCGGCGCCTTCGTCGCGATCGTCGGGCGCAACGGCGCCGGCAAGAGCACGCTCGCGCAGGCGATCGCGGGCGTGCAACGCCCGCCCCGCGGCACCGTGCACGTGGGCGGTGTCGACGTCTCCCGCGCCGACCCGCGCACCCTCGCACGCACGGTCGGCTTCGTCTTCCAGAACCCCGAGCACCAGTTCCTCGCGACGAGCGTCCGCGAGGAGCTCGCCCACGGCCTGCGGATGCAGCGCCTCCCCGCCGCCGACATCGCGGCGCGCACCGACGAGCTGCTCGATCGCTTCGGGCTCGCAGACCACGCCGACCGCCATCCGTTCACGCTGTCGGGCGGCCAGAAGCGCCGCCTCTCGGTGGGCACCGCGCTCGTCGCGGGCGCCCCCGTGCTCGTCCTCGACGAGCCCACGTTCGGGCAGGACCGCGCCCGCGCCGACGAGCTCCTCGACCTGCTCGAGGAGCTGCGACGCGCCGGGACGACGATCGTCGTCGTCACCCACGACATGCAGCTCGTGGCCGAGCACGCCGACACCGCGATCGTCCTGTCCGACGGTCGCGTCGTCGCCGCCGGCGACGCCGCTGCGGTGCTCGCCGACGAGGCGCGCGTGCGCTCGGCGGGCCTGCGGACGCCGCCACTCGCCCGCGCGCTGCGCGCGCTGTCGTCGCATCCGGAGCTGTCCGACGTGGTGCGGCTGCGCGACCTGCCGGGAGACGCGCGATGACCCCGGCCCGCGGCGGCGCGCTGGGCGGGCTGAATCCGCTCGCCAAGCTCGCCGCGCCCCTCCCCGCGATGCTCGTGCTCGTGTTCGTGCGCGACCTGACCACACCGCTCCTGTTCGCCGCGCTCGCCTACGCGGTGCTCGCGGTCGGCGCGCGCTGGTCGGGCCGGCTCGCGCTCGTGCTGCTGGTCGCGGTGCCGGTCGCCGTGGGCGTGCTGGGGTCCGCCCTCGCACTGTGGGCGGATGCGGCGCGCCTGCCGCCGTCGCCGGTCGTGCTCGATGTCGGCGGGGTCGCGCTGACCGCGGGCGCGCTCGAGGTCGGGTACGCCACCGCGACCCGGCTCGGCGCCATCGCCTCCCTCGCGCTCATCGGGGGCCTGACGACGAGCGGCGCCGACCTCGTCCGCTCGCTCGTACAGCAGGCGCGCGTGCCGTACCGGATCGGATACGCCGCGCTCGCGGGCATCCGGTTCGTCCCGCGCTTCGGTCGCGAGCTCGAGCAGATCCGCCGGGCCCACCGCGTGCGCGGCGCCCGGCCCGGCCCGCTGGCGGCGCTCGCGCGCGGCGCGGGCTCCGTCGTGCCGCTCCTGGCCGGGGGCATCCGGCACGCCGAGCGGGTCGCCCTCGCGATGGACGCGCGCGCGTTCGGCGCGCACCCCACGCGCACGGAGCGATACGTGGTGCCGTTCCGCGCCCGCGACCTCGCGTTCATGGCGGGGTTCTGGACGCTGTCCGCGGCGCTGCTGTGGGCGACGTGGCCGTGGGGCCTCGCGTGAGCCACGGCACCGCGGGCCGCCCGCGCATCCCCGGCTCCGGCGCGCGCCACCCCTAGACTCGCGAGGGGTCGACGCGGAGGGGGCGGCATGGCACGGCGACGCAGGACGGTGGCACGCCACGCGCGGCTGCGCTCCCCCGGCATCGGCCGGCAGATCGCGACGGTCCTCGGCGCGGCGCTCGCGGTCGTGCTCGTCGCGAGCCTCGGCACCGCCACGTACGCGCTCTACGACCTCAACGCGAGCCTCGTCGACGACGCCGTCGCGCTCGACGACGACCTGGTCGTGCCGCCGGACATCGGGCAGATCGAAGGCGGCGTCAACCTCTTCCTCACCGGCATCGACGAGTGCGAGGACGAGTACGCGCACCTGTTCGGCAACCGCTGCAAGGGCGCCGAGGCGTCGAACAAGCTCAACGACGTCAACATCCTGCTGCACATCTCGGATGCGCCGCGCCGCGTGACCGTCGTCTCCTTCCCCCGCGACCTCATCATCCAGGCGCCCGGGTGCACGCGCACCAACGGCGGCGAATGGGGCGGCGGCACGACGCAGATCAACGCGCTGTTCGAGATCGGCGGTCTCGCGTGCGCGACCAAGGCGGTCTCACGCATGAGCGGCCAGGACATCCCGTTCGCGGCGACCGTCACCTTCGGCGGCGTCATCGAGGTCACGAACGCCGTCGGCGGCGTCGAGGTGTGCCTCGCCAAGGGCATCCGCGACCGCAACACCGGCATCGACTGGCCGGCCGGGCCGCGCACGGTCTCGGGGATCGACGCGCTGCAGTTCCTCCGCACCCGCTACGGCGTGGGCGACCAGAGCGACCTTGCCCGTGTGAGCAACCAGCAGCAGTACATGTCGCGCCTGGCCCGCAAGCTCGCGAGCGACGAGGTGCTCTCCAACCCGGCGACCCTGTACCGGCTCGCCACGGGCGCGCTCGACAGCATCACACCCAACGACCGCCTGACCAACCCGCTTACCGCGGTGCAGATCGGCCTCGCCGTCAAGGACGTGCCGTTCGACCAGATCGCGTTCGTGCAGTACCCGACGCTCCCCGCCCCGGGCGATCCCAACCGCGTGGTCCCCAACCAGACGGCCGCGCAGGTGCTGTGGGACGCCCTCGCCGCGAACCAGCCGATCGACATCACCGGCGGCGTGTCGTCCAACGGCGGCACGGTCGAGGTGACGCCGACACCCGCGCCCGGCGAGCAGCCCCCCGCATCCGCGGAGCCGACGCCGACGGATGCGCCGACCGCCGTCGCGCTGCCGCCGAGCATCACCGGCTCGACCGCGGCGCAGGAGACGTGCTCGAGCGGCAACCTCTCGCGCTGAGCCTCGGCCCGCGCCGGCGAGCAGCCGACGTCAGCGCCGGCCGGCGCGACCTGCCGGGACGGCCGACCGGCCGTGGTCAGCGTCGGCCGGCGAGCTGACGGCCGACGATCTCCCGCATGATCTCGTTCGTGCCGCCGTAGATGCGGTGCACACGCGCATCGAGGTACGCCCGCGCGATCGGGTACTCCGTGATGTAGCCGTAGCCGCCGTGCAGCTGCACGCACGCGTCGAGCACCTCGCCCTCGCGCTCGGTCGTCCAGAACTTGACCTTCGCGGCCTCCTCGGGAGTCAGCTCGCCCTCCCCATACAGCTCGATCGCGCGGTCGACATACGCCCACAAGACGTCGACGGTCGTGGCGACGTCGGCCAGCTGGAAGCGCGTGTTCTGGAAGTCGATCACGGGCGTGCCGAAGGCCTCGCGGCTCTTGACGTAGTCGAGCGTCCACTCGAAGCCGGCCTGTGCGGCCGCCGCCGCGGCCACGCCGATGGAGAGGCGCTCGAGCGGCAGGTTGCGCATGAGCTGCACGAACCCATGCCCCTCCTCGCCGCCGATGAGGTTCTCGTCGGGCACGAACACGTCGGTGAACGAGAGCTCCGCCGTGTCGTGGCCGTGGAAGCCCATCTTGTGGAGCGTCTTGCCGTGGTCGAAGCCCGGCATGCCGTTCTCGATCAGCAGCAGGCTGAACGCGTCCGCCCGGTTGCCCTCGCCGGTCTTGACGAAGGTGACGACGAGGTCGGCGGTCTTGCCGCTCGAGATGAACGTCTTCGCGCCGTTCACGAGGTAGCCGCCGTCGACCTTCTTCGCCGTCGTCGACGCACCGCGCAGGTCGCTGCCGGCGCCCGGCTCGGTCATCGCGAGGGCGCCGATCACCTCGCCCGTGGCCATGCCGGGCAGCCACTTCTCCTGCTGCGCGGGCGTGCCGAAGTGCGCGAGGTAGGGCACGGCGAGGTCGTCCTGGATGCCGAAGGCGCCCGCGAGCGACCCGGCGCCGGCCCGGATGACCTCTTCCATGACGATCGTACGGAAGCGGTAGTCCTGCAGCATCCCCGCGCCGCCGAACTCGTCGGGCACCGACAGGCCGATGAGCCCGGACTGTCCCGCGGCGAGCATCGTCTCGCGGTCGATCTCGCCCGCCGCGTCCCAGCGCTCACGCGCCTCGTTCGTCACGTAGCGCTTGACGAACTCCTTCACGACGTCCCGGAACGCCTCGTGGTCTTCGTCGTAGATGTCGCGGTCCATCGCGTGCCCCTCCGCTTCGAGTGGTGCGGTCGCGTCGCGCGACCCTGAGTGCCAGCATCCATGATACGGAGTCCCACCGTTCAGCGGGTCTCGCGAGAACACGCCCATGCACGGAAACCGGCCGCGGAAGCGTGCATCCGTGCGCTCTCGCGAGCCGCAGGACGTCAGCCGGCGTACGCGGGCGCGGGTGGGAGGGCGAAGAACTCCTCGAGCGTCGTGAAGCCGCCGTCGTGGTAGGCCGTCGCGAGCTCGGGGCCGATGTAGCGGAGGTGCCACGGCTCGGGGTCGTAGCCGGTGACATCCGTGCGCCCGCTCTCGTAGCGCACGATCCAGCCGAACTCCCACCCGTGCTCGGCGACCCACGCACCCTGCGGCGACGCGGCGAGGTCGTCGATCGTGCGGCACGAGCCGTCGCACGGGAGGACGTCGACCGCGAGACCCGACTGGTGCTCGCTGAACCCCGGGCGCGCGCTCACGAGGTCGGCGCCCTCGCGGCCGCGGTCGGAGACGTGCCCGGAGTACGTGCGCTGCTGCGTCGTGTACGAGCGGTAGGCGCTCTCCATCGCGATCTCGCCCGCGCCGGCGTCGGCGGCGGCCCGCACGAGCGCCGTGAGCGCCGCCGCGGCCTGCGGTCGCAGCGTCGCGTCCTCGAGCGCGCGCACGCCCGCGGGGCGCACGGTGCCGCCCGGGCTGAAGTCGATCGGCGCGTGGGGGCGGAGCTTGTTCACGACCGCCCACTCGCGAGCGGGGTCGTCCAGCCGCAGGCACGGCGCGGTCCCCGCCGCGACGGCGAGCCGGAACGCCTCGGCACCGCCGGCCGCCGCGATGGTCGCGCCGTCGTCGCCCGCCTGCAGCGCCTGCACGAGTGCGGGCTCGTCGCACAGCGCGGTCGTCGCCGCCGCATCCGCCGTGATCTCTGGGGTGGGCAGCCCCTCCGGCGGCAGCGGCACCACCTGGACGGCGACCGACTCCTCCGGCGTCTCGCCGACGCGCGCGGCCGCCGCGGGCGGCTCGGTCGCCGTGAGCGCCGCCGTCACCGCCGTGGTGCCGCCGGCGACGAGCACGACCGCTCCGACGAGAGCGATCCACGCCCGCACGCCCAGGCGCGGCCGACGCGCATGCCGCGCGGGGGGTGCGTCGGATGCGGGCACCCCGCGCGCCGCCTCGCGCAGCGCGCGGCGGGTGAGGGGAGCGTGCGGATCGGGAACCGTCACCCTGCCATTGTCCCCGACGGCCCGGCCGCGGGTCCGCCCGCTGGCGGCGCTTCGACAAACGGCATGCGGTGATTGACACAGATTCGAATCTCTGTTCGACTATCCGTATGCGGTGGCAGGGACAGCAGCTCGGAGTCGACGACGTCGCGGCCCTGCCCGGGATGGAGCGGATGGACGGCCTCGTCCGCTCGGTCACCACCCCCGAGTTCGCGGGCATGACGTTCCACGAGGTGCTGTGCAAGTCGGCGTTGAACCGTGTGCCCGGGGCATCCGCGATGCCCTTCGACTGGACGGTGAACCCGTATCGAGGATGCAGCCACGCGTGCGCTTACTGCTTCGCTCGGAAGACGCACGAGTATCTCGATCTCGACGCGGGACGCGATTTCGACAGCCAGATCGTGGTGAAGGTGAACGTCGCGGAGGTGCTGCGCGGCGAGCTGCGGCGTGGCTCGTGGACGCGCGAGCCGGTCATGCTCGGCACGAACACCGACCCGTACCAGCGCGCCGAGGGCCGCTACAGGCTCATGCCCGACATCGTCGGCGCCCTGACGGAATCGGGCACGCCGTTCTCGATCCTCACGAAGGGGACGCTGCTGCGGCGCGACCTGCCGCTGCTGACGGATGCGGCGCGATCGGTGCGCGTGTCGCTCGCGATGTCGATCGCCGTGTTCGACGACGCCCTGCAGCACGCCCTCGAGCCGGGCACGCCGAGCGCGCAGGCGCGCCTGGACACCGTGCGCGCGGCCGCCGACGCCGGGTTCCGCGTCACGGTGTTCCTCATGCCGGTGCTGCCGCACCTCACCGACTCGGTCGCGGCGATCGACGATGCATTGCGCCGCATCCGCGAGGCCGGGGCGGCGCGCGTCGTGTACGGCGCGCTGCATCTGCGTCCCGGCGCGAAACAGTGGTTCTTCTCGTGGCTCGAGCGCGAACGCCCCGACCTCGTCTCGTCGTACCGGGGCCTGTACCCGGGCGTGGCGGCGACCGCGCCGAAGGCCTACCGCTCGTGGCTCAGCAAGCGGGTGCGGCCGCTGTTGCGGATGCACCGGCTCGACGGCTACGACGAAGCCGACCACCCCCGCGGTGCGCCCGCGCCCGGCCTCGCCGATCGGCGCGACGCCGCCGCATCCGCCCCCGAACCCGGTGCGCTGCGCGGGCTCGGACCGGTGCGCCAGACCCGGCCGCGCGTAGCGCCGGGCTCGGAGCCGACGCTGTTCTGATCGTCCGCGAAAGCACAACCGCGGCGCGAGAGCCCGGCGAAGGCCGGTGTTCTCGCGCCGCGGAAGGGTTCTCGCGGTGGGCGGGCGTCAGGAGGCGACGTCGGCGGCCTGGCGGCCGGCGAGCTCCTCGAGCACGTCGTCGCCGACGCGGGCCTCGTCGAAAGGCGCATCGATCTCGGCGCGCTCGAGCATCTCCGTCATACGACGACGACGCTGCCGCGTGATGAGCGTCACGACCGTGCCCGAGCGACCGGCACGGCCGGTGCGACCCGACCGGTGCAGGTACGTCTTGTACTCGTCCGGCGCATCCGCCTGGATCACGAGGTCGATGTCGTCGACGTGGATGCCGCGGGCCGCGACGTCGGTCGCGACGAGGACGTGCACGCGCCCCGACGTGAGCCGCTCGAGGTTGCGCGTGCGCTTGCCCTGGTTGAGGTCGCCGTGGAGGGCGACGGCGGCGATGCCCGCCTCGTCGAACTGCTCGGCGAGCATCTCGGCGTACGCGCGGGTGCGGGCGAAGACGAGCGTCTTACCGTCGCGGTCGACGAGCGACGTGAGGATCTCGGCCTTGTCGCGGTGGTCGATGACGAGCACGCGGTGGTCGATCGTGCCGGAGTCCTGGTCTTCGCCGGCGACCTCGTAGACGGCCGGGTCGACGAGGAACTCGTCCACGAGCGCGGCGACCTCGCGGTCGAGCGTCGCGGAGAAGAGCAGCTTCTGCGCGCCGTCGGCGACGAGGCGGAGGATCCGCTGCATCGGCTCGAGGAAGCCGAGCTCGCTCATGTGGTCGGCCTCGTCGAGCACGACGATGCTCACCTCGGACAGGTCGAGCTTGCCCTGGTTCTGCAGGTCTTCGATGCGCCCGGGCGTGCCGATGACGATGTCGACGCCCTTCTTCAGCGCGCCCACCTGGCGCGCCTGCGGCACACCGCCGTACACCTGCGTGGTGAACAGGCCCACGCTGCGCGCGATGGGCTGGATCGTGCGGTCGATCTGCAGCGCGAGCTCGCGCGTGGGGGCGAGCACGAGCGCACGCGGGCTGCGACCGAACTCGCGCTTCTTGCCCGCCTGGCTGCGGAGGATCGCCTCGACCAGGGGCGCGCCGAACGCGATGGTCTTGCCGGAGCCGGTGCGGCCGCGGGCGAGGACGTCGCGACCCTCGAGGATCGGGGCGATCGTCGCGGCCTGGATCGGGAACGGCGACGCCGCGCCGAGGTCGGCGAGGGCGCGCACGATGTTGTCGCCCAGCCCGAGGCTGGCGAACGTGGCATCGGAGACCTCCTCGGCCTGCACCGCCTCGGCCTGCAGCTTCTCGTGCACGACGTCGACGTGCTGCTCGAAGGCCTTCGCCTTCTCGTCCGCGCGCCAATCGGAGCGGTTCGGGCGCTCGCCGCGCGCCGGACGGTCGTCGAAGGAGCGGCGCGGACGGTCATCGAACGAGCGGCGCGGACGGTCGTCGCGGAACGCCGGGCGCTCGGCACGGGCGGGCCGGTCGTCGAACGAGCGACGGGGCCGGTCGTCGAACGAGCGAGCCGGACGGTCGTCGCGGAACGACGGGCGGTCGCCGCGGGCCGGGCGGTCGTCGAACGAGCGGGCCGGGCGGTCTTCTGTGAACCGGCGACCCCGGTCCCCGAAAGACTGCCCGGAATCACGACGCGCCGGACGATCCTCCCGGAACCCCCGCACGTCGCCCCGGCGAGCAGCGCTTTCGCCATACGAACGGGCCGGACGGTCGTCGAACGACCGACGGGGACGGTCGTCGAACGAACGGGCCGGACGGTCGTCGAACGACCGACGAGCCGGACGGTCGCCGTTTGAATGGGCCGGACGGTCGTCGAACGAACGACGGGCGGGGCGGTCGTCGCCGGCGCGGGTGCGGATGCTGCGCGCCTCGTCGCGTCCGGCGCGCTCCTGCGCGGTCCAGCGGCGCTTCGGGGCGGGCTCGGTAGCCTCCTCGGGACGGTACCCGCGGTGCTTCGGGCTGCGGCTGCCCGGGCCGGCGGGGCGCGCGGCGCCCGGAGCGTCGGTGCGGCGCTTGCGGTCCTGGAACGACGCCTTCTGGCCGTATCGCGGCTCGAAGTTCTTGGCGGGGCGCCCGCCGGCGGGCTTCTTGTTCTTGGGCATGGTGATCTTCCTGGGTTGTTCTCGCGCAACAGCGGCACCGCCTGCGGTACAGGCGGAACGAACCCGGAACGTCGTCGGCCGGGGGCCATTGAATGTGATGGTCGAAGACCGCGATCGCGGTCGTCCCATCGGCCCCTTGGACTCACAAACCCATCCGCGCACCCGCGCGGTGTCCAGAGCCGACCTCATGACGCTACCGCACGAGCCTGAGAGCCCGCCCCGCTAGCCTGAAATGGTGAGCTTCTCCCCCGCCGACCCCACCGGCCATCGCTTCCGCCTCGAGCGCGACGGCGTGTCCGCCGAGATCGCGCAGGTGGGCGCGGCGCTGCGCGCCCTCACCGTGGACGGCGTCGAACTCGTCCCGCGCTATCCCGACGACGCCCCGGCGCCCGCCGCGTCGGGCACCGTGCTCGTGCCATGGCCGAATCGCATCCGCGACGGGCGGTGGACCCAGCGCGGCGTGGAGCGGCAGCTCGCGATCACCGAGCCGGCCCTCGGCAACGCCAGCCACGGCCTGCTGCGGTTCGCGCCGTACGTCGCCGAGACGGTGCTTCCGGATGCGGTGACCTTGCGCGCCGACGTGTTCCCGCAGACGGGCTACCCCTTCTCCTTGGAGAACCGCGTCTCGTACGTGCTGACCGAGAACGGCGTGACGGTCAGCCACGACGTGCGAAACGTCGGCGCGGACGACGCGCCGGTCGCGGTCGGTGCGCACCCCTTCGTGATGATCGGCACCGCCGACGTCGCCGACCTCGTGCTGACCGCCAGCGGCGATCGCCGCCTCATCCTGGACGAGCGGAAGCTTCCCGTCGGCGAGGAGCCCGTCGACGACGCCACCGACCTGCGCGGCGGCCGGATCGTCGGCGACCTCGACCTCGACACCGCGTACGTCGGACTGGATCGGGACGACAGCGGCGTCGCACACACCACTCTCCGGGCGCCCGACGGCGCCGAGCTCGTGCTGTGGCAGGACGCCGCGTTCGGGTGGCTGCAGGTCTTCACCACCGACCGGTACACGGGCTATCCGCTGGCGCTGGCCCTCGAACCGCTGACGGCTCCCGCCGAGGCGTTCAACTCCGGTCGCGACCTGCGCTGGCTCGCCCCCGGCGAGGGCTTCACGGGCTCGTGGGGCTTCCGCTTCTCTCGCTGATCGCGGCGCGCCGACACCGCGCCCAGCCGGGTTTCGGCACACCGGACGACGTAAACTTTGGAAGTCAAGCCCTGATGGCCGTGCGCATTCATGCGGAACGGGCGATACCATGTCCGTGACGGCATGCCGTCACGCGCTGGGGAGCCGATTTAGCCCATCCGGCGTTCGCGACCGGGGAGTGCACGGGGTCAGGGGAGCTCGACGGTAGGGAACGCCCCGTTCGCCATGGGTGGAGTCAACCCGAATGAGCGCCGTCCTCACCGTCACTCGTCCGTCGTTCCTCTCTGCTTCGCGCGCCCTCTTCCCGGGTCGTCTCGTGTCGCGTGTGAGCACGATGCACGTCGCCCTCGCCGTGCTGATCGTGCTGAGCGGAGGCGTGCTGCTGTCCATCGCGACGACGACCGACCCGCTGTGGTGGCAGCTGCACTTCAGCCGCCTCGGCACGTTCAACGACCTGTCCGGCGCGCTGTTCAACAACACCCTCAAGATCTCCGGCGCGCTCGTCGTCGTGTACGGGCTCCTCGTCCGCCGCGACCTCGTGCGCGTCGGACGTCGAGGCGCACGGCGCGGGGCGGCGACGTCCGCGCAGCTGTTCCTCACGGTGATCGGCGTCAACCTCGCGCTCGTCGGCTGGGTGCCGCTCAACGTGGACAAGGGCCTGCACGACAAGGTGGCCGCCGGCATGGTGCTCGGCTTCGCCGCCCTGCTCTTGACCTCTCCGGTGCTCCTGCACCGGATGCCGCGTCGCCTGCACGTCTCGTCGGCCGTCATCTTCGTCGGCCTGTTCGCCGGCGCATGGCTCTTCGTCAGCGCCACGATCAACCTGGCACTGTTCGAGGTGATCGCGTTCGGCGCGATGTTCGCGTGGTCGGGCGTCTTCACGCGATGCCTCGCGCTGCGCGGCGGCTCCACGCCTCCCGCCGCACCCGTCGTCACTGCCGGAGGCGAGGCTGAGCCCCAGCCCCAGGACGGCGTGCCCGCGTCGACGGTCAGCGCCTCCCGTTGCGCCGGAGCGCGCGTCGCGACGGTGCCGACGCCGGCGCCGGCGTCGGCGACGCATCCGGCCCCGACTCCCCGCCGCCGGCCGGCACGGGCTCCGGCGCCGAGCCCTGCCGCTCGCCCCGCCGCGCGGCGCGACGCTCGCGCGCCCCTTCCACGAGGTTGTACAGCGTCGGCAGCACGAGCAGCGTCAGGACGGTGGACGACACCAGTCCGCCGATGACGACGATCGCCAGCGGCTGGGAGATGAACCCGCCGTGACCGGTGATGCCCAGCGCCATCGGGGTCAGCGCGAAGATCGTGGCGAGCGCCGTCATGAGGATGGGACGCAGACGCCGCGCGCCGCCGGCGACGGTGGCGTCGTGGACCGATAGCCCCTTCTCGCGGTACTGGTTCACGAGGTCGACCAGGACGATCGCGTTCGTGACGACGATGCCGATCAGCATGAGCACGCCGATGAGCGACGCGACCCCGAGCGGCACCCCCGTGACGATCTGCAGCAGGATCGCGCCGGTCGCGGCGAACGGCACCGACACCAGCAGCTCGAGCGGCTGACGCAGCGACTTGAAGGTCGCGACCATCACGACGTACACGATGAGGATCGCCGCGAGCAGAGCGAGACCGAGCTGGGAGAACGCGTCGGTCTGCTGCGAGAGCACACCGCCGACCGAGGCGTCGGCTCCGCGCGGGAGGTCGGCGTCGGCGAGCGCTTCGCGCACCGTCGCCGATGCGGCGTTCAGGTCGTCGGTCGAGGGCGTCACGGTCACCGTCGCGGTGCGCTGGCCGCGTTCTGTGGTGATCGAGGTGGGCCCCTGCGCCTGCTCGACGGTGGCGACCTGGTCGAGCCGCACCGGGCCGGTGGCCGAGGGGATCTCGAGCGCCTTCAGCTCGTCTATCGTCGCGGGCACCGCGGATGCGGCGAGGTAGACCGTGAGCGCGCGTCCGTCGATCTCGACCGACCCCGCCTGGCGGGGCTGCATCGTGTTCGAGACGATGCCGCCGACGGCGACCTCCGAGAGGCCGAGCCGCGCTGCCGCCTCCCGGTCGACCCGCACCGCGATGTAGGGCAGCGACGCGGACAGGTTGCTCGTCACCTGGGCGAGCCCGGCGCGATCCTGCAGGGAGGCCACGACCGCGTCGGTGGCGGTCTGCAGGCTCTGGCCGTCGGGAGCGGTGATGTCGACGTCGATGTCGGACGAGCCGAAGCCGCCGCCCGAGGAGGCGACGGTGATCGTCCCGGCATCGTCGAGGTCGGCGACGGCCTGCTGCACGCGCTCGCGCAGCGGAACCTGATCGGCGTCGGGGTCGGTCGTTATCGAGTAGGTGATGCCGGCGCCGCCGCCCGAGAACGCGTCGCGCAGGGCCGACCCGCTCGATCCGATGGACACCTGCACCGTCTCGATGCCGTCGATGCCGCGGACGACCTCCTCCACGCGCTGCGCGGCGGCGTCTTCGGCGTCCAGGCTCGCCGCCGGGCCGATGTCCTGCGTCATTGTGAACGTGTTCTGGCCCGAGTCGCCGAGGAAGTTCGTCTTCATGAGCGGCGCGAGGGCGAGGGTGCCGGCGAGGACGAGCACGGCCGCCAAGAGCGTCACGGTCGAGTGCCGCAGCGTCCACGACAGCACCGGCAGGTAGCCCCGCTGCAGCCGGCTGGGCGGCGCCTCGGGGGATTCCGGATCGACGGCGCGGCCCGCCGCATCCGTCACCGGCCTGCCCGGCCGCAGGAACCAGTAGGCGAGCACGGGCACGATCGTGAGCGCGACGAGGAGGGACGCGGCCATCGCGATCGTGACGGTGAGCGCGAAGGGGCGGAAGAGCTCACCGGTGACATCGCCGACGAAGGCGATCGGCAGGAACACGGCGACGGTCGTGATCGTGGACGCGGTGATCGCGGCAGCCACCTCGCGGACGGCCAGCCGGATGCTGGCGAGCTTGTCGGCGTCGCCGACGTAGTGCCGCTTGATGTTCTCGATGACGACGATCGAGTCGTCCACGACGCGGCCGATCGCGATCGTGAGCGCCCCGAGCGTCAGGATGTTCAGCGAGTAGCCGAAGGCCTGGATGCCGACGAACGTGATGAGCACGCTCGTCGGGATGGAGATCGCCGTCACGAGCGTCGAGCGCACCGACAGGAGGAAGACGAGGATCACCACGACCGCGAAGGCGAGGCCGAGCAGGCCCTCCTGCGCGAGCGCCTCGATCGACTGCTGGATGTACGGCGCCTGGTCGAAGACGACCGTGAAGGTGGCGCCGTCCAGCTGATCCTCGAGGCCGGGGAGCGCGGCCAGCACGCCGCGCGAGACGTCGACCGTGTTGGCGGCGGGCAGCTTCGTCACCGCGATCGTGAGGGCGGATTCGCCGTCGACGCGCGAGATCGTCGTGACCGGATCGGGCGTCTCGGCCACGGTCGCCACGTCGCCGATCGTCGTGGGGCCGGCGGCGGCCTGCTGGACGCTGGTGGGGACGAGCGGCAGGGCGGCGAGGTCGTCGACGGACGTGAGCTTCGCGCCGGTCTGCACCGTGAGGCTCTGCGCGCCCTCGGTGATCCGGCCGCCGGGGAAGAGCACGCCGTTCTGGTCGAGCGCATCCGTGATGGCCTGCTGCGTGAAGCCGCGCTCGGCCAACCGCGCAGGGTCGGGCGTCACGGTGACGCGCTGGCCGAGGCCCCCGACGATCTGCGCCGCGTTGACGCCCGCGACGTCCTCGAGATCCGGGATGACCGTGGCCTCGAGCTGCGCCTGGGCGGCGCCGGCGTCGGAGAACCCGGTGACGGCGACCTGAATGACGGGGAAGTCGTCGATGCTCGCCGAGAGGACGTTCGGCTCGACCGATTCGGGCAGCTGCGACGAGATGCGGTTGATCGCCTGCGTGATCTTCTGCTCGGCGGTGGCCAGATCGGTGCCGTACGTGAACGACGCGGAGATGATCGAGGCGTTCGTGGTGCTCGTCGCCGTGGTCGACTCGAGACCCGGGACCCCCTGGATCGCGGTCTCGATCGGCGTGGACACGTCGTTCTCGACCACCTCGGGAGACGCGCCGGGGTACTGCGTGACGACGGCGAGCTGCGGGAACTCGATCGAGGGGATGAGCTCCTGCTTCAGGCTCACGAGCGCGAGTCCGCCGAACACGGCCGCGACGATCGTGACGAGCGCGATGAGCGCCCGGTTCTTCAGGCTCAGCACGGCCAGATTCGACACGGGTGTCCTTCGTGAGGAGGTCGGACGATCGATACAGAGATGTATCGGTGCCAGTATTCCATGCGGCCGCGCGACCCGCGGCGGTGACGGGAGGGTGCTCAGCCGAGCAGCGCGGCGCCGATCGCGAGCCCCGCGAGCGCTGCGACGACGGTGCCGGCGAAGGTGCCGACGCCGTAGGCGACGGATGCCCGCGTCCGCCGCTCGCGCGCGAGCAGAGCCGTGCTGACGGCGACCGACGAGAAGGTGGTGTAGCCGCCGAGGAGGCCCGTGCCCCAGAGCCACAGCCCCGTGGCATCCGCGAGGCCCGCGGAGAGGAGTCCGAGGGCGAAGGCGCCCGTGAGGTTCACGGCGAGGATGCCCCACGGCACGCGCGACCCCCACCACCGCGTGAGCATGAGGTCGAGGAGGTACCGCAGCGCCGCGCCCGCCCCGCCGGCGGCTGCGACGCCGAGGAACAGCAGCGGCGTCACGCGCCGGCCCGCCGCGGTGCGGTGACGGCGAGGCCGATCGCACCGGCCGCTGTGCCGAGGGCGGCCCCCGCGATCCCGACCGCGAGGAGGACCGGGCTGTGCGCCGCCTCGACCGCGAGGGCGCTGTACGTCGTGAACCCGCCCAAGACACCCGTGCCCACGAAGTGGCGGATCACGCGGCCGCGCGGCGCGTGCATCCGACGGGCGAGCAGGCCCGTCACGACGCCCAGCGCGAAGGCGCCGACGATGTTGACGACCGGGACGAACCACCCCCCGAGCGCGTCCCCGACCGCGAGCTGCAGCCCCGCGCGCGCCGCGGTGCCGAGGGCGCCGCCCAGGATCACCAGTCCGAGATGCGCCCACGAGAACACCCGCTCACCCTATCCGCGAGCGCTGCCGGCGCTACGTCACTCGCCGAGGATGAGGCGCCGGATGGCGTTGTCGTGCGAGCCCTCCAGGTCCATCAGCTTCCCGCGCCGGTACAGGGCGAACACGCGCGGGTCGATGTAGCTCGACCGTGCGACGGCGGGCGTGTTCCCGAGCTTCTCGGCCGTCGCGCGCACCGCGAGCAGCTCCGCGCGCTTGAGGTCGGTCTTGGTGTCGACCGTGCCGATGCGCGCAAGCGCCTCCGCCGCGAGGATGGTGCCGCGCAGCGTCCGGAAGTCCTTCGCCGTGAAGGAGCCGCCCGTGATGCTGCGCACGTACGCGTTGACGTCGCCGGGCGTGAGGGGCACGCGCCGCCGCCCGCGGACGTACGCGAGCAGGGGTGCGCGCGGGCGGCCGGTGCGCAGCTGCTCGAGCGTCGCGGCCAGGAGGTCGTCGTCGAGCTGGAGGAACGCGCGCTTGCCGCTCTTGGCGGGGAAGGAGAGCGTCACATGCGAGCCGTCGATCTCCGCATCGCGCCGCTGCAGGGTCGTGAGGCCGCGGCTGCCGTTGGTCGCGAAGTACCGGGCGGTGCCGACGCGCGGGGCCACCTGGTCGAGCAGGCGGAACGCGACGGCCAGCACGCGCTCGCGGTCGAGCGCCTCGCGGCGGAGGGCCTGCGTCACGCGGCCGCGCGCACGCGGCAGGGCCTCGGCGAGCGCGAGGGCGCGCGCGAACTTGCCCTTGTCGCGGCGCTTGGACCAGTCGGCGTGGTACAGGTACTGGCGCCGGCCCGCCTCGTCCGTGCCGACGGCCTGGATGTGGCCCCGCGGCTCGCGCGAGATCCACACCTCCCGCCACGCGGGCGGGATGACGAGCGCGTGGGCGCGCTCGGCATCGCCCTCGGCGACCGCCTTCCCGGTGTGATCGACGTAGCGGAACGCCTGCCCCGCGCGGACGCGGCGGAAGCCCGGATCCTCGTACGGGCGGACCCGGATCAGACGCGCCACCGTCAGTGGCTGCGGAGCATCGAGATGAGCTCCGCCTTCTTCTTGCCCGAGTAGCCGCGCAGTCCGAGCTCCTTCGCGCGGCGACGCAGCTCCGGCACCGTGCGGTCTTCGTAGTCCTCGGCGTGACCGCCGCGCCGCCCGAGCGTCGACCGACCCTGCGCCGCGGCGGCGTTGGAGATGCGCGCGGCCTTCTCCTTGCTGGCACCGTCCTTGCGCAGCTCTTCGTACAGCTCGCGGTCCTTCAGGTTCGCACCCCGTCCACCGGGCATGGCGGCTCCCTTCGTCGGTGCACCCGACGCTACGAGCATCGCGGGCCGCCCGAAGGAGGGCTTGACACGCGACCGCGGCCGACGCACGACACCCCGCCGCTACCACCGCGGCCGCCACGTCGTCAAGGGCGCGACCCGCCTCCGTCCTGGAATCCATGCTGAGGGGTGCCGTCCGCGGCGCCCGGGGGTCCACACCGACGGCCTCCGGCGAAAGGAGCACTCGCCATGAACATCGCCCTCATCATCATCATCGTCGTCGCCATCGTGCTGGCGATCGTCGGCGGCTTGAACGCCGCCCTGAACTGGCTGCTGTGGGTGGCCCTCATCGTGGCCGTCATCGCCCTCATCGCGTTCCTGTTCAGAGTGATCAGCGGACGCCGCAGCGTCTGAGCCTCCCCAGGGTGGCGCCCGGTGTTTCGGGTACGCCGTCGCCACCGCCCCTCGCGATCTGATCGCGACATACGGATGCCACGTCCCCTCCCCCAACGGGACGTGGCATCCGTTCTGTCTGCCGGCGTCTCACTCCCGGGCATCGGCCCACGCGTGCAGCGCGTCGCGGATGAACCGCGCGCCGGCGTCGCCGCCGTCGGCCGTGGCGTAGTGCCGGCCGAAGCGCGGATCGGCGACGTACATGTCGCCGAGACCGCGAAGGTACCCGGCGACCCCGCCGGATACGTTCGCGGGAGTACCCGGAATCGACCGGAGCCACGCGACGTGACGCTCTGCGAGCGCCGCCGCCTCCACGCCGGCCGGGTCGGCGCCGGATTCCGCCGCCGTCGCCCCGGCCTGTGCGAGCGTCGTGGATTCCCGCTGGAACGCATCGCGCTCCGCCGCGCTCAGGCCGCGCCACCACGCGTCACCGCGTGCGTACGCGTCCGCCCCCCAGCGCTCGGTCACCTCGTCCTTGTAGGCCGTGTGATCGAAGCCGTCGAACATCTCCTCTGCCATGGGTGTCTCACCTCCCTTCCTCTTGCGGATCGTGGTCTCCACCGCCGTGATGCGGCGGTCCAGGCGCGCGCGCTCGTCGCGCAGGACGTCCAGGTGCGCGGTCAGCGCCGCCTGCTCGTCCTGGTCGCGACGCAGAACGCGCGCGATGTCGGGGAGCCCGAGCCCGAGCGCCCGCAGCAGGAGGATGCGCTGCAGCCGTGTGACCATGGCGGAACGCGATATATCGTGTTACCGTCGTGTCAACGCGATATATCGCGAACCTGAGGAGGATTCCCATGACGACGGAGAAGTGGTTGGTGCACCCGGGAGAGACGCGGGTCATCGACATCGACATGGTCCGCAAGCTCAAGGTCGGCCTCGTCGGCGGTCAGCTCGACGTCGTCGCCCACGACGAGCCCGGCGTGCGCATCGAGGTTCACGCGGTCAGCGTGAAGGATCTGCGCATCGAGGTCGACGAGGACAGCCTCGAGATCGACCACCCGCAGCTGCGCTGGGACAACTTCCTCGAGGTGTTCCGCAATTTCGGCGCGGGCGGACCGAAGGCCGAGATCAGCATCGCCGTACCGCGCGACATCGCGCTCACCCTCGGCGTCGTGAGCGCGAGCGCCCTCGTCACCGGCCTCCAGCACGACACGCGCCTGAACACGGTGTCGGGCGACATCATCGTCGACGGACTCGTCGGCGATCTCAACGTCAACGCCGTGTCGGGCGACGTGCAGGTGCGCCGCATCGACGGCGCGCTGAGCGCGAATTCCGTCTCGGGCGACGTCGCCGCCACCGGGCGCATCCGGAAGGCCTCGATCGACACCGTCTCGGGTGCGATGCTCGTGGATGCCCACGGGCCGGTGCAGGGCGTGAACCTCAACTCGGTCTCCGGCAACGGCACCGTGCGGCTCGACGACGCGTACCCCGCCAACTTCGTCGTGCGCTCGGTGAGCGGGCGCGTGCTCATCGACGGCGTCAAGCGATCGGGCTCGGGCCCGACGAACTACGCCGATGCGGTGGGCGAGCTCAGCGGCTCCTTCGTCGACATCCGCGCCAACACGGTGTCGGGCGACGTCACGGTGCTCCGGCGCGGCGCCTCGGGCGTGCGCCAGGGCGATCTCGAGGCCGAGGAGGAGTGGTGATGAGCCCCGTCTTCTCCCACGGCGACCTGCGCCTGTACCTCCTGAGCCTGCTCGACGAGTCGCCGCGCCACGGCTACGACCTCATGCAGGCCCTCTCCGACCGCACCGGCGGCACCTACACCCCCTCAGCCGGCACGGTGTATCCACGGCTGGCGAAGCTCGAGGAGGAGGGCCTGGTGACCAAGACGGTCGACGGCCGCAAGACCGTCTACGAGATCACCGATGCCGGGCGCGCGGAAGTGGCGGCGCGAACGGGCGAGCTCGAGGGCATCGAGCAGGGGCTCGCCGACAGCATCCGTCTCATCGCCGACGAGGTCCGCGGCAGCGTCCGCGACGCGATGCGGAGCCTCCGGGCCGATCTCGCCGCGGCGGCCAAGAGCGACCGCGCCTCGGCGCCGAGCGCCGCCGCAGACGACGCCCGCGTCGCCGCGCGCGCTCAGCTGCAGCGAGCCGACGCGATCGTGAACGACTTCCGCGCCCGCGTGCGCAGCGACCTGCGCACCCACGTCGCCCGCGGGGGCGCGCTGGCCGCCGACATCGTCGACACCCTCGAGCGGACGCTCGACGAGGCGTCGCGCGAGCTCACGCGGCGGCTGCGGGGCTGAGCACCACGTCGAGGAGGTCGCCGGTCAGGTCCAGGCGATCTCCTCGTCGTCGGGCACCGGGTCGCCCAGCGGCACGACGAGGACCGGCCTGTGCTGGCGGTGCGACAGCCGCGCCGCCACCGACCCGGTGAAGAACTCGCGAATGGACTCGCCGAGGCCGCGCTTGCGCGTGCCGACGACGAGGAGCTTCGCGTCGACCTTGTCGGCGAGATGCTTCAGGGCGAGGGCCGGGTCGCCGACGAGCTGGTGCACGCTCCACGGAACCGGGCACGAGA
Organism: Microbacterium sp. 10M-3C3; assembly: GCF_003931875.1. Classification (NCBI taxonomy): domain Bacteria; kingdom Bacillati; phylum Actinomycetota; class Actinomycetes; order Micrococcales; family Microbacteriaceae; genus Microbacterium; species Microbacterium sp. 10M-3C3. Next base: position 228,550 of record NZ_CP034245.1, on the reverse strand, counting down.
CGAGCGCCTCCTCCGCCTGGCGACGCACCGTCTCCAGCTGCGGCGCGCCGTCGCTCACGTCGAGGTCGACCGGCGCCGTGTGCACGTAGCCGTCGGGGTCTTCGAAGGTCACGAAGCGGGTCACGTCCACGTGGATGATCGCGAGCGGGGCGCCCAGGAGCTTCGCGTAGCGGGCGGCCTCGAGCATGACGCGGGAGGACTGGCCGGGGACGACACCGGCCAGCACCGCGCCCTGCGGCACGTCGGCGGCTTGCGCGGTGCGCTCCTCGGGACCTTCGATCGGCTCCGTCGCCATCCTGCGCCTCCTCCGTCCGCCGCGCGCATCCGGCCCGCGCGGGCAGGGCGCGGGATCCACCGTGATATCCTGAATGCTACTCTTACCGGTTCGATCCGGATCCGTGAATGCGTCGGGCGCGAGCACTGCCCGCGATGTCGATCAGAGGGGGTCTCGCATGGGGCGTGGCCGTCAAAAGGCGAAGAACACCAAGATCGCCCGTGAACTGAAGTACGACACGTACTCCGTCAACTACGCGGCCCTCGAGCGCGAACTCGGCCACCCCGAGAACGGTGGCGACGAGTACGTCGACAAGTGGGCGGACGAGTACGAGGAGACGTACGAGGACGAGAAGGCCTGAGCCTTCCGGGCGATGTGGTCGCCCGCCCGCGGCGATCCGCCCGGAGACTGCGACGACGGCCGGCGACAGTCCGCGGACTGCCGCCGGCCGTTTCGTTGCGCGCGATGTCAGGCGGCGCGGCGCCGTCGGCGGATGACCACGATCGTGCCGACCGCGACGAAGGCGGCCCCGAAGCCGATCGCGAGCCACGGCACGGTTCCGCCGGTGACGGCGAGCGGGCCCGCGCCGATGCCCGATCCGACGGCCGCGGGCTGCCCGGATGCGCCGGGGTCGGGCACCTGCCCGCCGCCGGGTGCGGGCGTGGTCGACACCGTGATGGCCGCGGCCGTGGACGTCCCCGTCTGCACGCCGGCGATCGTCACGGTGTGCGGGCCGACCTCCTGCGGCGCCGTCGCCGTGAACGTGGCGGTGCCGCGCAGGACGTCGCGCTGCCCGAGGTCGACGGGGTCGGAGGCCAGCGTGCCGGTCGCCTGCCAGTCGGCGTCGAGCCCCGTGACGGTCACCGTGATCGGCTCGCCGGGCGCGTACTCGCGCTTGTCGGTCGTGACCTTCGCGTCGGCGCTGAGGGAGGCGAGGTCGCGCTTCAGTCGCAGCGCGTCGACGGCCGTGAAGAACAGGTCTGTCTGGTCGCTCAGGCCGACGACGTTCGCGGCTCCCGGGCCGTACGCGGCGATCCGCACCTGCGCACCGGTGTGCTGCTGCGACTCCCCCGCGTTCGCGGTGCCGTAGCCGACGATCATGTCCTGGCCCTCGACGGTCGTGAGCTTGATGCTGAGCCCGGGAGGCGTCGAGCCGAGGATCTGGCTCGTGTGCGCGTGATCGGCGGTCACGACGACGAGCGTGTCGTCGCGCTGCTGCGCGTACGCCAGGGCGACCTGCACCGCTTCGTCGAGGTCGACGGTCTCGCCGATCTGCCCGCACGCATTGGCGGCGTGGTCCTGCTTGTCGATGCTCGCGCCCTCGACCTGGAGGAAGAACCCGTCCTTGTTGTCGAGCAGGTCGATCGCCTTCTGCGTGAGGTCGGCGAGCTCTAGCCCCGTGCCGAGGCGTTCGGGGTTCTCCTGGCAGGTCACGGCGGGACCGTTGCCGCCGCCCACGGTCGCGTTCGGCCCGGTCCAGCGGGTCGGGAAGTTCCCGTCGGTGAACAGCCCCAGCAGCGGGCGGTCGGCGTCCGCCTCGGTCACCGCGGCGAGGCCGGCGGCGTCGCGGACGACCTGGTAGCCGCGGTCCTTCGCCTGCGCCTCGAGCGTCTCCCCCTGCCACGGCCCGGCCTTGGCCGTCTGCGTGAAGCTCTTCCAGCCGCCGCCGAGCGTGACGTCGGGGCGGACGTTCAGGAGCTGCTCGCTGATCGAGCCGAGACCGCCGTTCTCGAGCGCCTCGTCCGGTTGGCACGCCGACATCGTGTCGGGGCCGTAGCAGCTGCGCGCCGAGACGTGCGCGATCTCGGCTCCGGGCGTCGCATCCTGGATCTCGGCGGTGGAGACGTTGCCGGTCTTCATGCCGTTGGCCTTCGCGAGCTCGAGGAGCGTGGGCTGCGGTACGCCCTGCAGCCCCGAGTAGTCGACGCTGAGGCGCCCGTTCTGCGTCTTGGTGCCCGTCGACCACGCCGACGCCGTCGATGCCGACTCGGACGCGTAGTTCGGCTTGCCGTTCTTGTCGACGGCCCAGTGCACGTACTGCCCGGTGAGGGGCAGCGCGTCGATGCCGGCGAACGTGCCGGCGGCGCCCTCGGCGTAGTTGCGGGCGACCGTGATCTCGGAGTCGCCCATGCCGTCGCCGATGAGCAGGATGACGTTCTTGGCCGGTCCGCCGACGAGCGAACTGCGGATCGCGGCGGTGCGGTCGCCGTCGTGCCGGGCGGCCCCGCCGTTCTCGGTCAGGGGGATGTCGGCGGCCGAGGCGGGCAGCGCCGTGAGCGCGCCGCCGGCGAGCAGCGCACCCAGGGCCAGCACCGAGAGCGCCGCGCGGGCGCGATGGTGTGTCACAGGAGTCATGGAGGGGTTCCTTCTGTTCGACGCGGCGTCGGTCGACGCCGCGCGCCCCAGCCAACTCCTGCCGCGCGAACGCGCGGCGAGCGCGAGGTGAACCCCACGGGAACGCTCTCCCGGTCAGCCCCACGTCTGCGCAGCGACGCGACGGAAGTTGCCGCCGAGCACCGCGTCGATGTCCTCGCCGGCCCAGCCGCGGGACGCCAGGTGCGCGCCGAGCCCGACGAGCGTCTCGGGCGGCATCCACTCCATCGGACCCCAGCGGGTGTAGCTGTCGTCGTAGAGGTCGGTGTTCGCCGCGATCTCGTCGCGGAACTCGCGCCAGTCGAAGGAGAAGTCCGAGCTCACCCCGACATGATCGATGCCGACGAGTTCGACGGCGTGCTCGAGGTGGCGCGTCATCGCCTCGAGCGTCGGGGTGTTCGGCCCGAGGAAGATGCCGACGCCCGTGATCCCGACCACCCCGCCGCTGTCGGCGCACGCACGCGCCTGGTCGTCGGTGATGTTGCGCGGATGCTCCCACACGGCCCTCATGCACGAGTGCGAGTAGACGACGGGCGTCGTCGACACGCGGCACAGATCCAGTCCGGTCTGCGCGCTGCCGTGCGAGCCGTCGGGCACCATCCCGACCGCGTTCATCTCGGCGACCAGGCGCCGGCCCCACGCGGTGAGCCCGCTGTCGTCGACGTCGAGGCAGCCGCATCCGGCCGCGTTGGCGTGGTTGTACGTCGGCGCGAGGGTGCGCACGCCCTTGCCGTACAGCACGGCGACGTTGCCGAGGTCGCCGTCGAGCGGGCGGCAGTCCTCGAGGTCGAAGGCGACCGCGATCGCCCCGCCCGCCCGGATCGCGTCGACCTCAGCGAGCGTGTCGGCGAGCTCGAGCCCGGGGGTCTCCTCGACCTGACGGCGGAAGGCGTCGAGCAGCGCGCTCGTCACCGCGAACGGATGCGGCGCGTATCCGGCGTTCAGCGACACGAACGCGCCAGCCGCGCCGGCATATCGGCGGAGTTCGGACACATCGGCGTCGGGCCGCAGCGCGACGCACGTGTGCTGGTCCCACAGCATCCGCCCGCCGCCCGCGACGGTCACGACTGCTGGCTGCCCTCCACCCACGCGAGGTACTCCTCCGTGACGGTGCCCGTGACGTAGCGTCCGTCGAAGCAGCTCATGTCGAGGTCGTCGAGGTCGGACCCCTCGATGATCGCGGCGCGCAGGTCTTCGACCTCCTGGTACACGAGGTAGTCGCAGCCCAGCTCTGCCGCGATCTCGGGGATCGTGCGGCCGTGCGCGACGAGCTCGTGCCGGGAGGGCATGTTGATGCCATACACGTGCGGAAAGCGCACCGGCGGCGCGGCCGACGCGAACGTCACCGACGCGGCGCCGGCGTCGCGCGCCATCTGGATGATCTGCTTGCTCGTGGTGCCGCGCACGATCGAGTCGTCGATGAGGAGCACGTTCTTGCCCTTGAACTCCGTCGACATCGCGTTGAGCTTCTGGCGGACGCTCTTCTTGCGCACCGCCTGCCCGGGCATGATGAACGTGCGGCCGACGTAGCGGTTCTTGTAGAAGCCCTCCCGGTACTCCAGGCCGAGCTTGCGGGCGACCTGCATCGCCGCGGGTCGTGCCGAGTCGGGGATGGGCATGACGACGTCGATGGATCCGGGAGGCGTGTACTTCGCGATCGTGTCGGCGAGGCGCTCGCCCATGCGCAGGCGCGCCTCGTAGACCGAGATCCCGTTCATGACGGAGTCGGGCCGCGCGAGGTACACGTACTCGAAGGAGCACGGCTTCAGCACGGGGTCGGTCGCGCACTGGCGCGTGTGGAGCGTGCCGTCGAGGCCGATGAAGACCGCCTCGCCGGGCAGGATGTCGCGGACCACCTCGAAGCCCGCGTTCTCCAGCACGAGCGACTCCGATGCCACGACCCACTCGTAGCCGCCGACGGCCGGGTCGGCCGCGCGCGTGCCGAGGATCAGCGGGCGGATGCCGAAGGGGTCGCGGAACGCCAGCAGCCCGTAGCCCGCGATGAGCGCGATCGCCGCGTACGAGCCCTCGACGCGCTCGTGCACGCGCGAGACCGCGCGGAACACCTGGTCGGGGTCGAGGTCGGGCCCGGAGATCTCGGACTGCAGCTCGGAGCCGAGGATGTTCACGAGCAGCTCGGTGTCGGAGCTCGTGTTCAAGTGGCGGCGGTCTTTATGGAACAGGTCGTCGGTGAGCTCGCGCGTGTTCGTCAGGTTGCCGTTGTGTACCAGCACGATGCCGTACGGCGCGTTGACGTAGAAGGGCTGCGCCTCCTCCTCGCTCGAGGCGGTGCCGCGCGTGGCGTACCGGACGTGCCCGAGCCCGATCTCGCCGAGCAGCGAGCGCATGTCGCGCGTGCGGAACGCCTCGCGCACCATGCCGCGCTGCTTGTTGATGTGGAAGACGCCGTTCGCCTCGGCCGTCGCGATGCCGGTGGAGTCCTGGCCGCGATGCTGGAGGAGGAGGAGGGCGTCGTAGATCTCCTGGTTGACCGGGCCGCGACCGGCCATCCCGACGATGCCGCACATGGGGTGTTACTTCGCTCCGCTCTGCGAGGTCGCGTACTCTCCGACGAGGCGCACCGCGCCGCCGTCGACGCCCTTCGCGCCCTGCTCCCACTCGCCCTCCGGACGGCCGGCGTCGCGTACGACGCCCACCTGCCACGTAGGGATGCCGTCGGCCTCGAGGGCCGCGACGGCGGCGTCCGCCGCATCCGCCGAGACGACGGCGAGGAAGCCGATGCCGAGGTTCCACGTGCCCTCGGTGTCGGCGAGGTCGAGGTCGCCGAGGTCGGCCAGCACACGGAACACCGGCGCGGGCGACCACGTCGAGCGATCGATCTCGGTCCACATGCCGCGCGGCAGCACGCGCGCGAGGTTGGCGGCGATGCCGCCTCCCGTGACGTGGCTGAGGGCGTGCACGCCGGGGACGGCGTCGATGAGGCGCAGGAGCGGCGACGTGTACAGGCGCGTCGGCTCGAGCAGGGCCTCGCCCCATGTCGTGCCGAAGTCGGCGGCGTGGTCGCCGTAGCCGATGCCGCGGCGCGCCACGATGTGACGCACGAGCGAGAAGCCGTTGGAGTGCAGCCCGCTCGAAGCCAGGGCGAGCACGACGTCGCCGTCGCGCACGCGGTCGGCGCCGAGCACGGCGTCGGCCTCGACCACGCCGGTCGCGGCGCCCGCGACGTCGTAGTCGGCCGGGCCGAGGAGCCCCGGGTGCTCCGCCGTCTCGCCGCCGACGAGGGCGGTGCCCGTGGCGGCGCATCCGGCCGCGATGCCCGAGACGATCGCCGCGATGCGCTCGGGATGCACCTTGCCGCACGCGATGTAGTCGGTCATGAACAGCGGCTTGGCGCCCACCACGACGATGTCGTCGACGACCATGCCGACCAGGTCCTGCCCGATCGTGTCGTGCTTGTCGAGCGCCTGCGCGATCGCGACCTTCGTGCCGACGCCGTCGGTGCTCGTCGCCAGCAGCGGCTTCGTGTACGACAGCAGGGCGCTCGCGTCGAACATGCCGGCGAATCCGCCGACCCCGCCGAGCACCTCCGGTCCGTGGGTGCGGCGCACCGCCGACTTCATGAGTTCGACGGCGAGGTCGCCCGCTGCGGTGTCGACGCCGGCAGCACTGTAGGGGTTGGGGGACGCCACCCGCTCAGCCTACCGGCGGCGGGAGCACGCGCGGCGTCCGGGTCGGAGGCCGCGGGAGGCGCCGCGGGACAAGCGCTTCGGCCCGGCGCAAGGGGGCGGACCGGGCGGGCGCGCGCACTCCTACAATGGCGGCATGCAGGGCGGCAGCGGTCCGGAATGGGTGATCCGCGAAGACGCGGGTCAGCCGGTGCTCGTCGCGCTCTTCCTGCGGCACGCGATCGGCGTGCGCTCCCCCGACGAGCTGCCCACGCTCCGCGGTCTTCCGCCGCGCTCGGCACCCGAGCGGTCGGAGGCCGAGCAGGCGCTCCTGGAGCGGCAGTGGCTGGCGTATTGGGCCATGACCGTCGAGCCGCAGGCGCATCCCTCTCCCGAGCCGCTCGACCTCGTCGACGGCTTCGACACGCTCGTCGCGCTCCCCGAGTCGGCGGTCGAGCTGCGGCGCGAGATCGCCCCCCACGCCGCCGACGCGTGCGCATACGCGCAGCGCGCGCACGAGCGGTACCGCGCCGACACGGCCGCCAAGCCCGGCGTCTCCTACCGTGCGTACGCGAGCGCGATCGCCGAGCACGAACGGCAGGTCGGGCGGCGCGCGCACTCGTTCGAGCTCAACGTGCACGTGCTGCCGCTCGCGCAGCGGGGCGTGTGGTGGATCGGCTCGCTCACGGTGGCCGTCACCGACGGCCTGCGCGGCGACGTCGTCGCGTTCGACGCCGCCATCCATCCGATCATCGCCGAGCTGGCGTAGCGCCCGCTCGGCGCCGTCGTGGCGCTCAGTCGGCGCCGTGCACCGACTGGTGGCCGGCGCGGAGATCGCGCGTGCGGCGGCCGACCGTGAGGTCGAGGATCACCGCGACAGCGCCGCCGAGCGCGAGCCCGATCGGCACGCAGATGAGCGCCACGAACCCGAACACCTGCAGCGGCGTGTAGACCGTTCCGGTCGTGGGGCTGGGCTGTGCGGTGCCCTGGAAGGCGGTCGTGAGGATCGCCGCCACGATGAGCCCGAGGACGGCACCCGCGATGAGGAACACGCCGTACTTCGGCGCGCGCCGCACGCGCACGGTCTCGACGTCCACGCGGACGGAGGGGGTGCGGTCGGGGTCGGACACGCCTCCATTGTCTCACCCCGCCCGCGGCGCGGCGCCGTCGGTCTCGGCCGCTGTGGTCGGGGCGGGGCGGCGGCCGAGGCGGGGCGGCTGTCCGAGCTCAGCGGCGCCGGCCAGCGCCACCGCCGCCGGTGCGGGTCAGGGGCGCAGGGGCAGCAGGTCGGAGAGGTCGGACCGGGTGCCCGATGCGGCGATGCGGCCCGCGGCCGCTGCATCCGCCCAGTGCACCGCGCCGGTGGCCAGCGCGACCCACGTGAGCGGGTCGGTCTCGACGACGTTCGGCGGCGTGCCGCGCGTGTGCCGCGGCCCTTCGACGACCTGCACCGCGCCGAACGGCGGCACGCGCACCTCGACCGTGTGCCCGGGCGCCTTCTCGCTCAGCAGCTGCAGCAGGTAGCGCACGGCCGTGGCGAGGGCGGTGCGGGCCGGCGCGGCGCCCGAGTCCTGAGCCGCGGCGACGGCGGCGAGCGCCGCGCGGCCGTCGCCCGTCTCGATCCTGCGCACCATGCGTCCCACGCTACGCCGCCGAAGCCGCGCAGAATTCAGGCTCAGCCGTCGCCGGGGCCCGCCCCGCAGCATCCACACGACCGCAGAGCCTGAATTCTGCGCCCGCGGCGAGGCAGCAGCCGACCGGGGCCCCCGCGCCGTCTGCGCCCGGGGCGCCCCGGGCCGGGCCGGAGGCGCTCGGTAGGCTGAGCGCGTGCGCATCCTCGTCCTCGGTTCCGGTGCTCGCGAGCACGCCATCATCCTCGCGCTGCGGGCGGAAGACGCCGAGCACGCGATCTTCGCCGCCCCCGGCAACGCCGGCATCGCCGAAGACGCACACATCGTCGACCTCGACCCGGTCGACCCCGTTGCGGTCGTCGAGTTCGCGGGCCGCGAGAGCATCCAGCTCGTCGTGATCGGCCCCGAGGCGCCGCTGGTCGCCGGCGTCGCCGACGCGCTGCGAACGCGGGGCATCCCCGTGTTCGGTCCGGGCAAGGCGGCCGCGCAGCTGGAGGGCTCGAAGACCTTCGCGAAGCGGGTCATGGATGCAGCGGGCGTGCCCACCGGCCGCGCCGTGCGCGCGCACAACCTGGCCGAGGTGACCGCGGCGCTCGCCGAGTTCGGCGCCCCGCACGTCGTGAAGGCCGATGGGCTCGCCGCCGGCAAGGGCGTCATCGTCACGGACGACCGCGCGGCCGCGCTCGCCCATGCCGAGACGTTCCTCGCCGCCGCGCCCGTGCTCGTCGAGGAGTTCCTCGCCGGGCCCGAGGTGTCGCTGTTCTTCCTGAGTGACGGCGACTCCGTCCTGCCGCTGAGCCCTGCGCAGGACTACAAGCGTCTGCGCGACGGCGACGAGGGCCCCAACACGGGCGGCATGGGCGCCTACTCGCCGCTGCCGTGGCTGTCGGGGCGCTTCGGCGACGAGGACGCGTTCGTCGACGCCGTCACGCGCGACATCGCGCTGCCCGTCGTGCGGCAGCTCGATGCCGAGGGGACGCCCTTCATCGGCCTCCTGTACGCGGGGCTCATCCTCACCGACGCCGGCATCAAGGTCATCGAGTTCAACGCGCGCTTCGGCGACCCCGAGACACAGGTGGTGCTGCCGCGCCTGCTCGACCCCCTGTCGGAGCTGCTGCTGGCCGCCGCATCCGGCCGTCTCGAGGAGCGCCCGCGCCCGGTCTTCGCGGAGGTCACCGCGGTCACGGTCGTGCTCGCGAGCGAGGGCTATCCCGACGCGCCCGTCACGGGGCGGCCGCTCGAGGGCCTGGATGCGGCGGCCGAGGTCGACGGCGTGCATCTCGCGCACGCCGCGACCGCTCGCACCGACGACGGGCTGATCGCCACGGGCGGCCGCGTGCTCAATGTCGTCGCGCTCGGCACGACGTTCCGCGAGGCGCGCGAGCGCGCGTACGACGCGATCGACCGCATCCGCCTCGAGGGCGGGCAGCACCGCACCGACATCGCCGCGCGCGTCGTCGAGCACTGACGCTCCCGCTCGCGCCCGCTACGGGAGAATCGGCCGGATGCAGCACGATCCGCGTGAATTCGTGCTGCATCCGACCGATTCGCCTGTGTGGAACGCGCCGTGGCCGAAGCTCACTCCCCCGCGGCGGCGGGGGCGGATGCGGCGGCGGGGGCGTCGGCCGCGCGGTCGCCGCGGCGCGGGATCACCGAAGGTCGGCGCATGAACAGCACGGCGACGAGGCCGACGAGGCTCACGAGGATCGGGAGGATCAGCGCCTGCCCCATCGCGGTCGAGAAGCCGCCGACGATCTGTGCGGGCAGGCCCTCCGAGCCGAAGCCCGAGGTCGCATCCCCCGCGCCCGGCAGGTTCGCCTCGAGGCGCGCCTGCATGAACGCGGCGATCGATGCCGAGCCGATCACCGATCCGACCGTACGGGTGGTGTTGTAGATGCCCGCGCCCGCGCCGGCCTGACGCGGCGGCAGATTGCGGGTCGCGGTCGTCGCCAGCGGTCCCCACATTCCGGCATTGCCGATGCCCATGAGCGCCGCGGGGACGAGGAAGGCCCAGATCGCCGCATCCGCGAAGATGAGCGCGGAGTACAGGACGAGCGAGCCGGCCACCAGCAGCAGCCCGGGCACGAGCAGCACGCGCGGGTCGGTGCGGTCGAGCAGCCGGCCGGCGAACGGCGCGAGCACGCCCGAGAGGATCGCGAGCGGGATGAGCAGCAGCGCCGACTCGGTCGGCGTGAGGCCCCGCGCGAGCTGCAGGTAGAACATCTGCGGCAGGGCCATGCTCGTGACGGTGAACCCGACGGCGGCGATCGCGACGTTCGCGACCGAGAAGTTGCGCTCGCGGAACAGGTCGAGCGGCACGAGCGGCTCGCGCGTCGTGCGTCGCTGCGTCCACACGAACACCGCGAGCACGACGACGCCCGTGACGACCATGCCCCACACCCACGGCGCCCAGTCGAAGTGCTCGCCCTCCTGCAGCCCGAAGACGATGAGGAAGAGCGCCAGCGCGCTCAGGACGACGCCCGGGATGTCGAAGCGGTGGGGGCTGGTCGGCAGCTTCGGGACGAGACGCCACGCGAGCACGAACGCGACGATGCCGACCGGCACGTTGATGTAGAAGATCCACTCCCAGCCGAAGCCGTCGACGAGCAGGCCGCCCGCGAGCGGACCGACGAGCGTGGCAACGCCCGCGGTGGCGCCCCACAGGCCCATCGCCGCCCCCCGGCGATCCGCCGGAAACGTGCGCGTGATGACGGCCATGGTCTGCGGGGTCATCATCGCTGCGCCCAGGCCCTGCACCGCGCGCGCGGCGATGAGCATGCCGAGCGAGGTCGACAGGCCGCACGCGAGCGAGGCGGCCGTGAAGATCGCCAGACCGACGAGATAGATGTTCTTCGGCCCGAACCGGTCGCCGAGACGCCCGGTGATCAGCAGCGGCACGGAGTACGTCAGCAGATACGCGCTCGTCACCCACACCACGTTGTCGAGGTTGTTCGTGGCAGGGTCGAGCGCGGCCTTGATCGCGGGGTTGGCCACCGAGACGATCGTCGTGTCGACGAGGATCATGAAGAAGCCGATGACGAGCGCCCACAGGGCGGGCCAGGCGTCCTTCGGATGCGGCGGGGTCGCCGCGGCGCGGGAATCGGTCATGCGGGGGTCTTCTCTCTCGGGGATGGGGTCTTCGCGTGCTCGGCGGGGAGGTCGGCGACCCCCCACGGGTAGGCGGGATCGGCCAGGCGCGCGGTCAGCGCGTCCTGCCAGGCGAGTTCGGCGGTGACGAGCGCGAGCTCGCGCTCGACCTCGACGAGGAACTGCGGGGACACGGCGCGGCGCGACGCCTCGGCGAGTCCGGAACGGAGGTCGTCCCGCGAGGCGGCGAGGAGCCGGCGGCGCTCGTCCAGCAGCGCGCGCACCTCGGCGCGGTCGAGGTTGTGCGCCTCGGCGAGCGCGACGCGGAACTCGGAGGCGCGGTCGATGCGCGGCAGCTCGGCGCGCACCCACGTGTCGACGGTGCGACCGCCGGCCTCGGTCAGGGCGTACGTGGTCCGCTCGGGGCGGTTGCCGTCGCGGTCGACGCCGACCTCGGCGAGCAGCCCGTCACGGACGAGGCGTCCGACCGTGTGGTACAGCGTGCCCTTCTGCAGACGGACGAGGCGGTCGTCGCGGCGGAGCCGGAACAGCCGCATCATCTCGTACGGGTGCATGTCGCCCTCGCGCAGCAGGGCGAGGATCATGACCGCGAGCGGCGTGAGGCCCGGAGCATCCGGCATGCGCGTCCCCTTCATGGTCCGTGTCGACTAGTCCACGTGGACTATACGCCGTTTCCGCGGCGGCCGCTACCGTGTGCGCATGGTGGATCGCGAGCGGATGGCGGCGGCGCACGACGTGTTCGACCCGATAGCCCAGCGCCATCTCGCGGACGACGGCATCGACATGGGGCGCATGTTCGGCACCGAGGGGCTGCGCGTGCGGGGCAAGGTGTACGCGTTCGTCGGGCACGACGGCGACCTCATCGTGAAGGTGCCGGCCGAGCGGGTGGTCGAGCTCACCGCATCCGGCGCCGCGTCGCCCCTGGTGATGCGCGAGCGCGAGCTGCGCGAGTGGGTGACGGTCGGTACCGCGGCGGGCGCGCAGCGGTGGGCGGATCTCGTGGACGAGGCGCGCGCATTCGTCGACCGCATCACGCCCTGACGCCTCGCGCGGCGCCGCGGCTCGCGAGAGCGCCCGGATGCACGCTTCCCGGCGCGGAAACGGTGCACGGGCGCGTTCTCGCGAGGCGCGGCGGGCCGGGATAATGAGCGGGTGACGCGAACCCTCGAGCTCCCCGGCTGGCGGCATGTGTACTCCGGCAAGGTCCGCGACCTCTATGTGCCGGGCGACACCGCCGAGGGAGCACGGCCCGAGCGCCTCCTCGTCGTGGCGAGCGACCGCGTCAGCGCGTTCGACCACGTGCTCTCCCCCGGCATCCCGGGCAAGGGCGAGATCCTCACGACGCTGAGCCTGTGGTGGTTCGACCGCCTCGACGGCGGCGACGGCGGCCGCCGCATCCGCAATCACCTCGTGCCCGACCACGTGCTGATCGGGGACGACGCCGTCGAGCTCATCCCGCCCGCTGTCGCGGGCCGCGCGATGGTCGTCGCCTCGCTCGACATGCAGCCGATCGAGTGCGTCGTGCGGGGCTACCTCACCGGCAGCGGCTGGGCGGAGTACGCCGACGCCGGCACGGTGTGCGGCATCCCGCTCCCCGCCGGCCTGCGAAACGGCGACCGCCTGCCCGAGCCGCTGTTCACGCCCGCGTTCAAGGCGCCGATGGGCGAGCACGACGAGAACATCTCGTTCGAGCGCACCGTCGAGATCGTGGGAGCGGAGACGGCCGAGGAGCTGCGCGCGCTCTCACTCGAGGTGTACGCCCGCGCCGCCGCGACGGCCGAGGCGCGGGGCCTCATCCTCGCCGACACGAAGTTCGAGTTCGGCCGTGACGACGAGGGGCGCCTCGTGCTCGCCGACGAGGTGCTCACGCCCGACTCGTCGCGGTACTGGGATGCGGCGGCATGGCGCGAAGGATCCACGCCCGCCGAGCGCATGGCGAGCTTCGACAAGCAGATCGTGCGCGACTGGCTCGCCGCATCCTGGGACCGCACCGGCGAGCCGCCCGCGATCCCCGACGACATCGCCGAGCGCACCCGCGCCCGCTACGCCGAGCTGCTCCAGCGCCTCACCGGCGGGTGACGGCGCCGACGCCCGTCGCGGCGTAACCGCGGCGAAACGACGATCGTCGCTACAGTGACGCGAGGCGTTTTCGAGGAGGACCCATGGCGCTGTGGAAGCTGCACGGAAACGGTCGCACCGTCGAGCCGGGCGCGGTCGTGCGCCCGGACGAGCGGCTGAGCTGGCCCGCGACGATCGCGGTCGGCGTCCAGCACGTCATCGCGATGTTCGGCGCGACGTTCCTCGTGCCGGTGCTGACCGGTTTCCCGGTGTCGACGACGCTGCTGTTCTCGGGCGTGGGCACGCTGCTGTTCCTCCTCATCACGCGGAACAAGCTCCCCAGCTACCTCGGGTCGTCGTTCGCGTTCATCGCGCCGGTGACCGCCGCGACGGCGACGCAGGGCATGGGCTCGGCCCTCGCGGGCATCGTCGCGGTCGGCGTCCTGCTCGCCGCGGTGGGCGTGATCGTGCAGTTCGCCGGTCTCGGCTGGATCGACACGCTCATGCCGCCGGTCGTCGCGGGGGCGATCGTCGCGCTCATCGGGTTCAACCTCGCGCCCGTGGCGTGGCAGAACTTCCAGGTGCAGCCGCTCGTCGGCACCGTCACGCTCGTCGCGGTCGTGCTGTTCGCGGTGCTCTTCCGCGGCTTCCTCGGCCGCATCTCGATCGTGCTCGGCGTCGTCGTGGGTTACGTGTTCGCCGTCATCGTGCAGCTGTCGACAGGCGAGCAGCTCATCGACTTCCAGGCGGTGTCGGATGCGGCGTGGCTGGGCCTGCCCGAGTTCCACATCGCCGACTTCGCGAGCCCCGGCACGTGGTCGGTGATCGCGATGTTCCTGCCGGTCGTGCTCGTCCTCATCGCCGAGAACGTCGGACACGTACGCGGTGTGGCGACGATGACCGACCCGTCGGTGAACCGCTCGACGGGTCGGGCGCTCATCGCCGACGGCGCGGCGACGACGCTCGCGGGCACGTTCGGCGGCTCGGGCACGACGACGTACGGCGAGAACATCGGCGTCATGGCCGCGACCCGCGTGTACTCGACCGCCGCGTACTGGGTGGCCGGTACGGTCGCGATCCTGCTGAGCCTGTCGCCGAAGGTCGGCGCCGTCTTCAACACGATCCCGGCGGGCGTGCTCGGCGGCGTGACGACCGCCCTGTACGGCCTCATCGGCATCATCGGCATCAAGATCTGGGTCGACAACCGTGTCGACTTCTCGCGGCCGGTCAACCAGTACACCGCCGCGGTGTCGCTCGTCATCGCGATCGCGGGCTTCACGATCGTGTGGGGCGACTTCCAGCTCGGGGCGATCGTGATCGGCGCCGCCGCCGCGCTGCTGATCTACCACCTCGGCAACGCGATCGCCCGGGCCCGCAAGACCGGCGCCGACGACGGCGGCCCGATCCCCGCGGTCGGCCCGCTCGGCGGCGATCCCCGGTAGCCCACCCGGGCCGCCCGTCGCCGACCCACGCCGCCGGGAAGACGGCCGACCCGCCGGCATCCGGATGCGGCGCCCGGGCGTGTCACCCGCTCAGCGGTGTTTCCGCGACGGAACCTCGGCCGGGAGGGGGCGGGCGGGACGACTCAGGCGGAGTCGCGGACCACGAGCTCGGTGGGGAGGATCGTCGCGGGCGGCACCGGGCGGCCGGCGAGGAGGCCGAGGAGCGCATCGGCCATCGCCACGCCCTGCGCGCGCGAGGGCTGGCGGATCGTCGTGAGCGCGGGGGTCACCGCGGTCGCGACCGGCGAGTCGTCGAAGCCGATGATCGCGACGTCGCCGGGCACCGACAGACCCGCCTCGCGCAGCACCTCGAGCGCGCCGCGGGCCATGAGGTCGCTCGCGACGAACAGCGCCTCCGGCACGTCCCCGCCGTCCAGGATGCGGCGCATCGCCGCGGCGGCGCCGGCCTCGGAGAAGTCGCCGTCCTCGACCGCGACGATCTCGAGCCCCGTCTCGGCGGCCGCCTCGCGGAAGCCGCTCAGCCGGTCGGTCGCGGGCACCATGGTCGCCGGTCCCGTGATGGTCGCGACCCGCCGGTGCCCGCGCTCGGCGAGGTAGCGCGCGGCCGCCGCGCCGCCGCCGACGTTGTCGACGTCGACGAGGTACGCCGGCGCGGACGACAGCCCCGCGGGTCGCCCGCCGTAGACGACGGGGAGGTCGGCCGCGATGCGGTCGACGAAGGTGTCGCCGGTGTGATGCGACGCGACGATCACGCCGTCGACGCTGCCGCTGCGCAGATAGCTCGTCGCCTTGTCGCGAGGATCGTTGCTCGCGATGATGAGGTTCAGCACGTAGTCCGACGCCGCGAAGCGCTCGTGCACCCCCGCGACGATCGAGGCGAAGAACGGGTCGCCGAAGAACCGATCGGTGTCCTCGGGGATCACGAACGCGACGGCGTGGGTCTGCCGCCGCGCGAGCGAGCGGGCCGCGCGGTTGGGCACGTAGTTCAGCTGCGCGATCGCGTCGTTGACGGCCTCGAGCGCGGCGGGCGAGACGGCCGTCGACCCGTTGACGACGCGCGACACCGTCGAGCGCGACACACCGGCGAGCGCCGCGACCTCCTCGATCGTCGCGGCGCCCCGCGTGCTCGTGATGTTCATGCCCCGCCTCCACGCCGAGCGGGAGGTGCGCTCAGCCTCGGGTGGCCGGCCCCACCGCGCGATCGGCGATGAACCGACTGTACCGTCGGCCGGACTCCTTGATCGTCCGCTCCTGCGTGTCGTAGTCCACCCGGACGATCCCGAAGCGCTGGGAGTAGCCCCACGCCCACTCGAAGTTGTCCAGCAGCGACCAGTAGAAGTAGCCGCGGACATCCACGCCGTCCTCGATCGCATCGGCGATCGCGGAGAGGTGCACCTCGACGAAGTCGGCACGGTCGTCGTCGCGCACCTCGAGCGCGCCGTCGACGCGCACCGGCTCGTCGTCGTACGCCGCGCCGTTCTCCGTCACGACGAGCGCGACGCCGCGTGCGCCGGTGTAGTCGTCGTGGACGCGGCGTAGCAGGCGCGTGAGCCCCTCGGGCTGCACCTCCCAGTTCATCGCCGTGCGCGGCAGGCCGCGGTCGTGCCAGAAGATGCGCTCCGACGACGGGAACGGCGAGCGCGTGGGCCGCTCGGTGGGCGCGTCGCCGCCGCCGGGGGCGTCGGCCGGCGGCGTCGCCCCGACGAACTCGCCGTGGTAGTAGTTCACGCCCAGCGTGTTGAAGGGCGTCGCGATGCGCTCGAGGTCTCCCGGGCGGACGGCCTCCTCGAAGGCGGCGACCGCGTCGGCGTCGACGGCCCGGATGTCCTCGACGATGTCGGCGGGGTACGCCGCGCGGAACAGCGGGTTCAGGAACCAGCGGTTGAACTGGCCGTCGATGCGACGGGCGGCGTCGCGGTCGCCGGCATCCGCAGGGTCGACCGGATCGGCGACGGTGAGGTTGAGCGTGATGCCGAGGTTGAGCGTCGCGTCGCGCTCGCGCAGCGCCGCGACGGTGTCGCCGTGCGCGAGGAGCAGGTGGTGGGAGGCGAGGAGCCCCTCGGCGATCGAGGTGTGCCCGGGTGCGTGGATGCCGCCGGTGTAACTGAGGAACGACGAGCACCACGGCTCGTTCAGGGTCGCCCAGTCCTGCACGCGGTCGCCGAGCGCGTCGTAGACGTCGAGGGCGTACTCGGTGAAGCGCTCGCTCGTCTCGCGCACGACCCACCCGCCGCGCTCCTGCAGCGCCTGCGGGAGATCCCAGTGATACAGCGTCAGCCACGGGCGGATCCCGGCGTCCAGCAGCTCGTCGACGAGGCGGCGATAGAAGTCCAGCCCCGCCTGGTTGACTGCCCCGCCGTCGGGGCGCACGCGCGCCCACGACGTCGAGAAGCGGTACGTCTGGATGCCGAGGTCCTTCATGATCGCGACGTCGCCGGGATACCGGTGGTAGTGGTCGCACGCCACATCGCCGTCGTGGCCGCCGAGCACCGCGCCGGGCTCGCGGCAGAACGCGTCCCAGATCGACGCGCGGCGACCGTCCTCGAAGGCCGCGCCCTCGATCTGGTACGCGGCCGTCGCCGCTCCGAACTGGAAGTGCGGCGGGAAGGCGCGGGTGGCGGCGGGGGCGGGCAGCACGGACGTGGTCATGGATGCAGCATCCTCTCGATGGGGGTCGATGTCGACGGGGGCCCGCGGGGACGGCGCGGGCGGGGTGGGGCGGGCGCGGACGCCCGGTCAGCCCTTCACGGCTCCGGCCATGATGCCGCTGATCAGCTGCTTGCCGGCGACGACGAACAGGATCAGGAGCGGGATCGTGGCCATGACGGCCCCGGTGAGCACGATCGAGTAGTCGACGTAGTAGCCCGACTGCAGCTGGCTGAGCGCCGTCTGCAGGGTGGGGTTCTGCGGGCTCAGCACGATGAGCGGCCACAGGTAGTCGGTCCACGCGGTCATGAAGGTGAAGAGCCCGAGGATCGCCATCGCGGGGCGCGCCGCGGGCACGCCCACCGTGAGGAACGTGCGGAACTGGCTCGCGCCGTCGACGCGAGCGGCTTCGATGAGCTCGTCGGGGATGACATCGACGAGGTACTGGCGCATGAAGAACACGCCGAACGCCGTCACGAGCGTCGGCACGATCACCGCGCCGATCGAGCCGGTCCAGCCGAGCTGGCGCATGACCATGAACAGCGGGATGATGCCCAGCTGCGTCGGGATCGCCATCGTGGCGATGACGAAGACCATGAGGCCGCCGCGTCCGCGGAATCGCAGCTTCGCGAACGCGTAGCCGGCGATCGTCGAGAAGCTCACGACCGACAGCGTGATGATGCTCGAGATGAGCACCGAGTTGCCGAGCGCGAGCCAGAACGGGATCGCGTCGAGCACGGTCGCGGCGTTGGCGAAGAAGTTGCCGCCGGGGATGAGCGGCAGCGTCTCGCCGCGCGTGGCGTTGGTGCCCGACCCGACGACGACCGACCACCACAGCGGGTAGGCGCTGCCGACGACGAACGCCGCGAGCAGGCCGTACGTGAGAAAGCCGGGGCGGCTGCCGATGCCGGCCGGGCCGGCGTCGCGCGCGCGACGGGTGCGCGCGGGCCGGCGGGGCGCGTCGGGTGCGACCGTGTCGACCTGCACGACGGGGAGCGGATCGGGGATCGTGACGCTCATGCGCCGACTCCGTTCTGTGCGGCGCGCGCGGCAGCGCGGCGGGCCCGGCGGGAGGGGCGGCCGTCGCCGGAGGAGATCCGGCGCGCGATGAGGAAGTTGACGATGCCGAATCCGACGATGAGGAGGAACAGCAGCCACGCGACGGCCGAGGCCTCGCCGAGGTTCCGCCGGAAGAACGCCAGCTCCCAGAGGAAGAGCACGGTGGTCTGGAACTGCCGGTCGCTGCCGCCGATGCCGCCGGCCGTCGACACGTCGAACAGCCGGGGCTCGGCGAAGATCTGGAGCCCGCCGATCGTGGCGGTGATGATCACGAAGATCAGCGTCGGGCGGATGGTCGGGATCGTGATCGAGAAGAACCGGCGCACGGCGCCCGCGCCGTCGAGCGCCGCCGACTCGTAGAGGTCGCGCGGCACGGCCTGCATCGCGGCGAGCAGGATCAGCGCGTTGTACCCGGTCCAGCGGAAGTTGACCATGATCGCGATCGCGAGGTGGCTGAGGAACGGATCGCTCTTCCACGGCTGGTCGGCGATGCCGATGAGGTTGAGCAGGTTGTTGGCGAGGCCGTCCGCCTCGTTGAAGATGCTCGAGAAGATGAGCGCCGTGGCGACCGGGGTCACGACGAAGGGGAGCAGCACGCTCATGCGCCAGAAGGTCGGCGCTCGCAGTCCTCGGTCGAGCAGGTACGCGACGACGAGGGCGACGGCGAGCTGCGGGATCGCCGAGAGCAGGAAGATGCCGATCGTGTTGCCGACGGAGTTCCAGAACATCGCGTCGCCGAGCACTTCGACGAAGTTGCCGAGGCCGACGAAGTCGCCCTGGCCCTTGAGCAGATCCCAGTCGAACAGCGACACGACGAGCGTGTAGAGCAGCGGGAAGAGCCCGACGAGGCCGAACAGGAGGAAGAACGGCGCGATGTAGACGTAGGGCGACGCGGCGTGGTCGGCCTTGGACAGGCGCTGACGGAACGGGGAGCGGCGCGGCGGCACGGGTGCCGGCTCGACGACCTGCGGCGCGGGGGACGGCGCGATGGCGGTCATGGGAGTCCTCTCGGAGCGGGATGCGGGGTCCCCGGGTGCGACCGGGGACCCCGCATCGGTGCGCGTCAGCCGACGAGCTCGTTCAGCAGCGACAGGGCCTTGTCCCACGCGCCCTGCGTGTCGACCTCGCCCGCGTCGAGGGACGTGAGCGCCGGGCCGAAGACGTTCTCCTGGATGACGGAGTCATCCGGGCCCTTGAACTGCGCGACGACGCCCTCGGCCTGCTTCGCGAGGATCGCGCCCGTCGGTGCGCCGTTGAAGAACTCGTTCGGGGTCGCGTCGGCGGCGAGCGACTCCTGCGCCTTGAGCGTGCTGGGGA
Source organism: Microbacterium sp. 10M-3C3 (assembly GCF_003931875.1). Taxonomy (NCBI): domain Bacteria; kingdom Bacillati; phylum Actinomycetota; class Actinomycetes; order Micrococcales; family Microbacteriaceae; genus Microbacterium; species Microbacterium sp. 10M-3C3. Next base: position 208,995 of record NZ_CP034245.1, on the reverse strand, counting down.
AGTTGCCCGCGGCGGCGGACTGCTTCACCTGCTGCTCGGGCTGGGTCAGCCAGTCGGCGAGGGCCGCGGCCTCCTTCTTGTGCTGCGAGGTCTCGGGCACCGAGAGGAACGCGCCGCCCCAGTTGGCCGCACCGCCGGGGAAGACCGGCGCGAAGTCCCAGCCGGTGGTGGCGTCGCCGCCGCCGGCCTCGACCTGGCCCTGCACGACGCCGAGCATCCAGCCGGGGCACACGAAGGTGGCGAAGGTGCCGTCGACGAACGACTTGCCGCCGTTCCAGTCCCACGCGGTCTGCGCGGCCGACAGGCCCTCCTCGGTGGCGGCGCCGAGCTGCTCGAAGCGCTCCTTGAGCTCGGCGTTGCCCTCGACGTTCAGCTCGCCGTCCTGGGTGTAGTAGCCCTCGGGGAGCTGGTTGACCATGGCGTTCCACACGAAGCCGGAGTGGTCGTACCACGCCTTGCCGGTGGCCTCGTGGTACTGACGGCCGACCTCGAAGTAGGTGTCCCAGTCGCCCGAGAGCAGGCTCGCGACCTCGTCGCGGTCGGTGGGGAGGCCCGCGGCGGCGAAGGCCGGCGCGTTGTAGCAGATGCCCTCGGGGCCGATGTCGGTGCCGTAGCCGATGACACGGCCGGAGGGGTCGGTCGCCTGCGCGTACTTCCAGTCGACCCAGTCGGACTTGCGGTCCTCGATGCCGTAGTCGCGGAGGTCGGCGAACTGGTCGGACACCTCCATGATCGCGCCGAGCCAGCCCTCCTCGATCGCGACGACGTCGGACAGGCCCGAGCCGGCGGCGATCTTCGTGAAGGCGTCGGTGCGGGCGTTGCCGCCGGTGTCGATGTTGGTCGCCTCGATCGTGACGCCGGGGTTGAGCTTCTCGTACTCGGCGTACAGGTCGTCGTACCCGAAGGTGCCGAACGTCGTGACCGTCAGGGTCACGTCGCCGCCGGCGTCGCCTCCGGTCGACCCGCCGCCGGAGCATCCGGCGAGGACGAGAGCTGTGGTGGACACCGCGACCGCCGTCACGGCGGCGCGACGCAGAATGCGTGATGACACGGATCACTCCTTTGTGCTGGGTGTGCTGAGTCGGTGTCAGCGCTCTCGTGGGAGCGCTTCCACCGATCGCGCCTCACAGTACGGGAGCGCTCCCACGGGTGTCAAGGGAGCGCTCCCATGAATCCGTCGGCGCAGATCGAGGGTGGTCGGGACGGCGGGCGGACGCAGCCGATCCGGCGACGGGCGGATGCGGCGGAGCCGGTCGCCGTAGGATGGAGGCGCCTGCTTCCCCGCGACTCCTGGAGCTCGAATGCCCACCATCGTCGTCGACGTCATGCCCAAAGCCGAACTCCTGGACCCCCAGGGCAAGGCGGTCTCGGGAGCCCTCGCGCGCCTGGGCGTCGAGCAGTTCAGCGGGGTGCGGATCGGCAAGCGCTTCGAGCTGACCGTCGACGGCGCCGTCGACGAAGACGTGCTCGCCAAGGCCCGTCAGATCGCCGACGAGATCCTCTCGAACTCCGTCATCGAGGACGTCGTGGGCATCGAGGTGGTGGAGTGACCGTCCGCATCGGGGTCATCACCTTCCCCGGCTCGCTCGACGACCGCGACGCGCAGCGCGCGATCGCCCTCGCCGGTGCCGAGCCGGTCGCGCTGTGGCACGGCGACCACGACCTCCAGGGCGTCGACGCGCTCGTGCTGCCGGGGGGCTTCAGCTACGGCGACTACCTCCGCGCCGGCGCCATCGCCGCCCTCGCGCCGATCATGGCCGAGGTCAAGGATGCGGCGGGCCGCGGCATGCCGATCCTCGGCATCTGCAACGGCTTCCAGATGCTCGTCGAGGCGCACCTGCTCCCGGGCGGACTCATCCGCAACGCCAACCAGCAGTTCATCCGCCGCGACCAGCGGCTGCGGGTCGAGAACGCGTCGACCGCGTGGACGAGCGAGTTCGCCGAGGGCGACGAGATCGTGATCCCGCTGAAGAACGCCGACGGCGGCTACATCGCCGACGCCGAGACGCTCAAGCGCGTCGAGGGCGAGGGTCTCGTCGCCTTCCGCTATCTGGGCGTCAACCCCAACGGCTCGCTCGACGACATCGCCGGCCTCACGAACGAGCGCGGCAATGTCGTGGGACTCATGCCGCACCCCGAGCACGCCGTCGAGCCGGGCTTCGGCCCCGGCACGCCCGCGGCGATGCGCTCGGGCGTCGACGGGCTCGGATTCTTCTCCTCGGCGATCGCGGCCGTCGTCGGCGCCGCGGCCTGACGCCGCCGCATCCGTCGTTCGGCGGCTCGCGGCCGGGCGCCACGTCGCCCCCGCCCGAAAGACTGTCCGGCGGCCGGACACGCCGGGCCGAGCCGATCGACCCTCGGCGTGTCGACCGATGGAGCAGTCTTTCGACGGCGATCAGACGGTGCCGGCCGGCGGCCAGATGCCGATGATGAGCGCCATCACGAGCACCGTGACGAGCTCGTGCGCAACGTTCAGGACGGTGAGGCCCACCGGGCGCCCCTCGAACGCGTCGTGCGTGATGAAGCGCGCCGCGGTGAAGCCCGCCCACAGCACGAGGCCGGTCACGACCGCGTTGCCGACGTAGCCGCCGCCGTAGAAGTGCCACGCGATCGCCGTCGCGCCGGCGAGCACCCACGCCGTCACGAAGCTCACGATCACGGTCACGATGATCGGCCCGATGGCGGTCGCCGCCGACCCGCTCGCCTCGATCTTCGCCAGCCGCATCCAGCGGTTGCCGAAGACCGGCGGCGCGTACCAGATCGAGCCGATCACCATCGTCGACACGGTCGCCAGCAGCACGGCCCAGTAATTGATCTCGGGTACCACGGTCTCTCCCTCCCCCGGATGCGGCGAGCGTAGCGCGGGCACCGGGCCTGCGGCCCTCACCGCCGCGGCACGCCGCTAGCGTGGAACGGTGACCCCCCTCGTCGTGTCGGTTCCGACCGATCAGCTCGCCGCAGACATCCGACCGCTCCCCGACGGCGTCGACCTCGTCGTGTGGGACCTCGCCTCCCCCGCGCCGCGCGACCGCTTCGACCTCGTCGTGCCGCCGTACATGGGCCTGGCGAAGGTGCTCTCCGCCCTCGAGGGCATCCCCGTCGGCCTCATCCAGAGCCAGTCGATCGGCTATGAGGGGGTCGCCGACGAGCTGCCCGCGGGCCAGCGGTTCGCCAACGCGACGTCGGTGCACGAGACGTCGACCGCCGAGCTGGCCGTCGGCCTCGCCCTGGCTGCGCAGCGCGGCATCCCGAGCTTCGTGCGCGCGCAGGAGGAGAGGCGGTGGGCGCCGATCTTCGCCGACAGCCTCGCCGACCAGCGCGTGACGCTCCTCGGCTACGGCGGCGTCGGCAAGGCGATCGCGGCCCGTCTCGCCGGCTTCGAGGTGCACCTGCGCGCCGTCGCGACGCACGCGCGCACCGAGGACGGCGTCGACGTCGCGGCGCTCGACGACCTCCCCGCGGTGCTCGCCGAGACCGATGTGCTGATCGCAGCGCTGCCCGGCGGCGACGCGACCGCGGGACTCATCGACGACGCGATGCTCGCGGCCCTCCCGGACGGGGCACTCGTGGTCAACGTCGGCCGCGGCACGCTCATCGACACCGACGCGCTCGTTCAGCACGTCCGCCGCGGTCGCCTCCGCGCCGCGCTCGACGTGACCGATCCGGAGCCGCTGCCCGCCGACCACCCGCTGTGGACGCTCGACGGCGTGCTCATCGCACCGCACGTCGGCGGCGCCACGAGCGCGATGCGCGCGCGGATCGCGAAGCTCGTCCGCACGCAGATCGAGCGTCTCGCGGCCGGCGAGGAGCCTCTCAACGTCGTCCTCGGGGGCTGAGCGCAGGGGTGGACGCGCCCGGCGCGCAGCCGCCGGGTGCGGGCGGCGCGGAGCCGCCGGACGCGGGCGGCGCGGAGCCGCCGGGTGCGGGTCAGCGCGCAGAACTCAGGAGAATCCGGCCTCGGGACCCCGCGGCGGTGTCACAACGGCGATTCTTCCTGAATTCTGCGCACGCGCAGCGGCAGATCAGCGGCCGGCGAGGTCGGCATACCGGTCGGCGGTCGCCGCGACGTCGTCGACGTACGCCTGAAGGTTGTTGTACGAGAGGATCGCGCGGCGCCAGCCGTCGACGCTCGCCATCTCGCCGCCCGCGCACAGGTAGCGCCCGGCCGCGAGCGCGGCGTCGTCGATCTGGTTCGGATCCGCGCGGCCGTCGCCGTTCGCATCCGCGCCCCACTGCTCCCACGTCGTCGGGATGAACTGCATCGGGCCCACCGCGCGATCCCACTCGGTGTCGCCGTCCCACGCGCCGCCGTCGGTGTCGCGGATGACGGCCGAGGCCGTCCCGTCGAGCGGGATGCCGCGGATCGCCGGGTCGGGATACCCGTCGTCGCGCAGCACCGCGCCGGCGTGCGAGCCGTGCCCCGACTCGATCGCGCCGATGCCGGCGAGCGTGTTCCACGCGAGACCGCACGCCGGGTCCTCCGCCGCCACGACGAGCGCCGCCGTGGCGTACGCGCTCAGGGCCCGCGCGGGGATGCCGGTGACCGCGGCGGTGCGCTGCACCCACGCGGGATCGGCGACGACGCCGGATGCGGCGGCCACGCCGGAGGCGCTCGCGGGGGCGGCCGCAGCATCCGGGGCGGCGACGGGATCCAGCGGCTCCTCGAACGCGCGCACGACGGACTCACGCGCCGCTGCGAGCTGCACCGACACGACGATGAGCGTCGCGATCACGGCCAGCACCGCGGCGACGAACACGAGCGGCCACCACGTGCCCCCGCGCGTGCGCACCCGTCGCCTGCCCATCGCACGCACGCTACCGGCCGAGAATGAACGTCCGGTGCGAGCCGGGCTGTCACCGGCCCAAGCGGGCGACCACGGTTCGGGCGTTCTCGGCTGCCGGCCGGGTCGCGTCCAGCTGGAGCCGTGCGTCGGTCCACCCCTCGAAGCCGGCACGCCGCGCCACGACCGACGACCACGACGGCTCGGGGAAGTCTCCGAGATCGCGCTGACGGCCCTCGAGCCGTGCGCGGTGCACGCTTTCGTCGGTGAGCACCACCTCGACGAAGACGAGGTCGACGCGCTCGTCGCGGCCGAGCCGGCGCCACTGCTCGCGCGCCTCCTCGGCGTCGTTGACCGCGTCGATGATCGCGCTCAGGCCGGTGCGGGCGTGCTCGCGCGCGAGGGCGTCTGCGACGACGTACGCGGCGAGACCGCTCGGCTGCGCGCGGTCGACGCCGGCGCGATGCATCGCCGCCTCGATCCGGTCGACCGAGAGCACCGGAGCGGCCAGCATCCGGCCCACCTCGTGGGCGATCGTCGACTTGCCCGTTCCGGGCAGGCCCGCGAACACGACGAGAACGGGCTCAGCCACGATCAGGGTCGCTCGTCGATGTCGTGACCGTCCCACAGGTCGCCGCACTCGATGGTGCGGGCTCCGCGCCGCGCGAGGGCGGAGCCGGCGCCGACATCGCCGCGCAGCTCGGCGCGGATCGCAGCGATGTGGTCGGCACCGATCAACGCGGGATGGCCGGGGCGTCCGTCGTACGTCGCGCGCGCGAGCGCGGCCCGGGGTTCGGCGCCGCCCGCCGCGATCAGTCGCGCGACCGCGGCCGCGGGCAGCCCCGGTACATCGACGGGTGCGACGACGACCGCATCGGCCCCCGCCGCCGCCACCAGCCCGGCATCGACCGAGCGCGACATCCCTGCCTCCCAATCGGTCGCGATCGCGATCCGCGCCTCGGGCGGCACGAGCGGCAGCGCGCGGTCGGCGGCCGCGCCGAGGACGACGACGGCCTCGCCGCATCCGCCGTCGCGCAGCGCGTCGCACACGCGACGCAACCACGACACACCGGCCGCGTCCGCCGCGAGGGCCTTCGGGCCGCCGTAGCGCGTGCCCGCGCCCGCCGCCAGCACGACGCCCGTCACGCGGGGCGCGGCGGGCTCGGGCATCGCGCCAGCGTACCGAACTCCTCCACGGGCGGCGGCGACGCGCGCCCGCGGCGCCGACGAGCCTCACCCGCGTCCGGGATGGAGGCGGCCGTCCACGTCTCGCGCCGGAAACATCGCGGGGTTACCGTGTGGGGATGCTCGAGCTGGCCGACACCCTCCTCCCCGCGCTGCGCGCCGGGCAGGCGGCCGCGGTCGTCACCGTCACGCGCGTCGCCCGCAGCGCTCCGCGCGGCCCGGGCGCCGCGATGGCCGTGCTCGACGACGGCACGGTGCTCGGCTCGATCTCCGGCGGCTGCGTCGAAGGCGACGCCGTGCTGCTCGCGACGGGCGTGCTCGCGTCGGGGCGTGCGGTCACGGCGACCCTCGGCTTCAGCGATGACGCCGCCCATGCCGCCGGGCTGGCGTGCGGCGGCAGCGTCGATGTCGTGGTGCACCGGATCGGCCCCGCGGATGCGGCGGCCGTCGCCGCGCTCGAGGCGCCCGCCGATCGATCCGTGCGCGTCGGGATCGTCCTCGAGGGCGACCGCGCCGGTGAGATCGTCCCCGGGGACGCGCTCGCCGAGGAGGGGCCGTTCGTGGAGCACGACGGCGCGCGGACGTTCGTCGTCACGCGCGAGCCGCGTCCGCACCTCGTCGTGGCGGGCGCGGGCGAGCACGCGATCGCGCTCGCGCGCGTGGCATCCGCCGCCGGCTTCACCGTGACCGTGATGGACGTGTGGGAGCGGCTCGTCACGCCCGAGCGCTTTCCGACAGCCGATCGGCTCGTCGTCGGGGTGCCGGCCGACGCGCTGCCCGCCCTGCTCGGCGGCGCGTGGACGGCCGTGTGCGTGCTGAGCCACGACGAGCGCGTCGACGTTCCCGCGCTCGCGGCGGCCCTCCGCGCCGGCGCGGACTTCGTCGGCGCGATGGGTGCGCGCTCGACGGTCGCCCACCGCGCGCGGCTGCTCGCCGAGGCGGGGCTCGCGGAGGCCGACATCGCCCGCATCCACTCGCCGCTCGGCCTCGACCTCGGCGGATCGTCGCCCGAGGAGACGGCGTTGTCGGTGCTCGCCGAGATGATCGCCGCGCGCCGCGGCGGCACGGGCGAGCCGCTGCGCACCCGCACCGGCCCCGTGCACGCGCGCGCCGCCGCGCCCTCGTGCGCGCCCGTCGCGCGCTGACCCGTCCCGCGCCTGCGCGGCCCTTCGCGAACCCCGCGCAGCGCCCCGGCCGCGTGACGCGCGCGAAACACGTGCGGGGTAGCGTGGCGGCACTGCGGACCTATCAACCATGACCGACGCCCGAGTCGGTGAGCGGTACAGGGCGGGGACTGCGGCGACACCTCTCGTCACAGCATCCGAAGGAGCACCCCCATGTCCACCGTCGACAAGTCCCAGGTCGGCCTCACCGAGCGGCAGTACCACATCGGCATCGCGCCGGGAGAGGTCTCCTCGGTCGCACTGCTGCCCGGCGACCCGTTCCGCGTCCCGTTCGTCGCCGAGTTCCTCACCGATGTGCGCGAGGTCGCCCACAACCGCGAGCACCGCACGATGACCGGCTGGTACAAGGGCCGCCACATCACCGCGACCTCGACCGGCATGGGCTGCCCCTCGACCGCCATCGCCGTCGAGGAGCTGTACCGCGTCGGCGTGACGAGCGTCATCCGCGTCGGCAGCTCCGCCGGCCTGCAGCCGGGAATCGCGCCGGGTGACCTGCTCGTCAGCGAGGGCAGCTTCCGCAACGACGGCACGACGGACGCATACGTACCCAAGGGGTTCCCCGCCGTGCCCGATCTCGGCCTGACGCTCGCGCTGTCGCGGCACGCGGAACGCCTCGCCGCCGCATCCGGCACCCGCGCGCACACCGGCATCAGCGCGAGCGACGACGCGTTCTACGCCGAGACGCCCGCGTGGATCGCGCAGCTGAGCGGCATGGGCGTGCTCAACGTCGAGATGGAGGCGTCGGCGATGTACGTCGTCGCGCGCCTGCGAGGCATGCGGGCGGGCATGATCTGCGCGTGCTCGAGCAACCTCGTCGACGGCGCGTCGCTGTACTCCGAGAAGAATGCGGCGCTCAAGGACGGCTGGATGCGGTCGATCGAGGCCGCGCTGGAGACCGCGGTCGAGCTCGAGCTCTGAGCCGGATGCCGCGAGCCCGCCGCGAATGTTGACCGTGGAAACATCCGGGTAATCCGCGGGTGTTTGACTGACGTCGCCGATCGGACCGAGAGGGGGCCGCGTGGACATCCATACCGTCACGAGCTTCCGCGTCGCGCGCACGCGCGCCGACCTCGCCCTCGCGCCCGGGGAGGTGTTCCTCGGCGGCGGCACATGGCTCATGAGCGAGCCGCAGCCGGGCACGACCGGCTTCGTCGACCTGACGGCGATGGACTGGCCCGACCTCGAGATCACGACCGACGGACTCCGCGTGGGCGCGACGTGCACGATCGCGCGGTTCGTCGCGTGGGCGCGCGCGGAGGCCCCGGCCGAGTGGCCGGCGGCGGCGGCGATCCCGGATGCGGCGAACGCCCTCCTCGCGAGCTTCAAGATCTGGAACACGGCGACCGTCGGTGGCAACGTGTGCCAGTCGTTCGCGGCGGCAGGTCTCGTGGCGTACTTCACGGGCCTCGACGCGGTCGCCGTGGTGTGGACCGCCGACGGCGGCGAGCGTCGTATTCCGGTTTCGGAATTCGTCACGGGCAACCAGCGGAACGTGCTCGAGCGCGGCGACGTGCTGCGCGCGATCGAGGTGCCCGACCACGCGCTGCGCTCGAGGTTCCTGCTGCGCAAGCTCGCGCTCGCGACGTTCGGACGGTCGGGATCGGCCGTCACCGGGAGGGTCGACGCGGACGGCGGGGCCGTCTTCGGGATCACCGCCGCGACGTGGGCGCCGACCGTGCTGCGCTTTCCGCGGCTGCCGGATGCGGCGGCGCTGCGCGCGGCCGTCGACGCGGCCGACGGCTATTACACCGACCCGCTCGGACCGGCCGACTGGCGCCGCGGAGCGACCGGCGTGCTCGCCGAGCGCATCCGCGCGGCCCTCGCCGAGCCGCCCGCGGCCCCGGCCGACCCCGCGGCGACCGCCCCGGCGGCGGGTGGGGCGCCCGATCCGTTCGTTTCTCAGGACAATCGGACGACGCCCGCGGGCGCGACCGGGGAGAAACGCCCGTCGACCGCCGGCGCCGGTCAAGATCTCCTGAGCAACGAACAGAACGTCACGTTCGCCGTGAACGGGGAGCCCGTGACGGCCGAGCCGCGCGCGGGGCAGGTGCTGCGGACCCTCCTGCGCGAACACGGACACACCGAGGTGAAGAAGGGCTGCGACGCGGGCGACTGCGGCGCGTGCGCGGTGCTGCTCGACGGCGAGCCCGTCCACTCGTGCCTCATCCCCGCCATGCGCGTGGACGGACGCGCCGTGACGACGGCCGCCGGGCTCGCGCCCGCCGAGGCGCTGCATCCGGTGCAGGAGGCGATCGCCGAGGGGTTCGGCTTCCAGTGCGGGTTCTGCACGGCCGGCATGGCCGTGACGGCGTCGACCCTCACCCCCGAGCAGCTCGGCGGCGACGACATGCCGCACCTCGGCCGCGAGATGCGGGGCAACCTGTGTCGCTGCACCGGCTACCGTCCGATCCGCGAGGCCATCCGCGCCTCGGTGCTCGGGCCGGTGCGCGAGACCGGCCCCGCCGCATCCGCGACCGCGTCCCCGTCCGCGCCGGGATGCGGGGCGGAAACCGACCGAGAGCGGGACGCGGTCGATGAGGGCACGGACGCGGGAGTCGGCCGCTCGGTCGTGCCGCCGGCGGCGCGACGGATCGTGCAGGGCCTCGAGCCCTACACCTTCGACGAGCCGGCGCCGGCGGATGCGGCGGGCGCGGCCGCGGGCACGCTGACCCTCCGTGTGCTCGGCTCGCCGCATCCGCACGCGCGCATCGTGTCGATCGACACGGCAGCGGCCGAGGCGATCGCGGGCGTGGTGGCGGTGTTCACGCACGCCGATGCGCCCGACATCCGCTACTCGACCGGGCGGCACCACCACCGCACCGACGACCCCGACGACACGCGCATGCTCGACGACGTCGTGCGCTTCGTCGGTCAGCGCGTCGCGGCGGTCGTCGCCGAGACTCCCGCCGCGGCCGAGGCGGCGTGCCGCGCGATCGCGGTCGAGTATGAGCCCCTGCCGGCCGTGTTCGACCCGGAGGAGGCCCGCACGCCCGGCGCACCGCTGCTGCATCCCGATCGGACGCCGCAGGACCGCGTCGCCGAAGCTCACCGCAACGTCATCGCGTCGCTGCACGAGGAGGTCGGCGGGGATGCGGCGGCCGCCCTGGCCGCGAGCGCCGTGACCGTGTCGGGCGAATGGCGCACGAACCGCGTGTCCCACGCGCAGCTCGAGACGCACGGCGCGCTCGGCTGGCTCGACGCCGACGGCCGGCTCGTGATCCGCGCGAGCACGCAGGTGCCCTTCCTCACGCGCGACGAGCTCGCCCGCATCCTGGACCTCGACCCCGATCGCGTGCGCGTGCACGCCGCGCGCGTGGGCGGCGGGTTCGGCGGCAAGCAGGAGATCTTCGCCGAAGACCTCGTCGCGCTCGCGGTGCTGCGGACGGGCCGCCCGGTCGCGTACGAGTTCTCGCGCACCGACGAGTTCACGCGCACGTCGTTCCGCCACCCGATGCGCGTCAAGGTGGCCCTCGGGGCCGAGCCCGACGGGCGCCTCACGGCGATGCACGTCGACGTGCTGAGCGACACCGGCGCGTACGGCAACCACTCGATCGGCGTGATGTTCCACGGCGTCTCCGAGACGACGCTCGTCTACCGCACCCCGGTGCGCCGGATCGACGCCGAGGTCGTGTACACGAACAACCCGCCGTCGGGCGCCTTCCGCGGCTACGGCCTCGGGCAGGTGCTGCTCGGCATCGAGTCGGCGATGGACCTCCTCGCCGAGAAGCTCGGCATCGATCCGTTCGAGCTGCGCCGGCGCAACGTCGTGCGCGACGGCGATCCGCTGCATCCGGGCGACGACGATCCGCACGAGCAGGACCTCGTGTGGGGGTCGTACGGCCTCGACCAGTGCCTCGATCTCGCACAGCAGGCGCTCCGCCGCGGCAACGGGGTCGAGGCGCCCGCCGGCTGGCGCGTGGGCGAGGGCATGGCGCTCGGCATGATCGCGACGATCGCCCCCCGCGGGCACGTGTCGCACGCGTCGGCGACGCTGCGCCCCGACGGCACGTATCTCCTCCGCACCGGCACCGCCGAGTTCGGCAACGGCACGTCCACCGTGCTTCGCCAGATCGCCGCATCCGACCTCGCCGCCGACTTCGACCGCCTCGAGCTGCGCACCGCCGACACCGATGCGGTCGCACACGACACCGGCGCCTTCGCGTCGACCGGGATCACGGTCGCGGGCAAGGCGCTGCACGCCGCGTGCCTGGCCCTGCGCGCGCGGATGCTGTCGACCGCCCTCGAGCTCGCCGCATCCGCCGACCGCCGAGACACCATCCCCTCGCCGAGCGCCCACGCTGCTGGCGCGGAGACCGTGGTGTCCGGGCGGGGAGATGGTGCCTCGGCGGATGCGGCGGGCCCGCCCGCGGCGGAGCTCACGCGCGAGGGCGTGGTCGTCGCCGGGCGTCTCGTGCCGTTCGCCGACATCGTGCGGGCCGCGGGCGAGGGCGACGCGCTCACCGCGGATGGCGCCGAGTACGGCGACAAGCGCTCGCTCGCGTTCAACGTGCACGCCGTGCGGGTCGCGGTGGACCCCGAGACGGGCGAGGTCGCGGTGCTGCAGTCGGTGCAGTCGGCCGATGCCGGCTTCGTCATGAACCCGGCGCAGGCGCGCGGCCAGGTCGAAGGCGGTGTCGCCCAGGGCATCGGCAGCGCGCTGTACGAGGAGATCTACCTCGAGGACGGGCGCGTGCAGAACCCCGTGTTCCGGCTGTACCGCGTGCCGCAGTTCGCCGACGTGCCCGACACGGAGGTGTACTTCGCCGACACATCCGACACGGTCGGGCCCTTCGGCGCGAAGTCGATGAGCGAGTCGCCGTACAACCCCGTCGCCCCGGCGATCGGCAACGCGATCGCCCGGGCCCTCGGCATCCGCGGCTACGAGCAGCCGTTCTCGCGCGACCGCGTGTGGCGCCTCGCCGCCCCGCTCCGCGACTGAGACCCGGCGCGCGGCCCCGCCCTTGCAGCACCTGCCGCGCGTCGGGAGGAGATCCACGCTCGGGAGGGCGGATGCGGCGAACCGGCCCTCCCGGCGCCCGATCTCCTCCCGACCGGGGGTGAACACCCCGGACGCGCGCGGCGCGGGCCGTAGGGTGGGGGCGTGTCGGATGCGATGATCGGGGCCGCCCTCGGCAAGGCGGTCCGTGCCGCGCGCACCGACCGCGGCCTGTCGATGCGCGCCCTCGCCGCTGCCGCGGAGATCAGCCAGCCGTTCCTCAGCCAGATCGAGTCGGGGCAGACGATGCCGTCGGTCGTGACGCTGTTCCGCCTGGCGAAAGGCCTCGGCATCTCGCCGTCGGAACTGCTCCCCTCCGTCGCCGAGCCCGAGCCGGTCTACCTCACCCGCGCGGCCGACGCGCAGCGCGTGCGCGTCATGGAGACCGACGACCGGGCGACCAGCCGCGTGCTGTCCTCCGGCAGCGCGCGCGGTGCGAACGTGCAGGAGTACCGGCTCGTGGGCCCGTACACGGGCGACTGGTTCGAGTCCGACGGCGAGATCACGTCGTACGTCGTCGAGGGCTCGATCATCGCGACGATCGAGGGTCGCGGCGAGTGGGAGCTCGGTCCGGGCGACGCGCTGTGGCACCCCGGCGCGCTGCGCAACCGGTGGGAGATCCGTGACGACGGCACGGCGACGGTGCTGCTCGTGTACGCCTCCGAGTGACGTTCCCCGCGAAACAGAGCCGTAACCCGATAGCCACGGGCTATCGAAGTTCACTCCGTACGATCGGGGCGTGACCCGCTCCACGCTGCTCGTGCCCGACCTCGTCGTCACGATGGACGACGCCCTGTCCGTGCTGCCGGATGCGGCGGTGCTCGTCACAGGCGACACGATCGCCGCGGTCGGCCGCGCCGCGAAGCTCGCCGCCGCCCACCCCGACGCGGAGCGTGTCGACCTCCCCGACCGGCTCCTCATGCCCGGCCTCATCAACGCGCACCACCACTCCGGCATGCTGCGCGGCACCGCCGAGCACCTGCCGGTGTGGGAGTGGCTGCGCCTGCACATCGACCCGATGCACCGCGTGCTGCGCCCCGACGAGGCGGAGGCGGCCGCGTGGCTCTGCTACGCGGAAGGGCTCCTGTCGGGCACGACGACGGTGGTCGACATGTGGCGGTACATGGACGGCGCCGTGCGCGCCGCATCCGCCCTCGGCAATCGCGTCGTCACCGTCAACTACGTCGGCGCGCACCCCGACTTCGACTACTTCGACACCCTCGACGACAACGAGCGGATGCTGCGGCAGCACACCGGCGCCGCGAACGGCCGCGTGATGCCGTGGGTGGGGCTCGAGCACCCGTTCTACGCCGACGCGGCCGGGCAGAAGCGCGCCATCGCGATGGCGCGCGCGTACGACACCGGGCTGTACACGCACTGCAGCGAGTCGGAGATCGAGCTCGCCGACTTCGCCGAGCGTCACGGCGCGCGCCCCATGTTCGCCCTCGAGGCGCTGGGGTTCTTCGACGCGCCGCGCGCGATGATCGCGCACGCCGTGTGGCTCGACCAGGCCGAGGTCGACCTCATCGCCGCGCGCGGGGTGGGGGTGTCGCACAACCCGGTGTCGAACATGAAGCTCGCGAGCGGCATGGCGCCCGTGGCCGAGATGCTCGCCGCCGGCGTGAACGTCGGCCTCGGCACCGACGGCGAGAAGGAGAACAACAACCTCGACATGTTCGAGGAGATGAAGGTCGCGTCGCTCCTGGGCAAGCTGCGCAAGATGGACGCGGCCGCGATGGACTCGTGGGACGTGCTGCGCATGGCGACCCGCGGCGGTGCCGCCGCGATCGGGCGCGGCGACGAGCTCGGCGCCATCACGGCGGGACGCAAGGCCGACCTCGTCGCGGTGCGCACCGACACCCCGCGCATGACGCCGCTGCTGCCGGCGGGCGACTACGCGAACATCCACCACAACCTCGTGCACGCGGTACGCGGCTCCGACGTCGACCTGACCATGGTCGACGGCGACGTTGTCGTGCGCGACGGCCGGCTCGTCAATGCCGACCTCGCCGAGCTGATCGACCGCGTCCGCTCGCTCGTGCCGGGCCTGTTCGAGCGCCGCAGCGCGTGGCTCGCCCGCCAGGACGATCCGGCCGGCCTCTTCCACGGCTGATCGTCTGCGGCCGCCCCCTGCCACCCCGCGCCGTTCGTTTCTCCGCAGAGTTCGGCGGTGACCGGGGCGCAGCCCGCGGGATTGCGCGGATGCGGCGGACCGCCGCATCCGCATCTCCTGAGGAACGAGCGGATGAGCCGCCGCACCGGATGAGCGAAGGTGGGACGCGACGGCGGCAAGGGCTGTAACGCGATCGACATGTGATAGCCACGAGCAATCAATGATTGCTTCGTAGCATCGGCTGCGTGATCACGATCTCCGAGCACCCGCTGCGCGACCGGGTGCGGGCGTTCCTCGCCGACGACCCCGGCCGCCTCCTCATCGGCGGACGGTGGACGGATGCGGCGGGCGGCGAGCGGTTCGTGACGCTCGACCCCGCGACCGGCCGACCGCTCGCCGAGGTCGCCCGCGGTCGCGCAGAGGACGTCGCGGCGGCCGTCGCCGCCGCGCGCACCGCGCTCGCAGGCGAGTGGGGCCGGATGCGGCCCGCCGACCGTGGCGCGCTGCTGTGGCGTATCGCCGACCTCATGCAGGAGCACCTCGACGACCTCGCCGAGCTCGAGACCCTCGACCAGGGGAAGAGCCTGCGCACGTCCCGGTTCGGCGAGGTGCCGGCCGCCATCAACCAGTTCCGCTACTACGCGGGCTGGCCGACGAAGATCCTCGGCGAGACCATCCCGACCTCCCTCAGCCGTACGCCTCCCGGCAAGGAGGTGTTCGCCTACACGCGGCGCGAGCCGGTGGGCGTGGTCGCCGCGATCGTGCCATGGAACTCGCCGCTCATCATGACCGCGATGAAGCTCGCGCCCGCCCTCGCCGCGGGCTGCACGATCGTGCTGAAGCCGGCCGAGAACACCCCGCTCACCGCGCTCTACCTCGCGCGGCTGCTGCAGGAGGCGGGCGTGCCCGACGGCGTCGTCAACGTCGTCACGGGCTACGGCGGCGAGGCCGGCCAGGCGCTGGCGGATGCTGCGGGCGTCGACAAGCTCGCGTTCACCGGCTCCACCGCGGTCGGCAAGCGGCTCGTGGCCGCCGCATCCGGCAGCCTCAAGCGCCTCACGCTCGAGCTCGGCGGGAAGTCGCCCGCGCTCGTCATGCCCGACGCCGACCTCGACGCGACGATCGAGGGCATCTCGCGCGGCATCTTCGACAACGGCGGCCAGGTGTGCGTCGCGAGCGCGCGGGTCTACGCGCACCGCGACGTGTACCACCACGTCGTCGACGGCATGGCCGCGTTCGGGGAGCGGCTGCGGCTCGGGCACGGCCTCGACGCCGCATCCGATCTGGGTCCGCTCGTGAGCGAGGTGCAGGCGCAGCGCGTCGCGGGGTACATCGACGAGGGGCGCGCGGAGGGCGCGACGGTCGTCACCGGCGGCGAGCGCGGCGGACCCGCGGGCACGTTCTACACCCCGACCGTCGTCACCGACGTGCGCGCCGACATGCGGCTCATGCGCGAGGAGATCTTCGGACCCGTCGCGGTCGTCACCCCGTTCGACGACGTCGACGAGGTGGTCGGGTGGGCGAACGACTCCCCCTACGGCCTCGCGGCGAGCGTGTGGACCGAAGGCCTCAGCGACGCGCACCGCATCGCGGCGCGCCTGCAGGCCGGCACGGTGTGGGTGAACTGCCACTCCTTCCTCGGCCCCGAGCTGCCCAAGGGCGGCCACAAGGAGTCGGGCTGGGGCTACGAGAACGGGCCGCAGGGCCTGGAGAACTACCTGGAGACCAAGACCGTGGTGATGGTGATCTGATGGCGAAGCGCATCGCGCTGGGCGTGTTCGAGATGATGAACCCCAGCAACGGCATGCCGACGTGGACCGACCCGCGCGGCCGAGGCGACGACTGGGATCGGCTCGATTACTGGGTGGACCTCGCGCGGACGCTGGATTCCGCCGGGTTCGACTTCCTCTTCTTCGCCGACACCTACGGGTACGCGACGCTCGACGGCGCGATGCCCGAGGAGGTCGCGGCCCACGGCATCCAATTCCCCGCGCTCGACCCGATGCTCGCGATCGCCGCGCTCGCGCGGGAGACCGCGCGACTCGGCTTCGTCGTCACCTCGCCGACCACCGTGGAGAAGCCGTACGGCACCGCGCGTCGGTTCGCGACGCTCGACCGCCTGACGGGCGGCCGCATCGGCTGGAACGTCGTGACCGGCAGCTCGCAGGCGACCACCGACGAGCTGTTCGGCGTCACGGCGCAGCTCACGCACGACCAGCGCTACGACGCCGCCGATGACTTCCTCGACACGTGCCTCCGGCACTGGGAGCACAGCTGGGAGGACGACGCCGAGGTGCGCGACCGCGGTCGGGGCGTGTACGCCGACCCCGCGAAGCTGCACCGCGTCGAGGTGGACGGGACGTATCAGCGCTCGCGCGGGATCTTCGCCGTGCCGCCGACGCCGCAGCGGACGCCGATGCTGTTCCAGGCCGGCACGTCCGATCGCGGCCGGGCGTACGCCGCCCGCAACGCCGAGGCCGTGTTCATCCAGGGGCAGTCGATCGCCTCGGCCGCCGCGCACGTCGCCGACATCCGCGAGCAGGCGGTCCGGCACGGTCGCCGCCCCGAGGACGTCAAGGTCATCACGGGCATGACCGTGACGGTCGCCCCGACGCGCGCGGAGGCGCTCGCCCTGCGCGCGGAGTACGAGGCGCTGCTCGCGCGGGCCGACGCCGCCGTCATGTTCGCGGGCATCACGGGGCTCGACCTCACGGGGCTCGACCCCGATACGCGCGTCGTCGACCTGCACACCGACCTCGGGCAGACGCTCGTGCAGCGCTACGCACGGCAGAACCCCGACATGAAGGTCGGCGAGATCCTCGATCAGTTCCGCACGAAGGCGATCCGCGGCTTCCAGATCACCGGCGCACCCGAGGAGGTCGCCGACGAGATCGAGGCGATCGTCGACGGCTCCGGCATCGACGGCGTCATGCTCGAGCCCACCTTCGGCGGGCCCGACGCGTACCGCGCGTTCGTCGAGCTCGTGCTGCCGATCCTCGTCGCGCGTGGCCGGGCCGCGGCGCCCGGCGGCACGACGCTGCGCGAGCACCTCACCGGCACGCCCCGGCTCGCCCCCACCCACCGTGCGCACGCGCTGCGCGCATCCGAGCCCGCGGCGGCCGCCGCATCCGCCTGACCCCCCGGTCGCTCGCCCCGGGTCCGGGGCGCGATGCACGCACGCGGGGCGCACACGTGACGCCCCGACCGCGCATCCCGCGCCCCGGACCGGATGCGGCGGGGTCACCCACCACCCGAAGGAGACCATCCACATGAGAGCCGATGCCGTCGAGGCGGTGCTGCGCGGGCTGAAGCGGGCCGGTGTGAGCGTCGCGACCTACCTGCCCGACTCGCTGCTGAAGGAACTGTACCCGGCGCTCGACGCGGACGACGACATCCGCACCATCCCGGTGACGAACGAGGGCGAGGGCGCCGCGATCGCGGGCGGCGTGTTCCTCTCCGGCAAGCGCGCCGTGCTCGTGATGGAGAATTCAGGTCTGCGCGCCGCGACGGAGCACCTCGCACGGATGGGCCTCGGCGCCGGCATCCCGGTCGTGATGATCATGAGCTACCGGGGCGAGATGGGCGAGAACAACTGGTGGGCGATCCCCCACGGCATCACGATGGAGCCGCTCCTGCAGGCCCTGCGCACGCCGTACACGATCGTGCGCGACGTCGACGAGATCGAGACCGCGATCGTCCGCGCCTACGAGACCGCCTATGCGTCGTACTACCACGCCGCGATCGTCCTCGGAGGAGATCTGGTCCGATGAGCTACTCCCGATTCGAAGCCATGAAGCTGCTCGGCGCGCGCCTGCGCGACGAGCTCGTCATCCTCTCCCTCGGCGGCGCCGTCGACGAGTGGTACAACGCTGCCCCCCACATGCGCGACGCGTCGCTGTTCCAGCAGCAGCTCGGGTGCGTCACGCCGGAGGCGTTCGGCCTCGCCGTCGGCCTCCCCCACCGGCGCATCGTGTCGCTCGACACCGACGGCGGACTGCTGTTCAACCTCGGCATCCTCGCGACCCTCGGCAACGAACGGCCGGAGAACCTCTTCGTCGTGGTGTGGGACAACGAGCAGTACCAGTCGATCGGCGGCCCCGCCACGCACACGGCGAAGGGCCGCGTCGATCTCGCCGCGATCGCCCGCGGCGCGGGCGTGGACAAGGCGTTCACGGCCGAGACGCTCGACGAGTTCGACGCCCACTGCGCGGCCGGGCTCGCCGCATCCGAGCCCTACCTCGTGGTCGCGAAGACGGACGGCATCCTCGAGCCGGGGATCACGCGCAAGCACTCCGACGGGCGCGAGGACAAGTACATCTTCGTGCGCCACGTCGAGGAGACCGAGGGCATCACGATCATGGGCCCGAGCGAGCACAACTGATGCCGCCGATCCGGTCCCTGAGCCTGTCGAAGGGCCTGGCGCCCGAGTACGACGCGATCGTCGTCGGCGCGGGAGCGGCCGGATGCGTCGTGGCCGCGCGCCTCTCGGAAGACCCCGCGATGCGCGTGCTCCTCGTCGAAGCCGGACCCGACGGGCGCGCCGATCCGGCGATCGACGATGCCGCGCACTGGGACCGCCTCCTCGGCGGCGCGTACGACTATGCCTACCGGTCCGAACCCGCCGACGCCGTGCTCGGCCGCTCGCTCGCCATGCCGCGCGGGCGCGTGCTCGGCGGCTCGTCGTCGACGAACGCGATGCTCTGGTATCGCGGGCATCCGGCCGACTACGACGCGTGGGCGGATGCGGGCGCCACCGGCTGGGGCTATGCCGACCTGCTCCCGTTCTTCCGCCGGTCGGAGGCGCGCGCCGGGGGCGACCCCGAGCACCGCGGCGCGGACGGGCCGATGCGCGTGGCGCCGCTCGCGCGCGTGCACCCGATCGCGCACGCGCTGCTGGATGCGGCGGCCGAGCGCGGCCTCCCCGTGCTCGACGACGCCAACGCCGGCGCGAACGAGGGCGCCGTCTACGCCGACTACAACACCGTCGAGACTCCCGCCGGCTTCGAGCGGTGGTCGGTCGTGCGCGCGTACCTCGAGCCGGCGCTCGCGCGCGCGAACCTCGACGTGCTCGTCGGCAGCCGTGTGCACGGCGTCGTGCTCGAGGGCACGGCGGTCCGCGGCATCCGGCACGTCGTCGACGGCGCGCTCGTCGAGACGCGGGCGACCAGGACGATCCTGTGCGCGGGCGCGATCGACACGCCCCGGCTGCTGCAGCTGTCGGGCATCGGCGACCGGGCGCGCCTGTCGGCCGCCGGCATCCGGGTCCGGCACGACCTGCCGGGCGTCGGCGAGAACTTCCAGGACCACCCGCTGATCCTCGGCATGAACTTCCGCGCCCGCGCCGACCTCGGGCCCGTGATCGGCAACGGCGGGGGCACGATGGTGAACTGGCGCAGCTCGCACGCCCGAGGCCGCCCCGACCTGCACGCCGTCATCGCGCACGGCTCGCGGGGCGACGACGTACTCCACGCCGCGCACGACCTCTCCGGCGAGCGCGTCTTCGCGATCGTGCCCGGCCTGTACCACTCGCGCAGCGTCGGGTGGGTGCGCGTGCGGTCGGCGGATCCGGATGCGGCGCCCGAGATCCAGCCGAACTATCTCGCCGATCCGGCGGATCTGGCCGCGTTGGTCGACGCCGTCGACGCCGTACAGGCTCTGGTCGACGTATCCGCGTACGCCGACCTCGCCGAGGGGCCGATCACCCCGGCGGCGGGGCTGTCGCGCGCCCAGAAGGAGCGGTTCGTCCGCGAGAACGTCGGCACGTTCTTCCACTGCTCGGGCACCGCCCGCATCGGCACCGACGAGCTCGCGGTGGTCGACCCGGCGCTGCGCGTGCGCGGCCTCGACGGCCTCTGGGTGGCCGATGCATCCGTCATGCCCGCGATCCCCACGAGCAACACGCAGGCCCCCACGATCGCGATCGCCGAACGCGCCGCCGAGCTGCTCCGCGCCTGACCGCGCGGCGCCCCGCCGTTGTGGTCGGGCTCGGGAGGAGATCCGGCGTCGGGAGGGCGGATGCGGCGGATCGCCCCTCCCGAGGCGGGATCCCCTCCCGAACCGCACGGGGCCGGCCGGCCCGGCAAGGCCGCGCGGCATCGGGTAGCGTGCGCGTGTGGACACCCCGACCAATACCCTCGTACACCCCGCCGTCGCGCTCGCGATCGGCGCCGGCAGCGTGCTCGTCGGCTTCCTGCCGTGGCTCGTCACGGGCATGCGGCTGCCGTTGCAGAACCTGTGGGCCGAGGGCACGCCGCCCGACGCGATGCCGGTCGCGCTGCTGCCCTTCAGCCAGTACGCGCTGACGGCGATCGCGGGCATCCTCGTCATGTCGGCGGTGCCCGCCGGCCTGGCACTGCGGATGCTGCCTCCACGCGCGCCCCGATTCGGGCTGCTGCTCGCCCTCGCCGTGATCGTCGTGCTGCAGGTGGTCGCGGTCGCGCAGACGGCCGCGGTCGTCTCGGGCGGACTCCGCGCGGACGGCCGGGTACGGCTGTACGTCGCCGGTCTCGTGGCGGTGTGCGTGCTCGCGATCGCGGTCGGCGCGGCGTGCGCCGCGCTGTACGCCAAGGCGCCGGCCGCCGGCGCGATCGCGGCCTCCGCCTTCGCGGGCATCGCGCTGTCGTGGTGGGTGTCGTCGCTGTTCGGCGTCCTCGGCGTGTGGTCCGCGCCGGACTGGGTGCTACCGCTGCTGCGATGGGTCGCGCCGGTCGCGATCGGGGCGGCGATCGCGTGGTGGGGCGTCGCATCCGCCGGCCGGGCTGCGGCCGCCGTGTTCGCGCTGCTGATGCTGTGGCTCGTGCCCGGGGTCGTCACAGGTGTCGTGAACGCCGTGGGCACGCGCGTGCTCGCGAACGACCCCGCCGCGATGCTCGACTACGGGTTCGGCGTCATGCGTCAGGCGCTGTTCGTGCCCGAGTTCGTGCTCCCGCCGCTCGCCGTGGCCGTCGCGGTCGCGGTCGTCGGCTCGATCCTCCGCATGGTCGTGCGGCGCACGCGCGCCCACGCGCCGGCCCGCAGCGTCTGACCCCGTCGGGCTCCGGCGCGCCTCGGGAGGAGATCCGGCCCCGGGAGGGCGGACGCGGCGGATCGCCCCTCCCGAAGCGGGATCCCCTCCGGAGCCCGCGCGCTTGGCGCACCCCGCGCACGGCGCACCGCGCGGCGTCAGGCCTCCAGCAGCGCGCCCAGGGCGAGGAACGCGGCGCGGAACTCCGCACGCAGGCGTGCCTTCTCGGCGTCGGAGCAGAACGCCATGTCGATGCCGGCGAGGGCGATGCGCTTCGCCGCCTCCGCGTCGAGACCGAGCGCCGGGAGGCCCTCGCGGTACTCGCGGCCGAGGTCGGTGCGGAAGAACAGCGCGTCGTCCGTCGAGACCGAGATCGGAAGCCCCGCGTCGACCATGGCCCGGATGCGGTGGCCTTCGTCGAGCGTCCATCCCGAGCAGATCGTGGTCGACCACGGCGTGGTCGCGAAGCCGATGCCGCGCTCCTGCGCGAGGGCGAGCACGGCGGGGTCGTCGACGACGCGGTAGCCGTGGTCGATGCGGTCGCAGCCGAGCACTTCGATCGCCGCCCGGACGTTCTCGGGGCTCGCCGACGGCGTCTCCCCCACGTGCGCGGTCCGCATCAGTCCGTGCTCGCCAGCCAGAGCGTACGCCTCGGCGAAGCGCAGCGGGTCCTCGGTGTTCTCCGGCGTCAGGTCGTCCTGGCCGATGCCGACGACCTCGGGCCGCGGGTGCGCGATCATCTCGCGCACGAGCGCGACGGCCGACTCCGGCGACTCGCGCCGGTTGATCGCCACGACCACGCGGAAGCCGACCCCGAAGTCGCGCTCAGCCCGCGCCAACCCCGCGATCACGGCGTCGATGACGTCGGTGTACGACAGCGGGACCGCGTGATGCGCGAAGTACTGCGGGTTGACGTAGTACTCGCGGTAGCGCAGGTTGCCGTCGCGCACCGCGTCCTCGACGCCCTCCCACGCCACGCGCGCGATGTCGTCGGGGGTGCGCAGCACTTCGTGCGCGACGCGCCAGCCCCGCAGGAAGTCGACGAGATCGGCGAAGTCGAACAGCCGCTCGGCGTCGTCGGTCCACAGCTCGACGCCGTAGCGCCCGGCGAGCTCCTGCAGGGTCGTCGCCCGCATCGTCGAGGTGAGGTGGCAGTGCAGCTCGGTCTTCGGCAGCAGCTGCAGGTAGTCGGGCAGCGTGATCATGCGTCCTCCTCGCCCAGGCGCATCGGTGTGCCCTGCTTCACGACGACGAGACGGTACGGCGCGCCCGTCGCCGACCACCAGCGGTGCGCCACGCCGCCGGCGTAGTACGCCGAATCGCCCGCGCGCAGCTGCTCGCACGCGCCGTCGAGCTCGAACACGACCTCGCCCTCGAGCACGTACGCGAACTCGTCCTCGCCGTGCACGAACGTCTCGCCGGGCTCGGTGTTCGTCCCCTCCATCTCGAGCGGATGCAGCGGCCGCTCGCCGTGCACGAGCATCCGGGCCGCGCCCGACGCGAACGTCGCGTCCAGCGGCCGCTCGCCGCGGCGGTGCACCTCGACCGGCACGGCGTCGGCGGCCGGCGCATCCGAGGCTCCGATGAGCTCGATCGGGCTCGTCTGCAGCGCCACGGCGATGCGCCGCAGCGACGAAAGGCTCGGCTGCGCGAGCCCGCGCTCGAGCTGACTGAGAAACGGGTGCGACAGCGCCGTCGCCTCGGCGAGCTGCACGAGCGTGAGGCCACGCGCGTGGCGGACGCGCCGGATGTAGGCGCCGAGCCGCTGGTTCGCGGCGACCTCGTCGCCCGCCGCCGCGTCGGCAGCCGCGGCGCCGGGGGTGGAGGTGGCGGGCGTCATGGTCGTCAGTTCGCGAGCGCCACGCCCTGGGCTGCGGCGTAGTCGCGCACGGCGGCGATGTACGCGTCCTTCCGCGACGGGGTCAGCCATGACACCTCGAACGAGTTGACCGCGAGCTGCGCGAGATCGGCGGGCCCGAGCCCGGCCTGCTCGGCGAGTGCGACGTAGTTCTCCGCGACGTACGCGCCGAAGTAGGCGGGGTCGTCGGAGTTCACGGTCACGCGGACGCCCTCGCGCAGGAGCCCCACGATCTCGTCGGACTTCATCTGCTCGGTCACGAACGAGTTCGACACCGGGCACGTCGTGAAGCCGAGCCCGCGCTCCTTCGCCAGCGCGACGAGCGACGGGTCCTCCACGATGTTCGTGCCGTGGTCGATCCGGTCGACCCCGATCTCCTCGATCACGGCGCGGATGTTCTCGATCGAGCCGACCTGGTCGATGTCGCAGTGCATCGTGAGGAAGAAGCCCTCGGCCTTCGCGCGGGCGAACACGGCGGTGAACTTCGTCGGCGGGTTGTCGCGCTCGTCGGAGTCGAGGCCGACGCCGAGGATCCACTGCCTGTACGGCAGCGCCTCCATGAGCGTCGCCATCGCGTAGTCGGCGCCGAGGTCGCGCAGGAAGCACAGGATGAGCTCGGCGGAGATGCCCAGTTCGTCCCGCGCGCGCACCGCCGCGCGGCGGTAGCCGGTGATGACGTTCTCGAACGGCACGCCGCGGCTCGTGTGCGCCTGCGGGTCGAAGAACATCTCGGCGTGCACGACGCCCTGTTCCTTCGCCTTCTGCAGGTACGCCCACGCCAGGTCGTGGAAGTCGTCGGCGGTCTGCAGCACGCGCATCGCGGGGTAGTACACCGCGAGGAAGCTCGTGAGGTCGGTGAAGTCGTACGTCGCCTTCACCTCGTCGACCGTCTTCTCGGGGAGCTCGATGCCGTTGCGCGCCGCGAGCGCGAACTTCAGCTCGGGCTCGAGCGTGCCCTCGAGGTGCAGGTGCAGCTCGGCCTTGGGGAGGCCGAAGGCGAAGGCGGCGAGGTCGGTCATGGGGTCCCTTCGAGGGCGTGCGGGCAGGAGCGGGTGTGCGGATGCGGCGGACCGCCGCATCCGCGGATCAGATGCGCGAGGCCATCCCCATGCGGGTGAGCACGACGGACTCGAGGATCTGCACGAGGTTGTAGAGGACGAGGGCGGTGCCGGTGACGAGCACGACCGCGGTCCACACGGCCGAGAACTGCGCGCCGGCGATGTAGCCGCCCACGGCGCCGCCGATGCCGCCGCCGACCGCGAGCCACTCGGCCAGCAGCGCGCCGGTGATGGCGCCGGGTACCGAGATGCGCACGGCCGCGAAGAACTCCGGCAGCGAGCTCGGCAGGGCGACCTTGCGCAGCCGCGTCCAGGCGCCGCCGCCGTACACGCTCACGAGGTCGTTCATCTGCGGCGAGGCCGACTTCAGGCCGAAGACGATGTTCACGAGAGCGGGGAAGAGCACGACGATGCCGCCGATCACGGCAACCGAGGCGAAGTCGCGCCCGAAGATCAGGATGATGACGGGCGCCATCGCGACCAGGGGCACCGAGCGCAGGAGCATCGCGAGCGGCATGAGCGCGTGCTCGATGCCCTTGTTGAGCTGGAAGGCCGTCGCCACGACGAGCGCGACGACGAGACCCGCCGCGAAGCCGACGACCGAGTGCCCGAGCGTCACTCCGAGCTGACCGAACAGCTGCGCGCGGTTCGCCTCGGCGACGGGAACCGCGAAGAGGAAGTTCCACACGTCGATCGGGCCCTTGCCGACGTACGTGGGGATGCGGAACACCACGAGCACACCGACCCAGATGACGACCACCGCGACGATCGTGAGGACGAAGGTCAGCAGGCTCCGCCCGAGCGCGCGCAGCGTCGCCCGGCGGGCCTCGCGGCGGATGTCGGCGGAGAGGTCGGAGCGCGGCGCATCCGGGGTCGGCGGAGCCGTCGGCTCGCCGCGGCCCGAGGCCGAGAGCTGCTCGGCCGACTTCGCACTGCCGAGGGAGGCGAGGGTCGCTTCGGTCATCGGCTGGTTCCCTTCGACCAGGGGGCGACGGCGCGCGTGAGGAGACCGAGCAGGCCGTAGCCGGCGAGGGCGACCGCGCCCGAGACGAGCGCGATGTCCCATACGCGCGGGGCGTTCAGGGCCTGCTGCGCGGCGATCATCGCGGGGCCCACCCCGACGGTGATCTTGCCGAAGAACTCGCCGAGCACGGCGCCGAGGAACGCGGCGGGCACGGCGATCTGCAGGGCGTTGAGGATCGCGGGCAGCGCCGCGATGAGCCGCACCTTGCGCAGCTGCGTGAGCCGCGTGCCCCCGTAGACGGTGATGAGGTCGAGGCTCGCCTTGTCGGCGGCCTTGAGCCCGAGGAGTGCCCCGACGACCGTCGTGAAGAAGCAGCTGAGCGCGGCGAGGAACACCGCCGCGGTGGACGGCTG
Organism: Microbacterium sp. 10M-3C3; assembly: GCF_003931875.1. NCBI lineage: Bacteria > Bacillati > Actinomycetota > Actinomycetes > Micrococcales > Microbacteriaceae > Microbacterium > Microbacterium sp. 10M-3C3. Next base: position 183,440 of record NZ_CP034245.1, on the reverse strand, counting down.
CCCGGGCTGCGGGGGCGTCACGATGACGATGAGGAGGAGCCCGAGGGCGACGATCGGGATGCAGTACGTGATGATCGCGATCTGCATGACGACGCCCTCCAGGCGCGGCACGATCAGCACGAGCGCCGAGAGCACGAGCGCGAGGCCGTTGCCCCACACGTAGCCGATGCCGGCCTCGGCGAGGGTCACGCCGAAGTTGCGCGCGTAGAAGTCCCAGCCCGTGTTCGCGAACTCGACGACCACCTGCAGCGGCGTCGGGATCGCCTGCACCCCGCCGGGGCCGACGTTCGAGAACACGGTCGCGGCGAGGATCCACCACAGCGCGATGATGCCGAGGCCGCCGATGAGGCCCGTGACCCACGCGGGCAGGCGGATGTCCTCCCACTGGATCGCGCGGCCGCCGCCCACGGGCGGCTGCACCGACGGCGGCGCCGTCTCAGTGGTCATCGGCGGCGGCGCCTCCCGCGCCGAAGAGCAGCTCGGAGGCCTGGTCGACGTACGCGTGGAACTCGGGCGTGCGCATCATCTCCGGCGTGCGCGGGCGCGGCAGGTCGATCGTCATGACCTCCTTGATGCGCCCGGGGCGCGGGCTCATGACCGCGACCTGGTCGGAGAGGAAGATCGCCTCCGAGATGCCGTGCGTCACGAGCAGGGTCGTGGCGGGCTTCTCGGTCCAGATGCGCAGCAGCTCCAGGTTGAGCTTCTGCCGCGTCATGTCGTCGAGCGCGCCGAACGGCTCGTCGAACAGCAGCACCGACGGCTTCATGATGAGCGAGCGCGCGATCGACACGCGCTGGCGCATGCCGCCCGACAGCTGCGCAGGCTTGGCCTTCTCGAACCCCTTCAGGCCGACGAGCTCGATCATCTCGGCGACGTACGCCTTGTCGACGGGCTTGCCCGCCACCTCGAACGGCAGCTGGATGTTCGACTGGACGCTGCGCCACGGCAGCAGGGCCGAGTCCTGGAAGGCGATCCCCAGCTCGTTGCCGCGGCGCAGCTCCTTCGGGCTCTTGCCGTCGACCCGCGTCGTCCCGCTCGTCGGGTCTTCCAGGCCGGCGAGGATCCGCAGGATCGTCGACTTGCCGCATCCGGAGGGCCCCAGCAGCGCCAGGAACGTGCCCTGGTCGGTGTGGAGGTTGGCGTCCTGCAGCGCGACGACCGACGTGCGGCCGACGCTGAAGACCTTGTTCAGGCCGGTGATCTGGAGGCCGGTGCCCAGGCTGTCCGCCTGGGCACCGGTCTGGAGAGCCGTATCGGTCACGATGGCTTCTTCCCGCGGAGTGTCAGCCCGCGTAGTTCTTCAGGTCGGGGTTCTCGTCGTAGACCTCCGTGAGGAGGCTGAGGTCGAACAGCTGATCCTTCTCGAGCGTGATGCCCGCGTCGGCGAGGCTCTTGAGCGTCGCCTCCTGCAGGTCGTCGCTGATCGTGAACAGGCCGTTCTCCTTCGTCTCGTCCGAGACCACGAGCTCGTTCTGCGCCTTGGCGCCGGCGAGGGAGTTCTCCGGGTTCAGGTCGAGGTCCTTGCCGTAGACCTCGACGGCCAGCCGCGAGCCCTCCTCCGGGTCCTTCAGCGCGTCGGTCCAGCCGCGGATCTCAGCGGCGAGGAACGCCTTGAGCTTCTCGCGGTCGTTCGCGATCGAGTCGTCGGTCGCCGTGAAGGTCTCCGCCACGAACGGCAGGCCGTTGTCGGCGAACGGCAGGTTGCTCGTCTCCAGGCCCTGCGACGCGACCGTGATGGCCTCGTTGGTCAGGTAGGCCATGAAGCCGTCGACCTCGCCGTTGACCAGCGGCGCCGGGTCGTACTGCACCGGCACGATCGTCAGCTCGCTCGGGTCGATGTCGTTGGCCTTGAGGAACGCGTTGAACAGCGACGTGTTCGAGTCCTGGATGCCGATCTTCTTGCCCTTGAGGTCGTCGACCGTGGCGATGTCGCCGCCGTCCTTGAGCGAGAGGATCGTGAAGGGGTTGCGCTGGAAGGTCGTGCCGATGATCTTGACCGGCGCACCCTCGGACGCGACGGCGGAGCCGACCGACACGGCGTCGCTGAGCGCTGCATCCGCACTGCCGGAGAGGAGCTCGGCGACACCCGTGGAGGGGCCGGGGACGAGGTTCACGCCCGAGAAGCCGGCCTCTTCGAAGTAGCCCTGGGTGTCGGCGAAGTACTCGCCGGCGAACTCCTCGTTGAGGATCCAGCTGAGCTGCAGGTTGAGCTCGCCGAAGCCCTCGCTGTCGGCGGAGGCGTCGCCGCCGCCCGAGGAGGCTGCGCCGCTCGCGCAGGCGCTGAGGGCGAAGGCCGAGAGGGCGACCCCGGCGAGGGCCGCGACGGCGCGCTGGGCGCGCCGAGAGGAAAGGAAGGTCATGTGCTGTGTCTCCAGAAGGCTGTGGTGCCGGTCGGGTGAGGCGCGGGCACCCAGACACTCGATGCCCTCGCGTGGGCTCGACGCTACGAGATGTAGATTTCACGAACACTGGCCGGGATGTTTCGCCGCCGTTACACCTTTCGATGCATCCGCGCCCACCGCGCTCGGCCGGCCTCCCGGGCCTCACCCGCGCCGGCAGAGGGCGAATCGGTCGAATGCACCACGTTCTCGGGGGGAAAGTACTGCATCCGGCCGATTCGCCCGCGCTCGGCGCCCACGGGAGTACGCGCGGCGCGGACGGGAGTAGGCGCGGCGCGGACGGGAGTACGAGCGGTCAGGCGAAGACGTCGAGGAGACGGCGGCAGCGGACGGGGTCTTCGGTGAGGCCGTGGTCGAGGCCCCACAGCAGGTACGACATGCTGCGCGTCACCACCCAGCGACGGGCGCGCTCGCGCGGCACCCCCGCGCGCTCGACGAACACGTCGAACAGCCGCGTGACGGTGTCGTCGTCGGATGCCTCGTCGCCGCGCGTCCACAGCACGCGGCCGAGGTCGTACTCGAGGTCGCCGCGCAGGAGAACCGGGTCGACGACGGTCCAGCCGGCCGGGCCGGCGAGCACCTGATCGGCGTGCAGATCGCCGTTCACCCCGAGCGGCCCGTCGCCGCCGGACGCGAGATCCTGCGCGCACGCGATCGCGGCGTCGAGGTGCGGCGAGCGCCCCGCCCCCGTGGCGCGCTCGCGCCGGAACCGCTCCGCCTCCTCACTCGCGATCGCCGCCGTCGTGCGCACCGAGGTCGGCACCGGCACGGCGAGGCGCCGCGCGATCTCCGCGAGCTCGGCCACGGCGTCGACCGGCGGCAGGGCGGCGAGGCTGCGGCGGCGGTCGAGGCGATCGAGGCGATCGAGCAGCAGCGCGCGGGTTGCGAGGTCGACGTCGATCAGGTCGACGACGCCGTGGCCGCGCCACACGCGCAGCGCCTCCGCGACGGCCTCGACGTCGTCGCCCGGCGGGGCGAGGCGCAGCGCGAACCGCTGCCCGCCGCGGCGCACAGGCACCACGAGCGCGTTCGAGCCGTGCATCGCCGCGCCGTCCGACTCGAGCCGCCAGCGCGCGCACTGGGCGGCGACGAGCTGCGGCAGCTCATCGACCCAGGCACGGCCCGCCGCATCCGTCCACCATCGCGGCATGTCGCGGAACGCGCGCGGCACCTCCACCATGCGCCGACCCTACGCCCGCCCACGGCGGCAGCCGAGGGCGGGCGAGAGCGCGAGAGCGCGGCCGAGGTCAGCGGGGGTGGCCGATGCGCGCGGCGAGCGCGGGCAGGTCTTCGTGGACGCGGGCGGATGCCTCGGCGGCGAGCGGGTTCGTCGACGCGGCGCCGTCGTGCACGAGCCGGCCGCCGACGTAGACGCCCTTCAGGTTCCGCGGCGTCATCGACAGCACGTACGAGCGCACCGGGTGCCACAGCGGCCCCACGTCGGGGCGGCGCGGGTCGACCACGACGAAGTCGGCGAACTTGCCGACCTCGAGGCTGCCGACGCGGTCGTCGACGCCGAGGATCTCCGCGCCGCCGAGCGTGTGCAGGCGCAGCACGAGCTCGGGCATCATCGACAGCGGATCCTTCGTACGCGCCCGCTGCATCGCGATGCCCATGCGCATGTTCTGCCACGGGTCCGACACATCGGTGCACGCCTGGTCGTCGAGGCCGATGCCGACCTTCATGCCCATCGCGAGCATCTCGGGCACGAGCGCGACGCCGGAGGCGAGCCGCCCGTTCGACGCCGGCTGCCACGACATCGCCGCCCCGCCCGCGACCGTCTCCTCGATGATCTCGGGCGTGGTCTGGATGAAGTGGCCGAACATCATGCCCGGGCCCAGCGCCCCTGCATCCCGGTAGAGCGCGAACTTCGCGCGCTGCTCGGCGATCTGCTCGGGCGACTCCAGGAAATGCGCCTGGTTCGTCACGCCGAACCGGCGCATCGCGGCGACCTCCATCTCGGCCGCCTCCGGTCGCGGCGACCACTGCACCTGGCCCATGATCGACGCGCCGAGCGCCAGATCGGCGTCGAGGCTGCGCGTGTGGGCGACGGCGGCGCCGAAGCGCTCGAAGATCTCGTCGTCGGTGCCCGCGGTGACATCCATCGCGATCGCGTCGACGAACCGGATGCCGGCGTCCCGGCACGCGTCCGCCTGACGCGTGTGGTACGCCAGCTCGCGCAGCGGCGCCCGGCCCGCCCGGCTCCCGGCGATCATCGGCTCCCACGCCTGCTGCGGGTCGGTGAAGTTGTACGCGGTCGTCACGCCGTTGCCGAGGAAGTCGAGCGCCCCGTGCAGCGTCGACCAGTACATGTCCTCGGGCCTGAAGTGCGCGGTCGTGCCGAGCATCGAGTCGCACCAGCCGTAGAGCGTCTCGCTCACGCCGAGCCCGCGCAGGCCCGACGTGAACAGGTGCGAGTGCGACGAGACGAACCCGGGCGCGACGAACGCGCCGCCGACGTCGAGCGTGTCGTCCGCCGACGCATCCGGATCGCCCGCGCCGATCGCGGCGATGCGCCCGTCTTCGACGAGCATCCAGCCGCGCTCGATGTAGCCGGGGTCGTCGGTGCCGGCCGGGACCGTGATCAGGCGCGCGTTGATGACGAGCAGGGACATGGGGCTCCTCGGGTAGGCGGGGTCGGGCGGGGCGTCGTCAGGGCCGGGGTTCGGCGGCCAGGTGGAGCACGGCCTCGGCGAGCGCGCGGATGCCGGCACCCACGTCGGCCGCCGACACCGCCTCGTCGGGGTGGTGGCTGATGCCGTCGGGGTTGCGGAGGAACAGCATCCCGACGTCGGTGATCGCCCCGATCGACATCGCGTCGTGGCCGGCGCGGCTGAACAGGGTCGGGGTGGGTTCGAGGGCGCCGACGGACGCGATCCCCGCGCGCACGACATCCTGCAGGAGCGGCGCGCAGAACACCGCGGGCGCGGCGTGCGTCTCCCGCGCGCGCCACCGCAGGCCCCGGCGACCCATGATCTCGTCGAGCTCGAGCGACAGCGCGTCCCACACCCGATCGCGGGCGTCGTCGAACTCGCCGCGCAGGTCGAGCGAGAACCGCGCCTCGCCGGGCACGACGTTGACGGCGCCCGGGTAGGCCTCGAGCTGCCCGACGGTGCCGATGATGTGGTGCTCGGCGCGGCAGATCCGCTCGACGGCGAGCGCGGCCTCGCTCGCGCCGAGGAGGGCGTCGCGGCGCATGTCGTACGGGGTGCCGCCGGCGTGACGGGCCTCGCCCTCCACGACGAGCTGGAACCGCCGCGCGCTCGCGATCGACGACACCGCGGCGAGCGCCTGCCCGCGCCGGTGCAGCTCGGGACCCTGCTCGATGTGCGCCTCGAGGTACCCGACGAGTTCGTCGGGCCGGCGCGCGGCCTCGCCGATGCGGCCCGGGTCCAGGCCGAACTCGAGGAACGCCTGCCGCAGGGTCACGCCGTCGGCGTCCGCGAGGCCCCACCACGCCGCCTCCCAGCGCCCCGCGACCGCGGAGGAGCCCAGGAGGGCCCGCCCGAATCGGGTGCCCTCCTCGTCCCAGAAGGCGATCGTCTCCAGCGCGAACGGGAAGGGCGAACGCGCACGACCGCCGTCGGGCGTCTCGGCGAGGAGGCGCACGACCTCGATCGCCATGAGCACCCCGACGATCCCGTCGAAGCGGCCCGCGTCGGGCACGGTGTCGAGGTGCGACCCGAGCACGAGCGCGGGGGCGTCGGCCGCCGCGGACCCTGAGCTCGTCGAAGGGTCCAGGCGCCCGATCTGGTTGCCGGCTGCGTCCTGGCGCGTCGCCATGCCGGCCTCGCGCATCCACTCCGCGGCGAGGCGGTTCACGCGCGCGTGCTCGGGCGAGAGGTACACGCGCTCGATCGCGTCGTCGGCCGCGCTCACGCGCGCGAGCTCGTCGCAGCGCGCCATGACGCGTCGCGCCGCGGCCGCGATGCGGTCGGGCGCGACGTGCAGGCGCGTGGCGGCGGTCATCCGGCCGTCGCGTCCTCTGCTGGCTGCGACGCGGCCCGGGTCGCCGCCGCGTAGACGTCTTCGGCCGCGTCGACGCCGCCGCCGACGGGCACGGATGCGCCGAACCGGCGCAGCACCTGCTCGAGCGCTGCGAGCGTCTGGAGCACCGCATCGGCGCGGGCGTTGTAGCCCATCGTGCCGATGCGCCACACGCGGCCGTGCAGCGGCCCGAACGACGTGCCGATCTCGATGCCGAAGCGCTCGAGCATCGCCGTGCGCGCGGCGTCGCCGGGCACGGCCGCGGGGATCTCGACGGCCACGACGTTCGTCATCTTGTGCGCGACGTCGCCGAAGACGGTGAGACCGAGTCCGCGCACGCCCGCGAGCATCGCGTCGCCGTGCAGCCGGTGGCGCGCGATGACCGCGTCGCGCCCCTCCTCGAGGAGCAGTCGCGCGCACTCGCGGGCGCCGTAGAGCATCGAGGTCGCCTCGGTGTGGTGGTTCAGGCGCCGCGGGCCCCAGTAGTCGAGGATCATGCCGAGGTCGAAGTAGTTCGAGCGGATGAAGTCCGCCGCATCCGGGTCGCCGTCCTCGCGGATGCCGGCCTCGATGCGCGCCCGCGAGCGCACGACCTCGACGGCGCGCTCGGAGAGGCTGAGCGGCGCGGAGCCCGACGGCCCGCCGAGGCACTTCTGCAGGCCGGCGGTCGCCGCATCCAGTCCCCACGCGTCCATCTCGAACGGGTTGCCGCCCAGGCTCGCGGTGGCGTCGGTGTAGAAGAGCGCGCCGTGCGCGCGGCAGATCTCGCCGATCTCGTCCAACGGCTGGAGCATCGTGGTGGACGTGTCGCCCTGCACGAGCGCCACGACGTGCGGCTTCACGCGCTCGATCGCCGCGCGTACGACCGACACCGGGAACACCTGCCCCCACTCGACCTCGATCGTGTGCACCTCGGCGAGCGCGCGCTCGGCGATCTCGGCGAGCAGGTGCCCGAACCGGCCGAAGACGGGCACGAGCACGCGGTCGCCGGGGCGGATGAGCGAGACGAGCGCCGCCTCGATGCCCGCGCGCGACGTGCCGTCGACGAGGAGGGTCGCGTCGTTGCGCGTGCCCCACACCTGCCGGTAGAGCTCCTGCGTCTCCGACATCGTCGCGGTCATGAAGGGGTCGTACTGGCCGACGAGCGGCGCCGACATCGCGCGCAGCACGCTCGGGTACGCCGAGATGGGGCCGGGCCCCATGAGCAGTCGCGGCGGCGGGTCGATCTGTCCGGGGACGGTCATGCGTTCTCCTGCGAGAGCTGCGCCAGGCGTCGGCCGAGGCGCACAAGGGCGATGTCCGTGCCGGATGCGGCGACGAGGCACAGCCCGACGGGCGCGGGCCCGGCGGGCGAGGCTACGGTCAGCAGCGGCACGGACAGGGAGGGGAGGGCCGCGATCGCGGCGGGGGCGGTCATGCGCAGCGTCGCGGTCCGGGTGGCGTCGATCGCCGACGCCGGCGCCGTGCGCAGCGGCGCGGCGCCCGGCACGGCGGGGAAGAGCAGCACGGCGTCGTCGACCGCGGCGGTCAGGCGCGCCCGCAGCTCGAGGATCGCGCGGCGCGCGGCGGCCTCCTGCGCCGCGGTGACGCCGGCGGCGGCGCGGAACCGCTCGGCGACGGCCGCCCCGAGGGCGCCCGGATGCTCGCGCACCCAGTCGCCGTTGTTGCGCCACGCCTCGGCGCCCTGCACGGTCCGGAACGCGTCGACGTACGCGTCGAGGTCGCCGATCGACACGTGCCCGATCGGCGCGTCGAGATCGGTCGTGAACGCGTCGAACGCGGCGCGTGTGCCGGGGTCGAGGCATCCGAGGATCTCGTCGGGCACCGCGAAGCGCCACGGCAGGTCGTCACCCGAGGCGCCATAGACGTTCTCGGTCGTCGCCGAGCCGTCGTAGCTCAGGCACCAGTCGGCCACGCGCTGGAGCGTGTCGCCGTCGCGCGTGAGCCAGCCGACCGTGTCGAACGACTGGGCGAGGGGCACCAGGCCCTGACGCGGCACGAGTCCGTGCGTCGTGCGGAGACCCCACAGGCCCTGGTACGAGGCGGGCACCCGGATCGACCCCGCTGTGTCGGTGGCGAGCCCGATCTCCGCCTGCGCGGTCGCGACCGCCGTGGCGGGACCGCTCGACGAGCCGCCGGGCAGCGCTCCCGGGAGGGCGCCGTTCGGGGGCGTGCCGTAGTGCGCGTTGTCGCCCGCGAGCGAGTACGCGAACTCGTCGGTGCGCGCGATGCCGCGCAGCGACGCGCCCGCGCGCAGCAGGTCGGCGACAGCCGGGGCGGTCGTCGTCTCGGGACGCGCACCCTCGAGGTAGGCGGGGTTGCCGGCGCCGATGCGGAAGCCCTTGATCGCGAAGAGGTCCTTCACGGCGACTGTGAGGCCCGCCAGGGGGCCGTCCCACGCCCCCTGGAAGAACGGGTCGCCCACGCTCCGCCACACCGTGCGGTCGAGGGCCTGCGGACGCGGCGTCACGTGCGCGGCGGTGATGCGCCACGCGGCGTCGTCCCCGCGCTGCCACACCTGCGTCTGGAGGCCGCGGCCGCCGGCGAGGAAGCGCGAGACCGACACGATCAGCGCCGTGCCCGGGGCGAGCTCGCGGTGCTGCACGCTCTCGATGACGCGCGGCGACACGCCGCCGCGCGTCGCGCGGAACGCCGAGATCGCGTCGTGCCCGACGAGGAGGCCCGCCGCGTCGCCGCGGAGCGTGTCGGCGCCGGGCGCGAAGAACGCGTCGAGCGCGTCGAGGTCGTTCGCGATCACGGCCGCCTCGTAGGCCTCGAACGCGGCCCGCAGCGCCGCATCCGGGATCACGCCCGTTACATCGCTCACGGCTCGATCCCCTCGAAGTCGGCCTCGCGGATGCGGGCGTGCACGCCGCACACGATGTCGACGACCTGCGAGATGTCGAAGTCGGTCGCGGCCGACAGGTACGCGTACGCGAGGTGCTCGGCCATGCCGTAGCGCGCCTGCAGGAGCGACAGCGCCGCACGCACGCAGTTGCGCATCGCCTCGTCGAGGTCGGGATCGAGGCCCGTGGGCACGAGGTACCCGCCGGCCCGGGCGAGCGGACCGCCGACCTCGCCGAACTCGGCGAGCGCCTGGGCGCGCGGCACCACGTCGAACCGCAGCGTCGCGCGCAGCGACGCCTCGAGCGCCGTGAGCGCGACCTCGCCGTCGCCCTGGGCGAAGTGCGGGTCGCCGACGTACGCGAGCGCGCCCTCGACCTGCACCGGCAGGTACAGCACGGCGCCCTCGACGAGGAGGTTGATGTCGATGTTGCCGCCGTGGGCGCCGGGCGGCACCGAGTGCGGGCGCTCGGATCCGGCGACCGCCACCCCCATCGTGCCGAGGAACGGCGCGAGCGGGAAGGCCACCGTGTGCGCTCCGCCCTCGACGGCCGGCAGCGTGCCGTACAGCGCGCCGTCGCGTTCCTCGACCGCGGCGAAGACGCTCACGTTGCCTTCGCCGCGCGGCAGCTCGCCCGACAGCGCGCCTTTGCCGTGACGGTTGGAGATCACGCCGTACGGCACGCGGGGCACGAGGCGCTCGACGGTGATCCGCAGCAGGTCGCCCGGCTGCGCGCCCTCGACGTGCATCGGGCCGGTCAGCACGTGCGGACCGTCGGATGCGGCGTCCCGCGGCACGCGCGCCGCGATCTCGCGCGCGTCGTCGAGCACGGCGCTTGCGGCGACCCCGTGGCCGGCGAAGAACGCCGCCGGGTCGCTCCCCTGGTCGGGGAGGAGGCCCTCGTGGCTCACGGTGTCGATCGTGACGGTCTCCCCCGCCGCGACGCGGAGGACCGCCGCATCCGCCTCGCACGGCGAGCGCCCCCACAGCACGGTGTCGGGTGTCGCGGGCAGGTAGTGGTCGCCGGGGATGTCGCCGACGCCCGGCTGGAGGATCGCGCTCACCGCAGCACCTCCGTGTCGGCGAGGAGCTCCCGGCCCACGCGGGCGACGACGCGCTCGCCATCCCACGCGACCGCGCCGTGCACCCACGTGGTCCGCACGAGCCCGCGGAGGGTACGGCCGTTCCACGGCGAGACCTTGTTGCGGTACTGCAGCGCGCGGACGTCGACGATCCACGCCGCATCCGGGTCGAACGCGACGACGTGCGCGGGCTCGCCCGCCGCGAGGCGCCCGCCGCCGCCGAGTCCGCCGATGCGGGCCGGTCCGGTCGTGAACAGCGGCAGCAGCCGCTCGAGCGGCACGCCGCGACGGCGGGCCTCGGTCCACACGGCGGCGAAGCCCGTCTGCAGCCCCGCGATGCCGCCCCACGCCTCGCCGAAGTCGCTCGCGCCCTTGAGCTCGGCGGTGGCCGGGGAATGGTCGCTCACGATCGCGTCGACCGTGCCGTCGAGCACGCCCTGCCACAGCAGGTCCTGGTTCGCGGCATCGCGGATCGGCGGGCAGCACTTGAACCACCCGTCGCCGTCCGGCACCTGCTCGGCGGTGAGCGTCAGGTAGTGCGGGCACGTCTCGATCGTGAGCGGCACGCCCTCGGCCTTCGCGGCGCGGACGTCCTCGAGCGACGAGGCATCCGACACGTGCACGATGTGGGCGCGGGCGCGCGTGCGCCGGGACGCGTCGATCACCGCGCGGATCGCCTCGCGCTCGCTCTGCGGCGGGCGCGACGCGAGGAACGCGGCGTAGTGCTCGCCGAGCGCGCCGTCGCCGTGCAGATGGGCGGGGTCTTCGGCGTGGACGATCAGGATGCCGCCGAGCGCGGCGATCTCCGCGAGTGCGGCCTCGAGCTGCGCGGCGTCGAGGTGGCCGAACTCGGGGATGCCCGACGGCGACAGGAAGCACTTGAAGCCCACGACGCCGGCCGCGTCGAGCGCGCCGAGCGACCCGAGGTTCTCCGGCACCGCGCCGCCCCAGTAGCCGACGTCGACGGCGAGCTTGCCGGCGGCGGCGGCGCGCTTGACGGCGAGCGCGTCGGGGGTGGTGGTCACCGGCAGGCTGTTCAGCGGCATGTCCAGCACGGTGGTCACGCCGCCCGCCGCGGCCGCGGCCGTGCCGGTGGCGAACCCCTCCCACTCGGTGCGGCCGGGCTCGTCGAGGTGCACGTGCGAGTCGACCAGGCCGGGCAGCAGCACGTGGGCGTCGGGCAGGACCACGTCGGCGCCGGGATCGAACGCGTCGACCGCCGCGATGCGGCCGTCCTCGATGCGCACGGTCGCCGGGCCGAACGCGCCATCGACCCACGCGCGGCGCGCCGCGATCGACGCCGGCTGCGAACTGCTCATGCCGTCACCGTACGGGCCGTGCGTTTCCCGGATGTTACCCACGGCAACATCCGGGAAACGCGGCCGGGCTAGCGTGACCGGCATGCTGCTCGCCGATTTCAACGCCGCGCCCGCGGTCGAAGCGGCCGCGACGGCGCGCGTGTGGGCGAACGTCCCGGCGTGGGCGGATGCGGTGGCCGCCGGACGTCCGTACGCCTCGGTCGACGCGCTCACGGCCTACGCCGGCGCCCTCGCGGCGCAGTGGACGCCCGCCGAGCTCGAGCAGGCCCTCGCCCACCACCCGCGGATCGGCGCGCGCGTGACGGGCGCGGACGCGGAGGCCGCCGCATCCCGCCGCGAGCAGGCGTCGATGGCGACCGCGGGCGACGACGTCACGGCCGCGATGGCCGCCGGCAACGCCGCCTACGAGGAGCGCTTCGGCCGCGTGTTCCTCATCCGCGCGGCCGGCCGGGCGCCTGCCGAGATGCTCGCCGAGCTGCACCGGCGCCTGGAGAACGACCCCGACACCGAGGTGCGCGAGGCGACCGCGCAGCTCGCCGAGATCGCGATGCTGCGCCTGGGCGACACCATCGTCGACGACACCGTCCCTCCGGAGGATCGCGAATGACCCACCTCACCACACACGTCCTCGACGCCGCATCCGGTCAGCCCGCGCGCGGTGTGGCGGTCGTGCTGACCGGTCCCGACGGCATCGTCGCGACCGGCGAGACCGACGCCGACGGCCGGCTCGCCCTCGGTCCCGACCGGCTCGAGCCCGGCGAGTACGCGCTGACCTTCGACACCGGCGCGTACTTCGCCGCGCAGGCGGTCACGTCGTTCCATCCGCGCGTGACGGTCGCGTTCGCGGTCGGCGACGAGCCGCACCTGCACGTGCCGCTGCTGCTGAGCCCGTTCGCCTACACGACCTACCGCGGCTCATGAAGGTCATCATCATCGGCGCCGGCATCGGCGGCACGAGCGCGGCGATCGCGCTGCTGCGCCTCGGGCACGAGGTGGTGGTGTACGACCGGATGCGGGAGAACCGCCCGGTCGGCGCCGCGCTGTCGCTGTGGTCCAACGGCGTCAAGGTGCTCAACTGGCTGGGCCTCGGCGACGAGGTCGCCGCCCTCGGCGGCCGCATGGACGACATGGCCTACTACGACGGCCTCACCGGCGAGGAGATGTGCCGCTTCAGCCTCGCCCCCGTCACCGAGCGCACCGGCCAGCGCCCCTATCCCGTCGCGCGCGCCGAGCTGCAGGCGCTCATGATGGAGCGGGTGGGGCTCGACCGCATCCGCCTCGGCAAGCAGCTCGTGGGCATCGAGGACGACGGCACGACCGTCACCGCGCAGTTCGCCGACGGCACGAGCGACACCGCCGATCTGCTGCTCGGGGCCGACGGCGCGCGCTCGATCACGCGCGACTACGTGACGGCGGATGCGGCGGCGCAGCCCGAGCGCACCTACTCCGGCTACACGAACTACAACGGGCTCGTCGCGGCCGATCCGCGGATCGGGCCGCTCGGCCAGTGGACGACGTACGTCGCCGACGGAAAGCGCTGCGCCGTCATGCCGGTGGCGGGCGACCGGTTCTACTTCTTCGTCGACGTGCCGCAGCCCTCGGGCCTGCCGTACGACCGCGACGCCGACGGCATCCGGCCCCTCGAGGTGGCGTTCGGGTCGTGGGGCGCGCCCGGCGTGCGGGCGCTGTTCGACGCGATCGACCCCACGGTGTCGCTGAACCGCGTGGAGATCTGGGACATCGACCCGTTCCATACGTGGGTGCGCGGGCGCGTCGCGATCCTCGGGGATGCCGCGCACAACACGGCGCCCGACATCGGGCAGGGCGCGTGCTCGGCGCTCGAGGACAGCTTCGTGCTGGGGATCGTGTTCGCCACCGCGACGCTCGGCGTCGAGGACGCGCTGCGCCGCTACCAGCACGCGCGGTCGCCGCGCGCGGCCGACCTCGTGCTGCGGGCGCGCAAGCGCGCGTGGGAGACGCACGCGTTCGACCCGGCCGTCACGGCCGCGTGGTACGACGACCTGCGCCGCGAGGACGGCAGCGGCATCATCCGCGGCATCCTCGGCAACATCGCGGGCAGCCCCGTGGAATTCGGCGGCGTCCTCACCTAGGCCGCCCGCCGGGGGTCCTCGCCCGCGCGGGGCGGGCACGCGGTCGGCACGGGTGCGTGCCCGACGCTGATCCGCACGTACTCAGGCACGGCGGCGGCCTCGGCGCCCGCGCACCGGCGTGTCGCGGATGTCGGCCCCGCTCAGCCTGAATTCGTGCAGGCCGGCGGACGACGGATGACGGATGCGGCGGCGCGCGTGCGTGCCGACGCGGATCCGCACGTACTCAGGCACGGCGGCGGCCTCGGCGCCCGCGCGCCGGCGTGTCGCGGATGTCGGCCGCGCTCAGCCTGAATTCGTGCAGGCCGGCGGACGACGGACGACGGATGCGGCGGCGCGGCGTCAGACGACGAAGAGCGTGTGCAGCGGCTCGTCGCCGAGGAGCGCTCGGCCGCCGAGGGCCTCGATCTCCAGGAGCGCGGCGGTGCCGACCACGTGACCGCCGAGGCGGTCGACGAGCTCGCGCCCGGCCGCGAGCGTTCCGCCCGTGGCGAGCACGTCGTCCAGCAGCAGCACGCGCGTGCCGGCAGGCATGTCGTCGTGCATCTCGATCGCCGCGGTGCCGTACTCCAGGGCGTACGACACAGATGCGGCGGGCCGCGGGAGCTTCCCGGCCTTGCGGATCGGCACGAGCCCGACGCCCGCGGCCGTCGCCGCGGCGCCCGCGAGGAGGAAGCCGCGGGCCTCGATGCCCGCCACGACGTCGAACTGCCCTGCGAAGGGCGCGAGCATCGCGTCGATCGTCGTGCGCAGCGCCGCTGCATCCGCCAGCAGCGGTGTGATGTCGCGGAACATGACACCCGGCTCGGGGTAGTCGGGGATGCTGCCGATCAGCGCGAGGGCGCGGTCGAGGTCTGCGGTGTCGGGCACCCGCCCACGATACCCGCGAGGCGCGGTGGGCTCGGGAGGAGATCCGGCCTCGGGAGGGTGGATGCGGCGCATCGGCCCTCCCGAACCTCGATCTCCTCCGGAACGACCGGTGCGCGAACGGATGCCCGCGAGTGCAAGCGCTTGCACTATCGTGGGCACCATGACTCTCACGCAGGAGGACGCCCGCGTCGACGCATCCGCGGGCCGCGGCTCCGAATGGTGGCGCACAGCCGTCATCTACCAGATCTACCCGCGCTCGTTCGCCGACAGCGACGGCGACGGCATGGGCGACCTCGCCGGCGTCACCGCGCACCTCGACGACCTGCAGCAGCTCGGCGTCGACGCGCTGTGGCTGAGCCCGTTCCAGCGCTCGCCGCAGAAGGACGCCGGCTACGACGTCGCCGACTACTGCGACGTCGACCCGCTCTTCGGCACGCTCGCCGACTTCGACGCGATGCTCGCCGGCGCGCACGCCCGCGGCATCCGGATCATCGTCGACCTCGTGCCCAACCACTCCTCCGACCAGCACGTATGGTTCCAGGAGGCGCTGCGCGCGGCGCCCGGCAGCCCCGAGCGCGCCCGGTACATGTTCCGCGACGGCCGCGGCGCGAGCGGCGAGCTGCCGCCCAACAACTGGGAATCGGTCTTCGGCGGCCCGGCGTGGACCCGCGTGACCGAGCCCGACGGCACGCCCGGCCAGTGGTACCTGCACCTGTTCGACGCGTCGCAGCCCGACTTCGACTGGTCGAACGAGGAGGTGCGCGCCGAGTTCCGTCGCGTGCTGCGCTTCTGGCTCGACCGCGGGGTCGACGGCTTCCGCGTCGACGTCGCGCACGGTCTGGTCAAGCAGGACGGCCTCCCCGACTACACGGCCGACCCGAGCGCCGGGTCGATGGGCGGCGATGAGGCGTCGGTGCCCTACTGGGGTCAGCCCGGCGTGCACGAGATCTACCGCGACTGGCACGAGCTCCTCGCCGAGTACGACGGCGACCGCGCCCTGTGCGCCGAGGCGTGGCTGCCGACGATCGAGAAGACCGCCCTGTGGGTGCGCCCCGACGAGATGCATCAGGCGTTCAACTTCGAGTACCTCGAGACCGAGTGGGATGCGGCGAAGCTGCGCCGCGTGATCGACGAGTCGCTGCGGGCCTACTCCGCGGTCGGCGCGCGCAGCACGTGGGTGCTGTCGAACCACGACGTCGTGCGCCACGCCTCACGCCTGGCCGTCACCGCCGACAACCCGCAGGGCTACGGGATCGGCCCGAAGACCCCGGGTAAGCCCGACCCGGTCCTCGGGCTGCGTCGCGGCCGCGCCGCGACGACGCTCATGCTCGGCCTCCCCGGCTCGGCGTACATCTACCAGGGCGAGGAGCTCGGCCTCCCCGAGGCGATCGACCTCCCCGACGAGGCGCGGCAGGACCCGACGTGGTTCCGCACGAACGGCGAGCGCTACGGCCGCGACGGATGCCGCGTCCCGCTGCCGTGGACGGCGGCCGCACCCGGGTACGGCTTCAGCCCCACCGGGGCCTCGTGGCTGCCGCAGCCGGCGGAGTGGGCGCTGCTCGCTCGCGACGCGCAGGTCGGCGACCCCGACTCGACGCTCGAGCTGTATCGCACACTGCTCGCGGAGCGCCGCGCCCGCGCGCTCGGCGCCGGGTCGCTCGAGTGGCTCGAGGGCTACGGCGAGGAGGTCGTGGCGTTCCGCAACGGCGACGTGCTCGTGATCGCGAACGTCTCGGCCGCCGCGCCCGTCGCGCTCCCCGCCGGCGCGCTGCTCGCAGCGAGCGGGCCGCTGGAGGGCGACCTGCTGCCCGCCGACACGACCGTGTGGATCGCCGCAGAGTGAGCGGCGGCCGCCGCATCCGCCCGTGACGACCACGCCGCACCCGTCATGGTGAGCATCGACGACGTCGCACGCCTCGCGCAGGTGTCGACCGCGACCGTGTCGCGTGCCCTCAGCGGCCGCGGCACCGTCTCGGCCGCCACCCGTGAGCGCGTGCTGCGCGCCGCCGATCGGCTCGGCTACGTCGTGTCGGCCGCGGCGTCGAGCCTCGCGACCGGCCGCACTCGCAACGTCGGCGTCGTCGTGCCGCACATCGACCGCTGGTTCTTCAGCACCGTGCTCGGCGGGGTCGCCGCGGGCCTCGGGCCGCGCGGCTACGACATCACGCTGTACGCGGTGCCGGAGGACGCGGAGGCCCGCCGGGCGGTGTTCGAGACCGCGGTGCGCCGCCGGCGGGTAGACGCGATGATCGCGGTGTCGCTCAAGCTCGACGACGACGAGACGCGGAGCCTCCTCGAGCTCGACCTCCCCGTCATCGCGATCGGCGGCCCGAACCCGCGGCTGGCGACGCTCGCGGTCGACGACGATGCGGTCGGGCGCACCGCGGCGCGCCACCTGCTCGACCTCGGCCACCGCCGCATCGCGCACATCGGCGCCGCGCCGGAGTTCGACCGGGAGTTCCGCATCCCGACGCAGCGGCGGCAGGGGTTCGAGGCGACCCTCGCGGATGCGGGGGTGTCGCTCACGACCGCGCTGTTCGCGCCGGCCGACTTCACCCTGGAAGGCGGCGCCCGCGCGGCGACGCAGCTGCTGCGCGAACGCGACCGGCCGACGGCGATCTTCGCGGCGTCCGACGAGATGGCGATCGGCGCGGTGCTCGCCGCGCGCGACGCGGGCGTGCGCGTGCCCGAGGACCTGTCGGTGGTCGGTGTCGACGGGCACGAGCTGGGCGAGTTCTTCCACCTCACGACGATCGACCAGCGCCCGCACGGCCAGGGCGAGCGCGCGGCGGCCGAGGTCCTGCGCGCTCTCGAGCCCACCGCATCCGCCGCCGCCCCCGCCGACGATGTCCCACTTTCTGCGGCTTCGGAGGCGTCGTGGTCGCAAGAAGTGGGACACGGCGAGCGCGGAGCGGGACGCGGGCGGGCCGGGGTGCTGCCGTTCGAGCTCGTCGTGCGCGAGACGACGGCCCCGCCGGCGGGCTGAGCGCCGCATCCGCCGTTCGTTTCTCAGGAGCTTCGGCAGAAAGCGCCCGCGGACCGGCCGCGCGTAGGCTCGGGGGATGAGCATCGACCTGGAGACCCTGTACCGCGACCTGCACCGTCACCCCGAGCTCTCCTTCCAGGAGACGCGCACCGCCGGGGTCATCGCACAGCAGCTGAGCGCCATCGGGCTCGAGTTCGAGGAGGGCGTGGGCCGCACCGGCATCGTCACGACGATCCGCAACGGCGACGGACCGGTCGTATGGCTGCGCGCCGACACCGACGCGCTCCCCGTCGAGGAGCGCACCGGGCTCGACTACGCCAGCACCGCGCGCGGCGTCGACCCGGCGGGCACCGACGTGCCCGTCATGCACGCGTGCGGCCACGACATGCACATCACCGCGATGCTCGGCGCGCTCGAGCGCCTGAACGCGACGAAGGACGCGTGGTCGGGCACGATCGTCGCCGTGTTCCAGCCCGCCGAGGAGTACGGCGCCGGCGCGCAGGCGATGATCGCCGACGGCGTGCTCGACCGCTATCCCGCGCCCGACATCGTGCTGGGCCAGCACCTCACGCCGCTGCCGGCCGGCACGATCGGCGTGCGCCCCGGCACGCAGATGGCCGCGTCCGACGGACTCACCGTCGTGCTGCACGGCCGCGGCGGGCACGGCTCCCGCCCGCACTCGACGATCGACCCGGTCGTCATGGCCGCCGCCACCGTCATGCGTCTGCAGACGATCGTGTCGCGCGAGGTCGACCCGCGCGATGTCGCCGTCGTCACCGTCGGCTCGATCCACGCGGGGCTGAAGAACAACATCATCCCCGCCGAGGCGAAGCTCGAGCTCAGCCTGCGCTACCCCGACGACGCCGCGCGCGACCGCGTGCTGGAGAAGGTCGAGCGCATCGTGCGGGCCGAGGCCGCCGCATCCGGGGCCGAAACGCCGCCCACGATCTCCACCGACCACACGCTGCCGCCCACGATCAACGACGCGGATGCGACGGCCCGCCTCGTCGCCGCGTTCGAGAACGCGTTCGGCGCGGGCAGCGTCGTCGACCCGGGCATGTTCACCGGCAGCGAGGACGTGTCGTGGTTCGCGCGGGAGTCGGGCGCGCCGCTCGTGTACTGGTTCTGGGGCGGCATCGACCCGCAGACCTTCGCCGACGCGGTGGTCGCCGGCACCGTCGAGCGCGACATCCCGACGAACCACTCCCCGTTCTTCGCACCGGTGATCCAGCCGACGATCGACCGCGGGGTCGAGAACCTCGTCGTCGCCGCTCGCGAGTTCCTCGGCTGAGCCAGCGCCGCGGCGACGGCCGGGCGCCGGGCCCCGCAAGCGCCCGACGGTGACCGGAAAAGTACCGGGAATACAACGGCGGGTGCGTCACGTTGCATACCGGTTCGCTTCGGCGTAGTGTCGCGCGCCGTGACCGACACCAGTCGTGAACCGGCCGAAGACGTCGAGCCGGTTCAAGTACCCGCCGCCAAGCGCATCCTGCTGGGCGAACCGCTGACCTCCGGCAAGCTCGACGAGCAGCTCCTCCCCAAGAAGATGGCGCTGCCGATCTTCGCGTCCGACGCGCTGTCGTCGGTCGCGTACGCGCCGCAGGAACTGCTCATGATCCTGCTGGTCGGAGGACTCGCGTTCCTGTCGTTCAGCCCGTGGGTGGCGGCTGCGGTCGTCGTGCTGCTGGTCGTGGTGGTGCTCAGCTACCGGCAGCTCATCAAGGCGTACCCGTCGGGCGGCGGCGACTACGAGGTGGCCCGCACGAACCTCGGCGAGGTGCCCGGCGTCGTGGTCGCGGCGGCACTGCTCGTGGACTACGTGCTGACCGTGGCGGTCTCGGTCGCATCGGGAGTGGACAACATCATCTCCGCGATCCCGGCGTTGAATCCCTTCCGCGTCGAGATCGCCGTCGGGTTCGTCATCCTCATCGTCATCGTCAACCTGCGGGGCGTCCGCGAGGCGTCGACCGTGTTCGCCGTCCCGACCTACCTCTTCATCGGCTCGGTCGCGGTCATGATCGCCGTGGGCCTCGGCCGCACGGTGCTCGGCGACGCGCCCGTCGCCTCGAGCGCCCAGTACGCCGTGCGGGCCGAAGACCTCGGGCAGATCGCGGTCATCCTCCTCATCCTGCGCGCGTTCTCGAGCGGATGCTCCGCCCTGACCGGTGTCGAAGCGGTGAGCAACGGCGTCCCCGCGTTCCGCAAGCCGAAGATCCGCAACGCGCAGACGACGCTCACCCTCATGGGCGGCATCGCGATCCTGCTGTTCTCGGGTCTGACCGTCCTCGCGCTGGTCGCCGGCGTCCACTACGCCGAGAACCCGTGCCACCTGATCGGCTTCGACTGCGCCAACCAGCCGCAGCCGAGCCTCATGGCGCAGGTGGCCGCCGCGACCTTCGGGATGGGCAGCATCCCGTTCTTCATCATCCAGGCCGCCACTGCCGCGGTGCTGCTGCTGGCGGCCAACACCGCGTTCAACGGCTTCCCGCTGCTGGGCGCGGTGCTCGCGCGCGACGGCTACGCACCCAAGGCGCTGAACACCCGCGGCGACCGCCTGGTGTACTCGAACGGCATGATCATCCTCGGCATCGTCGCCATCGGCGTGCTGATCGTCTACCAGGCGAACCTCACGACCCTCATCCAGCTGTATATCATCGGCGTGTTCGTGTCGTTCTCGCTCGGGCAGATCGGCATGGTGCGGCACTGGCGCCGCGTGCTGCGCAACATGCGCGACCTGCCGGAGGAGGCCCGGCGCCAGAGCGCGGCCCGCTACGAGCGCCGCTCGGCGATCTCGGGCCTGTGGATCAACTCCGCCGGCGCGTCGCTCACGGTGCTCGTGCTCCTGATCGTCACGATCACGAAGTTCACGCACGGCGCCTACCTCGTGTTCCTCGCGATCCCGATCCTCGCGACCCTGATGATCGGCGTGAACCGGTACTACCGCGACGTCGAGCACGAGATCCGGATGGACGACACCGTGCACTTCGGCTCCGAGGGCGACGTCGCGATCGTCCTGGTCAACCGGCTGCAGAAGCCCGTCGTCAAGGCGATCGACTACGCGATGGCGGCGCGGCACGACAAGACGCTCGCGGTGCACGTCGCGATCGACGAGGCGGATGCCGATCGGCTGCAGAAGCAGTGGGAGGAGCACAACGTGCCCGTCCCGCTCGTGATCATCGAGTCGCCGTACCGCGCGTACACGAGCCCGATCGTGAGCTTCATCAAGAAGTATCGCGAGAAGCACGGCTCGGCCGTGGTCACCGTGTACCTGCCGCAGTACATCGTGGGGCACTGGTGGGAGACGATCCTGCACAACCGCAGGTCGCGGCGCCTCGCGCAGCAGCTCATGCTCGTGCACGGGGTGTCGATCACGCTCGTGCCGTGGCTGCTCGACTCCTCCGAGCTCATCTACGGCCGTCGCTCGCGCCCGCTGCCCGGCCAGCAGCGCGGCGGCCAGCCGGCCCCGCTCCCCGGGCACGTGCCGCACGCCCGCCGCGCGACGCGCCCCTCCGGCCCGCCCGACAACTCCTAGCGCCCTCCCGCGGGCGCGCGGCCTCCTGCCCCCGCCCCCCCACCGTTCCGCCCCACCGCGCCGCCACGAGGCGGTTCGGTGCGGGGGAGCAGAAGCGAGGTGGGGGGGGCTACACCACGAGGCGGTAGCCCATGCCCTGCTCGGTGAGGAGGTGCGCGGGGTGCGCGGGGTCGGCCTCGAGCTTCTTGCGCAACTGCGACATGTACAACCGCAAGTAGCCCGAGTCGGCGACCTGCTCGCTGCCCCAGATCTCCTTCAGCAGGGTCTGCCGCGTCACGAGCGAGCCGGGGTTGCGGGCGAGGAACTCCAGCATCCGCCACTCCGTCGGCGTCAGGTGCACGCGCGCACCCGCGCGCTCGACGCTCTTCGACGTCAGGTCGACCGTCACGTCGCCGAAGCGCACGACGGGCTCCGCGGATGCAGCGGCGCTGCGTCGCCCGAGCGCGCGCAGCCGCGCGAGCAGCTCGTCGATCTGGAACGGCTTCGTCACATAGTCGTCGGCGCCCGCGTCGAGCGCCTCGACCTTGTCGGCCGATCCGGTGCGCCCCGACACGACGAGGATCGGCGCGGCGGTCCAGCCGCGGAGGGCCTCGATGACCTGCACGCCGTCGAGCTTCGGCATGCCCAGATCGAGGAGCACGACGTCGGGGTGGGTCTGCGCCGCGAGCGCGATCGCCGCGGCGCCGTCGGGTGCCGCGACCACCTCGTAGCCGTGGGCCGTCAGCGTGATGCGCAGCGCCCGCACCAGCTGCGGATCGTCGTCGGCGATCAGGATCTTCACCGCTCTCCTCCCGCTCGGCCAACGAGGTCGGTCACGGCGTCGGCGGCGATCGGCAGCCCGATCACCATCGTGAGCCCGCCGCCGGGGGTGCCCTCGGGCGTGAGCGTGCCGCCCATCCCTTCCGCGAAGCCGCGTGAGAGCGCGAGGCCCAGGCCCAGGCCCGTGGTGTTGTCGGTGTCGCCACGGCGCTGGAACGGCGCGAACATCTCGTCGCGCCGATCGGGCTCGACCCCCGGGCCGTGGTCGACGATGCGGATCTCGGCCCAGCCGCCCAGCCGGCTCGTCGCCACGCGCACGCGGGTGCCCACCGGCGCGAAACGCTGCGCATTGGCGAGGACGTTGACCACGACGCGCTGCAGCAGCACCGGGTCGGCCGCGAGCGGCGGCAGATCCGGGTCGAGGGCGAGCTCGACGTCGGCGGGCCCGAGGTGCAGCTCGTCGACGGCCGCGAGCACGACGCCCGCGACATCGACCTGCTGGATCGAGACGGCGAGGACGCCGGCTTCGACCCGGCTCACGTCGAGGAGGTCGGTGACGAGGGCCGACAGGGTCGCGAGGCTCTCATCGGCGGTCGCAAGGAGCTCGTGACGGTCGTCCTCCGAAAGGTGCCCGTCGGCGGCGCGCAGGCCGCCCAGCGCGGCCACCGCGGCGGCCAGTGGCCGGCGCAGATCGTGGCTCACCGCCGAGAGGAGGGCGGAGCGCACCTGGTCGGTCTCGGCGAGCTGGGTCGCCTCACGGGCCGCCTCGGCGAGCGTCGTGCGCTCCAGCACCGCCGACAGCTGGGCGACGATGACATCGAGCAGCCGCCGCTCCGCCGCATCCAGATCACGTCCGTGCAGCTCGAGCGTGGCGGCGTGGGCCCCCTCGCCCACGTTCACGCGCAGCACGCCGTCGCTGCCGCCGCGCCGGGCGGCAACGATCCCGCCGGTGTCTGCCCCCAGCGGTTCGCCGTCGGAGGCGAGCACGTCGCCGTTCGAGGCGACCAGGCGCACCCCGGCCAACCCGAACGCTTCGCGCGTGCGGCTGACGAGCGCGGGCAATGCGCTCTCGCCGCGCAGGACGCTGCCGGCAACCGTCGCGAGCAGCTCCGAGTCGGCGATCGCGCGCCGCGCCGCTCGCGCGCGCCGTGCGGCCTGATCGACGACGAAGCTCACGAGCATCGCGATGATGACGTAGAGCACGAGGGCGAGCGCGTGGTCGAACTGGTCGATCGTGATCGTGTAGATCGGCTCGATGAACAGGAAGTCGAGCGTGAGCCCCGAGAGCACGGCCGCGAACACGGCCGGCCAGATGCCGCCGACGAGGGCGACCACGACGACGAGCAGCTGATACGCGAGCACGTCGGCGGTGATCGACGAGTCGGTGTTCGTCGCGATGAGCAGGAGCGACAGCAGCGGCCCGCCGAGGAGGGCCAGCACGAAGCCCAGGATGCGGCGGCGCAGGCTCAGCGCGGCGCCGGTGAGCTTCGGCAGGGTCAGCCGTCCGCCGGCGGCCGCGTGCGTGACCATGTGCACGTCGATGTCGCCGGACTCGCGGACGACCGTCGCGCCGATCCCGGGGCCGGTGAGCGCGGCGGCGAGGCGGCTGCGTCGGCTCACGCCGATGACGAGCTGCGTCGCGTTCACCGAGCGGGCGAATTCGACGAGGGAGCGCGCGATGTCGTCGCCGACGACCTGGTGGTAGGAGCCGCCGAGCGACTCGACGAGCGCCCGCTGGGCGGCGAGTGCGCCGGGCGCCTCCGAGCGGAGCCCGTCCTGGCTCGTGACGTGCAGGGCGAGCAGCTCGCCGCCGGCCGAGCGCGCCGCGATCCGCGCGCCGCGGCGCAGCAGCGTCTCGCCCTCCGAGCCGCCGGTGAGGGCGACCACGACACGCTCGCGGGCCTGCCACGCGCCCTCGATGCCGTGCTCGGTGCGGTACGACTTCAGAGCGCTGTCTACCTCGTCGGCGAGCCACAGCAGGGCGAGCTCACGCAGCGCCGTGAGGTTCCCGAGGCGGAAGTAGTTCGACAGGGCGGCGTCGATCCGCTCCGCCGGGTACACCGAGCCCGCCGCGAGCCGGTCGCGCAGCGACTGGGGCGCGAGGTCGACGACCTCGATTTGATCGGCGCCGCGCACGACGGCATCCGGCACCGTCTCACGCTGCACGATGCCCGTGATCTTCTCGACGACGTCGTTCAGCGACTCGATGTGCTGCACGTTGACGGTCGTGATGACGTCGATGCCGGCGTCGAGCAGCTCCTCGACGTCCTGCCAGCGCTTCGGATGCCGTGAACCGGGGGCGTTCGTGTGGGCCAGCTCGTCGACGAGGGCGAGCTTGGGGCGACGGGCGAGCACCGCGTCGAGGTCCATCTCGTCGAGCACGACGCCGCGATGGTCGATCACGCGGCGCGGCACGACCTCGAGCCCCTCGGCCTGCGCGGCGGTCGCGACCCGGCCGTGCGTCTCGACGATGGCGATGACGACGTCGCGGCCTTCGTCGCGCAGTCGCCGCCCCTCCTCGAGCATCTCGTACGTCTTGCCGACGCCCGGCGCCGCCCCGAGGAGCACGCGCAGCTTGCCCCGCTTCACGCGCGCCCGCCGTCAACCGCCGCGCGAGAACGCGCGTATTCACGGTTCTGCGGACTGCAGAGCGTGCATACGCGCGTTCTCGTGCGGGACATGAGGGGATTCTCTCAGCGCGAGGCCGGCGCGAGCGCGTCGAGCGCGAGGTTGACCTCGAGCACGTTCACGCGCGGCTCGCCGAGGTAGCCCCAGTCGCGCGGCTGGACGTGCTGGGCGACGAGGTCGCGCACCTCCTGCTCGCCGATGCCGCGGGCCTCTGCGACCCGGGCGGCCTGCAGCTCCGCGTTGGCGACCGAGATGTCGGGATCGAGACCCGATCCGGATGCCGTCACGGCGTCGGCGGGGATCGCGCCGGAGCCATCGAGCGCGGCGATCGCGGCCTTGCGCTCCTCGATCGCGGCGATCAGGTCTTCGTTCTCGGGGCCCCAGTTCGACCCGCTGGATGCCGTGGAGTCGTAGCCGTCGCCGGCGGCGGAGGGGCGCGACTGGAAGTACTCCGGCAGCGCGTTGCCGTCGGCATCCGTCCACGACTGCCCGATCAGCTGCGAGCCGACGACCTGGCCGTCGGCGTCGCGGACGAGCGAGCCGTTGGCCTGGAAGGGGAAGGCGGCCTGGCCGATGCCGGTGATGAGGAGCATGTAGCCGATGCCGAGGAGCAGGGTGAACAACACCATCGCTCGCGCGGCGACACCGGTGGTACGCAGAGTGGTGCGCATGGCAGGGCCTTTCAGAAGCCGGGGATGAGGCTCACGAGGAGGTCGATGAGCTTGATGCCGATGAAGGGGACGATCACTCCGCCGATCCCGTAGATCACGAGGTTGCGGCTGAGGATCTGGGACGCGCTCGCGGCGCGGTACTTCACACCGCGCAGCGCGAGCGGGATGAGCACGACGATCACGATCGCGTTGAAGACGATCGCGCTGGTCACCGCCGACGCGGGCGAGGACAGCTGCATGATGTTCAGCGCCGCCAGCCCCGGGAACACGCCCATGAACATGGCCGGGATGATCGCGAAGTACTTCGCGATGTCGTTGGCCAGCGAGAACGTGGTGAGCGCACCGCGCGTGATGAGCAGCTGCTTGCCGATGCGGACGATGTCGATGAGCTTCGTGGGGTCGGAGTCGAGGTCGACCATGTTTCCGGCCTCTTTGGCCGCCGACGTGCCCGTGTTCATCGCCACGCCGACGTCGGCCTGCGCGAGGGCGGGCGCGTCGTTCGTGCCGTCACCGGTCATCGCGACGAGGTTGCCGCCCTCCTGCTCGCGCTTGATGAGCGCGAGCTTGTCTTCCGGCGTCGCCTCCGCGAGGAAGTCGTCCACGCCCGCCTCGGCGGCGATCGCCTTCGCCGTGAGCGGGTTGTCGCCCGTGATCATGACGGTGCGGATGCCCATCGCCCGCAGCTCGCCGAAGCGGTCGCGCAGGCCGTCCTTCACGACGTCCTTGAGGTGGATCACGCCGAGCGCGCGGCCCTGACCCGCCGTCACCGTGGCCACGACCAGCGGCGTGCCGCCGGACGCGCCGATCGCGTCGGTGTCGCTCGTGATCTGCGCGCGCACGTGCGTCGGCACGCCGCCGCCCTCGGATTCGAGCCACGCGAGCACCGCGGATGCGGCGCCCTTGCGCACCTGCGTGCCGTCGGGCAGGTCGACGCCGCTCATGCGGGTCTGCGCCGTGAAGGGCACCGCGACCGCGCCGGCGGGCATCTCGGCCACGACGCCCTGCGCGGCGGCCAGCTCCACGACCGAGGTGCCCTCGGGCGTGGGGTCGGCCAGTGACGACAGCGAGGCGGCTTCGGCGAGCCCGCGCTGGGCCATGCCGGGCGCGGGCACGAAGTCGGTCGCCCGACGGTTGCCGTAGGTGATCGTGCCGGTCTTGTCCAGCAGCAGAGTGGTGACATCGCCCGCGGCCTCGACGGCGCGGCCCGACATCGCCAGGACGTTACGCTGCACCAGGCGGTCCATGCCCGCGATGCCGATCGCGCTCAGCAGAGCGCCGATCGTGGTAGGGATGAGGCAGACCAGCAGCGCCACGAGCACCGGGATCGACACCGGCGACGCCGCGTACGACGCGATCGGGTTGAGGACGAGCACGACCACCACGAACACGATCGACAGGCTCGCCAGCAGGATGTTCAGCGCGATCTCGTTGGGCGTGCGCTGACGCGACGCACCCTCGACGAGCGCGATCATCCGGTCGACGAAGGTCTCACCGGGCTTGGAGGTGATGGCCACGACGATGCGGTCGGAGAGCACGCGCGTGCCGCCCGTGACGGCGCTGCGGTCACCGCCCGACTCGCGCACGACGGGGGCCGACTCGCCCGTGATGGCCGACTCGTCGACCGTGGCGATGCCCTGGACGATGTCGCCGTCGCCGGGGATGAGCTGCCCCGCCTCGACGACCACGACATCGCCGACGCGCAGGTCGCCGGACGCGACGTCCTCGAGGGGCGCGGACTGCGCGGCAGGGTCGCCCGCCGCGTCGTAGTCGACCACACGCCGCGCGGTCGTGGTGGTGCGGGTCTTGCGCAGCGTCGCCGCCTGCGCCTTGCCGCGGCCCTCTGCGACGGCCTCGGCGATGTTCGCGAAGAACACCGTGAGCCACAGCCAGATCGCGATGCCCCACGTGAATCCGGCGGGCACCGCGGTGCCTCCCGAGCTCTCCGGGCCGCCGAGGAACGGCTCGGCGATCGCGATGAGGGTCGTGAGGGCCGCGCCGATCCACACGAGGAACATGACGGGGTTGCGCCACTGCGCGGCGGGATTGAGCTTGCGCAGGGCACCGGGCAGCGCCTGCGCGATCTGCGCGGGGCTGAACGCACGCGTGGTGCGCGACGTCTCCGCGTCGCCGTGCTCCCCCGCGTCGTGCGCCGGGTCGAGGGTGGTCGATGTGGACATGGTCAGACGAGTCCTTCAGCGAGGGGTCCGAGGGTGAGGACCGGGAAGTAGGTGAGGGCGGTCACGATGATCGCGACGCCCGCGAGGAGGCCGGCGAACTGCGGCCGGTGCGTGGGCAGCGTGCCGACGGTCGCCGGCACCTTGTCCTGCGCGGCGAGCGAGCCCGCCAGCGCCAGCACGAGCACGATCGGCACGAAGCGGCCGAGGAGCATCGCCACGCCCAGCGCGGTGTTCATCCACGGCGTGTTCGCGGTGAGGCCCGCGAACGCCGAGCCGTTGTTGTTCGCCGCCGACGTGAACGCGTAGACGACCTCGCTCAGCCCGTGCACGCCGGGGTTCCAGATCGAGGTCGACTCGACGTCGTCACGGATGCCCGGGATCGCGAAGCTGAGCGCGGTGCCCAGCAGCACGAGCGCGGGGGTGACGAGGATGTACAGGCTCGCGAGCTTGATCTCGCGCGGCCCGATCTTCTTGCCGAGGTACTCGGGCGTGCGGCCGATGAGCAGCCCGCCGACGAACACCGCGATGACCGCGAGGATCAGCATGCCGTACAGGCCCGCACCGACACCGCCCGGCGCGATCTCGCCGAGCATCATGTTGATCATCGGCATCATGCCGCCCAGGGCCGTGTAGCTGTCGTGCATCGAGTTCACCGAGCCGGTGGAGGTCAGTGTCGTGGCGGTCGCGTAGATCGTCGAGCCGAAGATGCCGAAGCGCACCTCCTTGCCCTCCATCGCGCCGCCGGCCAGCTGCGGGGCAGTGCCCGCGCCGATGGCCTCGAACACGGTCGTGAGCGTGGCCGATACGACGAAGATGCCGGCCATGACGCCGAGGATCGCGTATCCCTGACGGTTGTCGCCGACGATCTTGCCGAAGGCGCGCGGCATCGCGAACGGGATCACGAGCAGGAGGAACACCTCGAGCAGGTTCGTCCACGGGGTGGGGTTCTCGAACGGGTGCGCGGCGTTGACGTTGAAGATGCCGCCGCCGTTGGTGCCGAGGAGCTTGATCGCCTCCTGCGAGGCGACAGGGCCGCCGGGGATCGACTGCGTCGTGCCCGCGACGGTCGCCGCATCCGTGAACCCCGACAGGTTCTGGATCGCACCGCCGGCGAGGAGGATCACCGCGGCGATGATCGACAGGGGCAGCAGCAGCCGGTAGGTGCCGCGCACGAGGTCGACCCAGAAGTTGCCGATGACGCCGCTGCGACGGAACGCGAAGCCGCGCACCAGGGCGATCGCGATGGCGATGCCGACGGCGGCCGAGACGAAGTTCTGCACCGCGAGCGCGGCGAACTGCACCGTGTAGCCGAGCGTGACCTCACCCGAGTACGACTGCCAGTTGGTGTTCGTGACGAACGAGACGGCCGTGTTGAACGACAGCGCCTCGCCCGGCGCGGGGAGACCGAGCGACGCGGGAAGCAGCGGCTGGAGCCGCATGATCGCGTAGACGAAGATGACGCTCACGAACGAGAAGAGCAGCACCGAGCGCACGTAGGCCTGCCACGTCTGCTCGCCGGACGCGTCGACGCCGATCAGACGGTAGGTGGCACGCTCGACACGCCAGTGCTTCGTCGTCGTGTAGATGTGGGCGATGTAGTCGCCGAGCGGCCGGTAGGCCAGCCCCAGCGCGAGGACGAGGGTCGCGCTCGAGAGAACGATGGACCAGATCACTCCGGCACCCATGTCAGAACTTCTCCGGGCGCACGAGCGCGATCACGAGGTAGACGACGGCGGCGATGGCCAGAACGGCCGCGAGGATCGAGAAGAACGTCATAGCTTCTCGGCCCCCTTGGCGACGAGGCCGACGAGCGCGAACAACGCGATCGTCGCGACGATGTACATCACATCGAGCACGAGATGCTCCTTGGACGGATGAGGGACCGCGCGCTGCTGTGGCGCGGATGCCGGGAACGCCCCGGTCACGCCTCCGATGCAACCCCGGCCGGATGCCGCGTCCCGCCGTCCTCACGGAATCCATACGGCCCCCGCCCGCCCCCTCACGCTCTCCTCACGAACGCCGCATCGCGCCGCACCGTCCAGTGCCGACGCGGCCGGCGCGGACGGGGTCAGAGGGCGGCGAGGTAGCGGCGCGTCATGCGGGTCTGTACGAGGCGCGCGAGGGGGGCGCCGAGGCGCGTGAACCACCGCCCGGGCTTCGAGAACGCGGTGATCCGGAACACTACGGCGCCGGATGCGGTCAGCTCGAGTGCGAAGCGCTCCTCGGATGCGGGCGCCCGCACGTCGCTGCACCTCTCCCGCCAGGAGCGCGTCGGCGGCACGGGCGAAGATTTCCGGACCGTGCCCGATGACACGCTCCACCCGGACGTGGTGGTAGCCGTCGGGCATCGTTCCGCCGGTGGCGCCGACCTCGGCGTACGTGAGCGGCAGGTCCATACGGCGAACGTAGACGGGAATCGGGTATTCGGTGTTGCTAGGTAGCGGTAGTCAGTGTTACTTTGTACCGGTACTCAGCAACACTGAATAGATGGGAGGGCGCGACATGGGCAAGAACGACACCGAGATGCTCAAGGGCGTCCTGGAGGGGATCGTGCTCGCGGTGCTCGACCAGCGCGCCGCCTACGGATACGAGATCACGGCGAACCTGCGCGAGCGCGGATTCGCCGACATCGCCGAGGGCACGATCTACGCGCTCCTCGTCCGCGTCGAGCAGCGCGGCCTCGTCGACGTCGAGAAGGTCCCGTCCGAGAAGGGGCCGCCGCGCAAGGTCTACACGCTCAACGCCGCCGGGCGGGAGCAGCTCACCGAATTCTGGACCACCTGGGGCTCGCTCGCCGACCGGCTCGAGCAGCTCCGCAGCGAAAGGAACTGATCATGGCCTGGTACGAGAAGCTCACCGGAGTGCTCGAGCAGAAGAAGCAGTACAAGCAGGACATGGCGCGCATCGACGCGCTGCCCGATCCGTGGCGCACCGCCGCGAGAGGCGTCCACCGGTACCTGATGTATGCCGGCGGCATCACCGACGGCGACGACGCGACACGCATGATCACGGGCCTCGCCGACCTGTTCGAGCGCGCGGCGGCCGACGGCACGCCCGTGCACGAGATCGTCGGCGACGACCCCGTGGGCTTCGCCGAGGAGTTCGCTGCGGCGTACGCCAGCCGCACGTGGATCGACAAGGAGCGCGCTCGCCTGCGCGCCACGATCGCCGACGCGGAGGGCCCGCAGCCGAGCTGATCCCCCGCTGACTCCGGATGCGGCGGCCCCGCCGCATCCGCGCCCCGCACCCCGAACGCGCGACCACGCCGGTCGCAGCGGTGATCGAGTGCGCCCGAAAACCACCCTTTCGAAGGAGAGACCATGTCCACCGCCATCCGCGTGCGGGGCCTCGAGAAGGCCTTCCGCGACACTCCCGTGCTGCGCGGCGTCGACCTCGACGTCGCCGCCGGCAGCATCTTCGCGCTGCTCGGCTCCAACGGCGCCGGCAAGACCACCACCATCCGCATCCTCTCGACGCTGCTCGGCGCCGACGCCGGCGAGGCGTCGGTCGCCGGGATCGACGTGGCCGCCCGCCCGGCCGACGTGCGCGCGGCGATCAGCCTCACGGGCCAGTTCGCGGCCGTCGACGACGTGCTCACCGGCCGCGAGAACCTCGTGCTCGTCGCGCAGCTGCGCCACGTCGCCGATCCGCGCGGGGTCGCCGCGCGCCTCCTCGAGCGGTTCGGGCTGACGGATGCCGCCGACCGCCGTGCCGGCACCTACTCGGGCGGCATGCGCCGACGGCTCGACATCGCGATGAGCCTCATCGGCGAGCCGGCCGTGGTGTTCCTCGACGAGCCGACCACGGGGCTGGACCCCGAGGCGCGCCGCGAGGTCTGGGCGGCCGTGCGGGAGCTCGCCGCATCCGGCACCACCGTGCTGCTGACCACGCAGTACCTCGAGGAGGCCGAGCAGCTCGCCGACCGCATCGCGGTGCTCCACGAGGGGCGCATCATCGCCGACGGCACGCTCGCGGAGCTGAAGCGCCTGCTGCCGCCGGCGCGCGTCGAGTACGTCGAGAAGCAGCCCTCGCTCGAGGAGATCTTCCTCGCCCTCACCGGCGCGGCTCCGGCCGCACCCCCGACCGCCGGCGACGCCGGCATTCCGAAGGGAGACCTGTGATGTCTCATGCCCTCGGCGACACCGCCGTGCTCACCGGCCGGTCGCTGCGCCACATCCTGCGCAGCCCCGACACGATCATCACGACCGCGCTCATGCCGATCGCGTTCCTGCTGCTGTTCGTCTACGTCTTCGGCGGGGCGATCTCCACGGGCGGCGACGGTCCGTACGTGAACTACCTGCTGCCGGGGATCTTCCTGATCACGGTCGCGTCGGGCATCTCGTACACGGCCTACCGGCTGTTCCTCGACCAGCGGGGCGGGATGGTCGAGCGGTTCCGCTCGATGCCGATCGCCCGATCGAGCGTGCTGTGGGCACACGTGCTCACGTCGGTCGTGGCCAACGTCGTGTCGCTCGCGATCGTGATCGGGGTGGCGCTCCTCATGGGCTTCCGCACCGGCGCGGGCATCGGCGGATGGCTCGCGGTCGCGGGCATCCTGGTGCTGTTCACGCTCGCCCTCACGTGGCTCGCGGTCATCCCGGGTCTCACGGCGCGCTCGGTCGACGGGGCGAGCGCGTTCTCGTATCCGCTGATCTTCCTGCCGTTCCTGAGCTCGGCGTTCGTGCCGACGGAGTCGATGCCCGGCCCGGTGCGCTGGTTCGCGGAGAACCAGCCCGTCACCTCGATCGTGAACAGCATCCGCGCCCTGCTGTCCGGCCAGCCGGTGGGCGTCGAGCTGTGGATCGCGCTCGCCTGGTGCGTCGGCATCCTCGTCGTCGCGTGGATCATCGCGAGCGTGCTCTACGCCCGCCGTATCCGCTGACCGGCCCGAGCGCGGGACAGCATCTCCGCCACGAGACAGCAGCCGTCGCGCGCTGTCTCGTGGCGAAGGTGCAGTCTCACGGGCCGCGGGCTGATCACAGCATGCTCACGCCTCCGCGCGGGCGCAGCGCACTTCTCCGACGGAGTGGCACCCGGCGCATGGCACCGCGATCAGATCACCCGGGCGCGGATCGCCCGGCAGCACGACGCTCGCGGTCGCCTCCTCGGAGTCGCCGCCGTACACGGCGAACGGCTCGTCGTACGCGTGCGAGACGCGTCCGAGCAGGCGCGCCTCGCGCCACACCGGATGCAGCGCCGACAGGCGCGCGTCGACGCGGATGCCGCCGGCATCCGCCGCCGTCACGCGCATGAGCACGACGGTGGTGCTGTCGGTCGGCGAGGCCGCGCCGCCCGAGAGCGGGATGATGGCCGGCCCGGTGCACACGCACGGCGTGCCGCACAGCTCGGCATAGCGGCGCAGGGAGACGGCGGCGACGGTCACGTCGTCGGTCGAGGGCACGCTGCGAGCGGGCCACGCGGCGGCGTCGAAGGGGGTCGGGATGCTCTCGCGGAGCGTGGGGAGAAGGGACGTCAGGGTCACGCCACCGGTCTACGCCGCCGCATCCGCCCGCACCGGCGTCCTGACGCCATCCGTGCGCCGCCGCGTCGATTCCTCACGCTTCGCCCGCGCCACTCGGCCCCCTCGCACGGAGCGAAGGGGCCGGATGGCGCGGGCGAGGGCTGGGTCGTCAGGCCAGGACGAGCGATTCCAGCCGGGCGTACGACGCCTCCATGCCGTCGGCCATGCCGGTGGCCAGGATCATGTCGCGCGTCTCCTTGTCGGGGTAGGTGATGAGGAGGGTCAGCAGAGTGACGCCGTCCTCCTCGTACAGCGACAGGTCGTTCACCGTGCCCTCACCCGGCATGCCGATCATGCGCTCGGTCGACACCTCGCGCTGCGGCGGCTCGGAATACAGCGTCTCGCCCTCGAAGCCGAAGCGCTCCCCTTGGACGCCCGGCGCGGGCTCCCACTCGAAGCGGTATGTGTCGCCGGTGTCCGCCACCGGCATCGTCCACCCGTCGGGGCCGAGCATCCACTGCCGGAGCAGCTCGGGCTCGTGATGCGCCCGCCAGACGAGCTCGCGCGGACCGTCGATCAGTCGCGTGATGCGCACATGCGTGTCATCGAGCAGTTCGACCCGCGTGCCCTTGCCCGCGGCGTACTCGCGGAGGTCCTGCAGCACGACGTCGAGCTGGTCGGCGGCCTGGGTGGAGCCCTCGACCATGCCCATGGCCGTCATCTGCTCGAGCGCCTCGACGGAGGGGAAATACGTCGTGCTCGTGAGCCGCGCGCCCTGCGGGCCGCCCTCGACGCGCCACACGGCGCGAGAGGTCGGCATGTCGGCCGCGACCTCGCCGTCGTCGCCGACGAACGAGTCCAGCACCTCCAGCGTGTGCGGCGCCTCGACGCCCAGCACCTCCCAGCGGCCGCGGAAGACCTCGCCCCGTGGACCGGTCATGGCGTAGTCGACGAGGCCGCCGGGCTGCAGGTCGAACCGCCCGAAGTTCGCGGGGTACCCGGGAGGGCCCCACCAGCGCTCGAGCTGGCGGGGGTCGGTCAGCGCCGACCACAGCCGCTCGGGCGTGGCGGCGAACTCGGCGACCATCGTGAAGGTGAGGGCCTCCGGGTCGGTGGTGACGGATGTGACGGGCATTGCTTCTCCTTCGAATTCGGATGCCGCAGCATCCGGCCGGTCGTTCAGGTCGCGGGATCGTCCCGCAGCAGGTCGTCGAGGCGATCGACGCGCGAACGCCACAGCTGCTCGTACTGGGCGAGCAGCTCGCGCACGCGCGCGATCCGCTCCGGATCGGCACGCACGAGTCGCTCCCTCCCTTCGGCTCTCTTGACCACGAGCTCGGCGGCCTCGAGCACGCTCACGTGCTTCTGGACCGCCGCGAAGCTCATGGCGTACTCGGCGGCGAGCTCCGACACCGACTGCTCGCCGATCAGGGTGCGACGGACGATGTCGCGCCGCGTGGCGTCGGCGAGAGCCCGGAAGATCCGGTCCACCGCCGCGTCATCGAGATCACTTTGTACAACCATTTGGTTGTACATTAGACCTCTCGCGACTCTAAGTCAAGCCTTTCCCTGTCGGGAACGGTTTGAGATGACACAAACGGGCTTTACATGACACTGGCGGGAATCGTGGTGACACCAAGTGTCACGAGACTCTCCGTCGGAATTCGTCTGGTCCCTGCGATTGCGGTATATGTCTTGCCCGAGTCGCCTGAAGGTCTCGACGGAGGCGCCGGCCTCATGGAGGTGGCCGAACTGCAGACGCTCGGTACCTGGTTCCCCACGGTCGTGCGCTGATGTCGACTTGTTCGGATTGAGGTGGGCGGCTGGACGCTCAGGCTCGCTTGATGTAGAGGTCAGTCCTGCGCCGGGTCGTCGCCTCGGAGTGCGTCTCCGATGGGTTGACGGTACGCGATCGGGAGGATCAGATCTCGCAGAGTCATGAAGGTCGTCCGGTGCTGCGCGACGTGTGTTGTCGCCGATTCCAGCACCTGGGCGATGTCGGGTGAATCGAGCGAGGACAGTACGGCGGTGACCGCGGTGTCGTCTGGAGTCGCAGTGCTGATCTCGTGGAGCGCGTCAGCGGCATCGCGAAGCACCTGATCGGATGCTGCGGGGAGGGGCGCCGTGAGGATCTCTTCATCGAATGCGTTCCAGTCGGTGGTGGGGGCGGCACCGTGGGGGGAAGCGTTCGGGCTGCGAAGGACGCGGGCGAGAGATTTCGCGTGCAGTCCCGTGTCGAGTTCTGCGGTGATCTGGGGGATCAGTTTCTGAAGTTGCTGCGCGGTGTGGCGTGCGGTGGCGTCGGCGTCGAGGGCACGCCGGATCCCGTGGGCGACTTCGGTGGCCTGTTCGCTGCTGATGTCGGCATACCGCACGAGCACGCGCGCGATCGCGGGAAGGTCCGCCGGGGAGGGTTCGAGCAGCACCTGCAGCCCCTGCTTGATGAACGCGTTGCGCCACTTCGGGAGGGCGCGAGCCATGCCGTCGTCGATGATCTCGAGGGCGAGCCGGGGTGCGAGCCGGACGATCCGGCCAAGACGTTCCGATGCGTCGTCGTCGACGGTGTCGACGAGGTCCACGATGGCTTGCCGTTGATGGGCTTGGGGGATGGCGAACTGGCGGCCGGCGGCGAAGATCCAGGTGTTCCGCCAGTGCGGACTGGCAGCCGCCCTCCGGAGGCGTTGCAGCACGACGTCGGGCGCCGCGTTGGTGAGGTGCATGGCTGCCATCAGCTCCTGGAGGGAGCGGACATCGAATCCGTATCCTTCGGCGCCGCGGGGTGCGATCAGGATGAGGCGGTGTGTGGCGGCGGTGAGGACGCGGGTGAGCAGCTCGGAGTGCTTGCCCGATGGATCGAATCCGTCGGCATGCAGCACGGACCAGGTCAGCTGTCGGAGTTCGTCGAACGACAGGGTCGCGTAGGAGTTTTCGGCTGTCTCGCTGCGCACCTGCAGTTCGAATCCGACGCGTTCGTGGAGTTGCTGGATCTGGGGGGCGTGTTCACGCAGCAGATGGCTGAAGTCGCTGACCTTGTCGCGTTCACGCTTGAACACGGTGTCGTAGTAGTTCCAGAACAGACTGAACCGGTCGGGGGCGAGTTGCCCGGAGGCTTCGACGATGATCGTGAGGATCAGCACTTGCAGCGGGGTGCGCAGCAGGTTCTGGAGCGCCTCGTCGTTTGCTGCTTCGCGGAGCCGGCGCAGCGCCCGCTCGGCGCGGTCGGTGTCGCCGCGCAGCCGTACCTTGATCGCGAGCGTCCCGTAGCGGACCGCCTCAGTCAGTGCCAGGTAGTCCAGGTCGATGCGTTCGAAGTGGTTCGGTGCGATGTGCTCGGTGTATCCGACCGGCCGGGTGGTCAGCACGACGAGGGTGTCGCAGTTGTCCGCCTCGGATTCGTCGACGAACTCCGTGACCTGCTGGATGAGTCGCTTGCGGGTCTGCGGCTCAGTGACTTCGTCCAGTCCGTCGAGCACGATCAGCCAGGGCCAGCGGGTCATCCAGGTCTTCAGCAGCGAAGGCTGCACGTCGCCCATGTTGGACCGGGCGGAGACTTTCTGTGCGATCCACCGCAGCAGCGTGGAGTCGGTGACCAGGCCGCCCTCCTGCGCGTACTCGGCCAGATCGATGCGCATCGCCCACCGCCGGTGACGGGGCAGCTCCCGGCCGAGCCGTGTCAACGCGGTCTTGGTGCCATCGATCACGGTCTGCTGATCCAGACTGAGTGAGCTCGCACCGTCGAGCATCGCCGCCCGATACACCTGCACCAGGAACTTCGACAGCGTGGTCTTGCCGTTCCCGGGCGCACCGGTGATGACGAGGTGACGGGGTCGGGGGTGCGGTGTTGTACGCGGTTTCAGCATGTGCTCGGCCCGCTCCAGGACATAGGTGATCGCGCTGGACTGCTTCGTGCCGTCGGCGACCGTGACCGGCAGGTCGGTGGCCAGCTCATAGACGGGAAAGCCGGTGCCTTCACTCCCGCCCGCCTCGTCGAAGTAGATCAGTCCCTCACTGGTCAACGCCGCTCGTGCGTGCGACCGGAGGGCGGGTTCCAGCTTGTCCAGGGGCAGGTTGTTCGTGAACTGGCCGAGGTTCGCGAACACGTCCGCTGCGGTGAGGAACGCGGGGAACGCGTGCCGCACCGTGGCGTGACCGTCCAGGAGAGCCTGTAACTGATATCCGTCCCAGAACTGCCACGCGCGGATCTTCCGCAGGCGGGCCAGCTTCTCGACACGTAGGTCGTGCGCGGTCGCGTCCGGGTCGCGGGAGCTGTCTTCGAAGCGGCTGATGAACTGCTCGATATCGGCGCGCAGCGCGTCGTACCCGCCGCTTCCCGGGTAGGGGCTCAGCGGCACGTTCGACACGATCACGATGTAGTCGGGAACGGGATTGCGATCACTGGTGGGGTCTGCCCAGCGCTCCAGCTCCTTGCCGATCTCGGCGCGCAGCCACGCCGCATTGTCCGCGGGCGCGGCAGCAAGCTCCCGCTTGTGCTTGACCTGGAACACCGTGTAGCCATCCCAGACCTCGGCCGCCTCGTCACCGTCGGCGGCCCAGACCGTGCGCCCGGTGTGAGTCATGTCCCGTCCGCCGTCGCGCCCGGCCCCGAGGACCTGCACGTTCGGACCGAACACGGCGACCGCGAGGGACGCGGCGAGGTCTTGGAAGCCGGTGGGGCCGAGCTGTTCGAGGTTGTAGTGCACAGCTCTCCTCGGCATCCGATTCCCGGCGGGTGGGACTCCCAACTTATCGACCGGCGGCGACATCCCCCGCTCCGCCATAGGCCATCATCGGGACATCTCACGTCGTTCCCCGTGCGCCTGTCCAGGTGTCAACCGCGTCGAACGGTGCGTTCTTCGCCGTCTGAGCTCGCGATGAGATCTTCCGCGTGCCGAGTCGGAAATGTAAGTCCCGGCTTTGAACCTGGTATAGGAGGCGTTTTCGGAAGGGGAAGCATCGTGCAGCCAGTCGATGTGGTCAGGCAGATCGCCGCACGCCGCCGTTCGCCGCATACGGAGGTGCATTGGATTCCGCGCACCCGCGGGCGCATTGCCGATGGGCGGTCGGGGCGCCAGGAGTACGCGATCGCCGGGAGGATCCTGGGCGAGTGGGACTGGGCTGCGATCGATCCGATGCAGGTGCGCACTTCCAAGGGCGTCCGGCACTACTTCACGGGCGCCATGTATTTCTGGCAGGGCACCCGCAGCCATGTCTGGTGCGAGTCTCAGGCCGAGCGCTGGGAGGTGCTGTGGCTTGATTACGGCGGCCAGGTGGAGCGGCTGTGGGCGCAGCCGATGGCGATCGTGTTCGGGCATCGATCGCCGCTGGCAGGGCGCGGGCATGTTCCCGACTTTCTGGCGCAGTTCACTGACGGCAGCTACGGGCTGTTCGATGTCCGGCCGGCAGAGCGGGTCGACGCCCGAGCCCGAGTCCAGTTCGACGAGACCGCGGAGGTCTGCAACACGCTGGGCTGGCACTATCAGGTGCTCACCGGCCACGACCCGCTGGCGACGCAGAATCTCGACTGCCTGTCCGCATCCCGCCACGACCGCTGCCGGCCGGCTCCGGCGGTGGAGAGGGTGATCCTGGACGCAGCCCGCGGCGGCAGGACGCGCGGCGAGTTGTGCCGCATCGCGTCCCCTGCGTGTCCGCCCGTGGCGTGCGCGTGGGTCGACAACCTCGCCTGGCGTCGACTCCTCCACGTCGATCTCGGTGCGACGTTCAACAGCGACACCGTGTACTCGACCGTGGAGCGCGTCCTGGGACAAGAAGAGGCCGCCTGATGTCCGACGAACACAAGCTGAGACTCGGCGACGTCGTCGAGATCGACGGCGAGAGCTGGGTGTGGGAGGGGGTGCGTCGCGGCACCGAGGCCAAGCTGCGCCATGAGGGGTCCGCCGATGACTGGATGGTGGTGTCGATGCCCGAGCTGCTCGCCCACGCGGGCACCGCCCGACGTGGCACCGATGTCCCGTTGCGGCCCGCCGGCGGCGACTGGCCCGCCGACGTGCAGGACATGGAGAAGCACCTCCTGGAGGCGTTCCGGGGCATCCCCATGGATCCGACGGCGACCGGCCCACGCCCGCAGTACGATCCCGCCGCGACGACACAGGAGCAGCGGATCGCGTCGAAGATCGCGGAGATGGCGGGAACATCGCTGGCCCGGTCACGGAAGGCGCTGTTCAACCTCTGGAAGGTCTACCAGACTGACGGGCAGGCGGGGCTGGACGCACGGATGCACCGCAGGGTCGGCAAGCGGCTGGTGATCGCGAGGGCGGATCCGCGTCTGATCGCGGTCATCGATCGGGTGCTCGATGACCGGGTCACGATGCCGACCAGTACCCGCCGTCATTGTGCCGTGCTGGTGCGGCGGATGCTGGAGGGCATGTATCCCGGCGATGCGGTCTGC
Source organism: Microbacterium sp. 10M-3C3 (assembly GCF_003931875.1). NCBI lineage: Bacteria > Bacillati > Actinomycetota > Actinomycetes > Micrococcales > Microbacteriaceae > Microbacterium > Microbacterium sp. 10M-3C3. The sequence goes on along the minus strand of NZ_CP034245.1, from coordinate 144,210 downwards.
GCCGTCAAGGACAACACTCTTCAGGGGTACATCAACGAGCGCGACGCGGGCAGGTACAGCTTCGCCAAGGCCACGACCCGCCGCACCGCCGCGAACAGCCCCGACCGCCAGTTCTACTCGGGCAACTCCCCCCGGCTCGGCGCGGTCTGCGAGATCGACTCGACCAAGCTGGACGTGCAGGTGTGGGATGACAAGGGCGCCGTGTTCCGACCCACCCTGACCGTGCTGTTCGATGTCGCCAGCCGGGTGCCGCTGGCGTGGGCGATCCACGCCGACGCTCCGAACGGCTACGACCATGCGCTGCTGCTTGCCCGCGCGATCGTCGGCCGCAAAGCCATTCCCGGGTCCGCCGCGGCGGTGCTGTCGGGGTCGGTCACCCTCCCGGTCTCGCTGATGAAACAGATCAACCCGTACCTGGACGACGACTCTCTGGCCGTGCCGTGGATCTTCCCGCACGCGATCACCATCGACGGCGGCGCCGATTACCGCTCGGCCACCTTCGAGGCCGCGTGCCGAGCGTTCGGCATCACCCTGGTCCTGGCCCCGCCCCGAACCCCGACCGTCAAGCCGCACGTCGAGCGCAACTTCGGCACGACCTCCACAGACTTCGCGACCTGGCTGGCCGGCGCGACCGGCAACTCCGTCGCCAACCGCGGCGCGAAAGACACTCCGACCCTCACCGTCGACTCGCTGCGCGTCGCGTTCGACGCGTGGATCACGACCGTCTACCTGAACAAGCAGCACGGCGGCCTGAAGTCGCCGCTGTTCCCGGGACGGGAGTGGACGCCGAACCAGATGTACGCGGCCCTGTTCGAGGTCGGCCCTGGCGTGCAGCTGCCGTTCCGCGCGGAGGACTTCTTCGCGCTGCTGCCTACCGAGCAGCGCGTCATCAGCGGCGAAGGCATCGAGTTCCGCAACCGCAAGTACGACTCGCCGCTGCTTGCCGATCTGCGCAACCGTTCCCTCACCGGCGCCGCAGCCGGCTCGACGCTGGCCCGCAAGTTCGGCATCAGCTTCGACCCCTACAACCTCAACGCGGTGTGGGTACGGCACCCCGAGACCGGGGAGTGGATCGAGTGCTGGGACACGGCGCTGGATGACAAGGCGGCGTGGATGGCTGCAGAGACCGCGGTGAGACTGGCAGAGCGCTTCGGCACCGGAGAACCCGGAGAGGCCGCGAGGACGGCCGAGTTCCTAGACGACATCGAACGGCGCGCCCGCAGCGACAAGCGTGCCCGCAACCGCCAGCTCCGCCAGCAGAAGACCACTTCAAGCGGCGAACCGGACCCCGGCGCGCCGCTCACCCCACCTGCCCCGATCGACTTACGGCGCTGGGCAGACCCGGGTGCCGTGGAGGAGATCGACTGGGACTCGCCGGAGTACGACATCGTGACCGTGAAGGAGATCCGGTCGTGATCGTCGAACGGCTCGTCCTCCACCATGATCGAAAGACCACCCTGCCTGGTCTGCGTGAGGCGTTCAGCGCACTCCCGCCCAAGCCTCCCGCGCTGTCGTTCGCCGAGTACGTCGCCCTGCCTGCTCACGATCGCGCCGCCTACGACCAGGCCCGTGACGATTTCCTCCGTTTGACGTTGCGGGTGCCGACCCCCGAACAGGACCTGTGCGCCCGGATCCTCGCCAGGCTGATCGCCTCGAATCCGCGCCGCAAAAATTCCCGCCGCGGCCTGATGATCTCCGCGCCGATGTTCTACGGCAAGACGGAGTTGGCGTTGCTGCTGTCCCGCTCGGTCGAGCATGAGCACGCCGCCCGCTACCCCGGGTATCTCGACGACGGCGACGTACCCGTGGTGTGGCTCGAGATGACCGAGCACTCCACCGGCAAGGCGCTGCTGGCCCAGATCGTCGAGTTCCTCGCCCCGACCGTCGCTCTGCCGAAACAGATCACGACCGACAGGCTGCGGAAACTCGCCGTCGATCTGCTGCACACTCATCGCACGAAGCTGCTGGTGATCGACGAGGCACACCAGCTGGGTGGTGCCGAGCCGTCCAGCATCATCAAGGCGCTGCAGAACGAGTCCTCGGCCACCATGATGCTCGTAGGCATCAACTTGGCAAGCGGCAAGGCGTTCGGATCGGGTGACGGTCGTCAGGTCACGATGCGTTGCGACATGGTCGAGCTGCCCAAGGTCGACATCCGCACCGACGACGGGCTCGCCCTGTGGCGTCGGTGGGTGGCCATCTTCGACCGCAACCTCCCGCTGTGCGGTCACACTCCTGGCTTTCTCACCCGCAACGCGGCAGTGCTCCACAGGGCCGCCGACGGCCAACTCGCCGTCCTCGCCATGATCGTCGAGCGCCTGGTCGCCACGATCCTCGACGATCCCGCGCGCGGTGATGAGCACGTCACCCGGCAGCGGCTGTTCGCGGTGCTTGACGGCCTCCGGCACACCATTCCGATCCGGCACCGGCTCAGGCTGGACGATTTGGTCGAGGCAGCGTGACCGGCAACCTCTCTTGGGCCAAGCGGCCGAAGTGGCACCGATTCGAGTCGCCTCGGTCATACACCGTGCGCCAGTGCGAAGCCGCCGGTATCCCTTTCGACCTCGCCGAGCGGGGACTGACGTCGCGCGCTCAGCCGTATATCAACCGCGTGTGGGTCGACGAAGGGGCCGCTGCAAGTGTGGTGGAAGCTGCTGCCGGACGCCCCGCAGGCCACTATGAGCGCCTCCGACGACTCGCGCAACCCGATCCCGCGCTGACCTACCCGGAGCGGTTCCTGTGCCGGCTCTGCGCCGGCGGCGAGCGTGTGGAGCAGATCCCGCACGACCGCGAGAACTGGTGCCTGCGCCATTCCGGTCAGCTGGTGTGGGTCGGTCCCGGCACCACCCCTGAGTCGCAATTTGTCGTCCCGCTCGATCGCGACCACGTGAAGGCGGAGCGTCGGTTCCGCCACCTCGTCGCCGGAGGTCGCGTCGATGTTCGGCTGCACGCCCGGGTGTGGGAGGTGGTGCGCGACAACGCCTGGCTCACCCGCCCCGACGGCTGGACACCCGCCCTGGCACAGCACCCTGACGACCGCGAAATCCTCGGCCGTGCTGCGCTGTACCCGATGACCGTCGCCATCCTGCATCTGCTATCCAACCCAACCCGCATCGAGCGATGGCGGACACGGCATCCCGACGAACTCCGTGACGACATCGCGAATGATCTGCCACCAATGCCTGGCCCCGTCGATGTGCTCGTGGAGCGAATCGTGCTGTGGCTGCGGCCTCGGCGCCGCGATATCCGGCCGACCCGCATCGACCCGTTGAATGTACCGCTCGACATCGTCGATGCGACCGCGATCATCGACACCGCCGCGCCGTACCCGGCGTGGATACAGCGCCATCCGCGAGCCGTCGCCGAATGGGACTGGAGCCGCAACGACCCTGCCCGCGACCCCTGGGACGCGCGCCGATCCTCGCAGAAGGCCTGGTGGGTGTGCGACCACGGACACTCCTGGGAGACGAGCCCCGCGGTGCGGGGCCGCGCCGAATCGAGTTGCCCCTACTGCGTCAACCAAGCCGCGTGGCCCGGACACACAGACCTCGGCACCACCCACTCCGACCTCGCCGCCGAATGGGACGACACACCCGGAGCCAACCCCGGCGACCCTAACCATGTCGGCGCCAGCTCCGACCGTCAGGTCGCCTGGAAATGCGGTAGGGGCCACCGTTGGGAGGCGTCGATCGCGGGCCGATCACGGCACGGCTCCGGCTGCCCCTACTGCTCAGGTCGCCTCGCGATACCCGGTGAAACGGATCTGGCCACCCTGCGGCCCGACCTCGCCGTCGAGTGGGACGCCGAACGCAACGGCGAGAAGCTCACCCCGAGTACCGTGTCGCCCGGCTCGGGAAAGCGGGCATGGTGGACAGGGACCTGCGGTCATAGCTGGCAGGCGACGATCGTCACCCGCACGAGCGACGCCGGGTGCGGTTGCCCCTTCTGCGCGAACAGGGCTGTCCTCGTCGGGTTCAACGACCTGGCGACGACCCACCCCGAGCTTGCCGCCGAATGGAATCACAGCAACACCAAGTCACCCCAAGACGTGACGGCCGGGTCCGCGTATCGGGCCACCTGGGAGTGCCGCGCTGGTCACGTCTGGCAGTCCGTTGTCGGCACCCGTGCCAGCAGGAACGCGGGATGCCCGTACTGCACTAACTCGGCCGTCCTGGCCGGGTTCAACGACCTCGCCACGGTCGACCCCGCACTCGCCGCCGAATGGGACACCACCCCTGGCGCGAACGACCGGACACCCTCCGACGTCACGCGAAGATCCGGTTACCGCGCCGGTTGGAAGTGTCGCCGAGGCCACACGTGGAATGCACCAGTCGCCCACCGCACGGCAGGCACCGGCTGCCCCTGCTGTGCGGGCCAACGCGTCGTCCCCGGCGAGACCGACCTCGCCAAAGTCCGGCCCGACCTTGCCGCCGAGTGGAGCCCCAGCAACGACATCACACCGTTTCACGTGACGGCGCATTCCCAGCACAAGGCAGCGTGGCGATGCGCGATGGGGCACATCTGGCACGCGACGATCGGGAACCGGTCGAAGGGTCACGGTTGCCCGCACTGCGCTCGGCAAGCACGCGACCAGCAGCGGCGGATCGGAGGCTGACCGTCGGGCTCCTACAAGTCTCTGTGAGGCACATCTGCCCGCGACCTCATGGATGACACGCCTAACGGGGCTGCGCCCCAGCCCGACGATGGTGCGGATGTTCGACATAAGAGCCTCCGCCATCTTGGGGTACCCGTCTCATGGGTGCTGTCAGAATGCTAGGAGCATGGGACGGCGGTCGCGTCGGCAGAGATACGGAGCTTTGACGACCCGCGCCCTTCGTAATGACCCTTTAACACGCCAGTGTTCGCAGGCGGACTATGATCACCGCATGACGGGTAACGACGCCCTAACGGGGCAGGTCTCCGATGTGCTCACCCGGGTGCCCTCGGTACGGGCCACGGAGCGCGCACGGAGCCTGCCGGAGCTCATGCGCCGGTTGCCCGGCATGATGGCGATCGGCCTCGGCAACCGGACGCAGGTGGCAATCCTCGCGGAACGGTGCGGGATCAATGCGCTGCCGTGACCGCCCGCAGGCCGCGGGATGACCACCCCGGCGGCGGCACCGCACCGCACAGTGCGCATCGACGCCGCAGGCATGCTGACACCGGCCGTGGGAGCGCCGGAGGGAGCACTCGCCCGGCTGCTCGCCGCAGTGCCGCGCGTGCGGCCCCTCTCCGGCACGGCCTTCCTCTGGCTGGGGCCCACCGAGAACATGGTGGCGGGCGGTGCGGGCGGGCGCCGGGAGGTGCTCCGAGTGGTGCTCGTCGCGGCAGGACGGGAAGGATGGCGGGCCGAGCTCGAGCGGGTCGACCGGGCCGACGCCCTCCTGCTCACCGATCGCGAGCTCGAGGTGCTCACCCTGCTGGCCTGCGGGCTGAGCAACGTCGACATCGCGCACCGATTGTCGATCGCCCGCCGCACGGTCGCCACCCACGTGGAGCTGGTGTTCGCGAAGCTCGGCGTCACCACACGGGCGGCCGCGGCCTCGCTCGCGCTCGACCGCGACCTGCTCGTGCTGCCCGTGCCCGGGATAGACCTCGGCCCGATCGGCCTCGAGCTGGAGGTGCTCGCGCTCGGCGCCGCGGTGGCGCGCGGCGCGCCTGGACCCGCTGACGCCGAGCGCGCTCGACGTCGCCGGCCGCGCCTGCGCCCCATCCGCATCGGCGCGGTCTACCCGCGCAACGAGGAGTGGGTGGCCGACGCCAAGCTCATGCGCGCGGGCGCCGAGCTGGCCGTACAACAGCTGAACGACGGCGGCGGCATCGACGGCCGGCCGCTCGAATTGTGCGCCGAGCACGTCGACGTGAGCTCGGCCGGCATGGTGGCCGAGGCTGTGGCGAGGCTGCTCGCCCAGGACGTGGACGCCATCACCCTCGGCGCCCTCTTCGACCGCAGCCGTGGCGCCTTCGAGATCCAGTTCGGCGAGGCGGCGGCGCAGGGCGTGCCCTTGCTGCACCACTCCACCTCGGCGCAGGCCTCCCGCCTGGTGGCTGAGGAGCCCGAGCGCTTCGGCAGTGTGTTCCAGGCCTGCTCTCCGGCCGACCGCTACGGCGAGGGCTTCCTGCGCACCGTCCAGTCGCTGCGCACCCCCGTCGCGGCTGGCCGCCGGGCAGGCCGCCTCCTGCTTCTCGACAGCGCAGATCCCGACCTCGTGACCTGCTCGCCGGCGCTGCGCAACCGGCTGCAGCGCGCAGGCTGGGAAGTGCAGGCCGTCACGGTGGCGGCGGGGGAGGTGGCGTGGGCGGATGCCGCGGCCACCGTGCGTGCGGCCGATCCCTTCGCCGTGCTGCTCGGCTGTTACTCGCCCCGGGAACTCGCGGCGTTCGTGTCGGCTTACCGCCGCGATCCGACGGGTGCCGTTCTGTACGCCGTGTACGCGCCCTCGGTCCCCTCCTTCCTCGGCGTGGCGGGGGCGGATGCTGAGGGGCTCTACTGGGCCACCGTCACGGGACGGTACCCGGATGCGCTGGGTGCACGCTTCGCCCGCGACTTCGAGCGGCGCTTTCACATGGATGCCGGGCTGTCCAGTGCCGGCATCCACTACGACATGGTCGGGCTCCTCGCGAAGGCCTGGTCGTTCACGGGCTCGCCGGCGGAGCGCAGCACGGTGTCGGCGGTGCTGCGCAGCGTGGTGCACCGCGGGGTGAACGGCAACTACTACTTCGGCCAAGCCGGCCAGACGAACCGCTGCTACCCCGACGACGTCCCCGACCCCACCACCTCGCAGGCGCAGCTGGTGTTTCAAGTGCAGGGCAGGCGGCACCGGGTCGTGGCGGCCGCGGGCTGAGCGGCGGTGCGGCACGGCACGGTGTGGTGCCCCCGCGCTCTCGGTCATTCGACCGATCCGTATGGTCATGGCGGATCGTACGGTGCAGGGAACCATCACCCACCTGAGGAAGGGACATCCCATGCCTACACCCACCGTCTGCCTCACCTTCGACTTCGACGCGATCTCGGTCTGGTACGGACTGCTCGGCACCTCCACGCCGACGTACCTCTCACGCGGCGAGTTCGTGGCGAACGTCGCGGCCCCCCGTATTCTGGATCTGCTCGACCAGGAGGGCGTGACGAGCACCTGGTACATCCCCGGCCTCGACGCCGAGACCTACCCCGACGTCTGCAAGCGCATCCGCGACTCGGGGCACGAGATCGGCCACCACGGCTACGCCCACGAAGGCCCCACGAGCCTCGAGGAGCCCGCCGAGCGCGCCATCCTGGAGCGCGGCATCGAGGCCCTCGACTCCACGCTCGGGGTGCGCCCGGTCGGCTACCGTTCGCCCGCCTTTGACCTGTCGCCCAATTCCACCCGGTTGCTCGAGGAGTACGGCTTCCTGTACGACAGCAGCATGATGGCGCAGGACTTCGAGCCCTATCGCTGCCGCACCGGCGACGTGTTCCATCCCGACAAGCCGATCGAGTGGGGGCGGCCGCTCTCGCTCATCGAGGTGCCGGTAACCTGGACGCTCGACGACTTCCCCTTCATTGAGTTCGCGCTCAGCCCCAGTGTTTCGCTGCCGGGATCCACAGATGTCGCGGGGCTGGCCGACCGCTGGATCTCCGACCTCGACTTCATGGTGGAGGAGGTGCCGGGCGGTATCTTCACCCAGACCTTCCACCCGCAGTCGATCGGCCGCGGCAGCCGCATCCGCATCCTGCGCCGCATCATCCACCGCGCGAAGGAGCACGGCGCCGAGTTTTCGACCGTCGAGGCCGCTGCTCGCCGCTGGGACGCGGCCCAGAAGGCGGCCTGAACGGCAGGATGCCCCGCCCACCCGCCGTACCGATGACGCGAGGTGAGCGGGGCATCCGCGTGCGCCAGCCGCTCAGCCGGCCGGGCGGAGCAGGATGCGCTGCTCCGCCGCCGCCTCGACCGCCCCCCGTGAATAGGCCAGGGGAAAGCCCTCGCCGCTTGCCCAGGCGTCGAGGTGGTCGGAGTAGTGCGGCGAGCGGGGGTCGCCGGCCTGACCGGGACCGTTGAGCACGAGGCTCGCATCCCAGTTGCCCACGTCGAGCACCATCCTGAAGCTCGAGCCCATAACCTGACGGAAGCCCGGCTCGTAACTCGTGAGTCCCACCGTGTCGGGGCCGCCGCCGCGCTCCACGGGGCCGAGGCGCTGCCAGCCTGCAGGAGCATCCGTGCCGAGCAGCGCGGTGTTGAGGAAGGCGCCGTGGTGCACGGCGCCCCAGCGCCAGCCCGACTCGTCGTCACCCACGAGCGCGCGGATCTCGGCGAGTGCAGTGCCCAGTGCGGCGTCGACGTCGGCGCGAAGAGCGCTCACCGCTTCGGTGTCGCGAGGATCGAGGGCCTCTAGGATGCGCAGCTCGCCACGCAGATCGCCCACCGCGCTCTCGTCGTGGCTGAGCCGCCGCACGCCCTCGGCGAGCATCCCCTCCCCCACCCCGAGCGAGCGAAGGTGCCGCTCAAGCAGGCGAGGGCGCAGGTGCCGACGCCACCATATCTGGAACACCAGCGCTTCGCGCGAATCGGTGGACTCCACACCGTCCCAGGCGAACAGGCGCGCGAGCTCGGCACCGTGCTCGAGCTCCTCGGGGTCGAGCACCCGGAGCGAGTCGAGCGCGCGCAGGGCCACCCCGTTGGTGAAGTCGAGCTGCCGTGCAAAGCTGCCGGCCACCGACACCTGCTCCTCGCCGCTCAGCCAGCCACGTAGCCGGCGGTAGCGCCCGTCAGGGTACCAGTCGTAGGTGGCGGTGAGCGCACCGTTGTCCCAGGAGTGCGGCAGGTTCATCTCGTTGGCCGTGGCGATCCAGCCCTCGGCCGGCCTGCGGCTCGACGGCAGGGCCTCCGAGCCCACGAGGCCTGCCCACTCGCGGCCGCTGTGCCCCGCGACGGGAAGGCTGCCGTCCCAGCCGTCGCGGTGCGGGATGCGGCCGCTCGCCTGCCAACCCCAGTCGCCCGCCACATCGGCGAAGACCTGGTTCACGGCGGGTGTGCCCCAGTGCTGCAACGCCCGCGAGAACTCCTCGGCGTTCTGCGCGGTCAGGTAGCGCAGGCTGCCGAGGTAGGGCGTCATGCCCGGCTCGAGCCAGGCGGCCCGCAGGGCCACGGCGATTCCGGCCTCCTCGTCGTGGAAGAGCACCGGACCGTGCCCGGAGTATCTCAGCTCCACCAGCCCGGCCTCGGCGTCGCGCACCGGGATGCGCTCCTGCACCGTGCGGAACTGTTCCCAGCCCTCGGCGCCTCGGTAGCGCTCGGGATCGGCGGGGTCGAGCTCGTAGATGTAGAGGTCTTCCACATCCGCCGCCCAGATCGTGAGGCCGAAGCCCACGTTCTCGTTGTGGCCGATCGAGATGCCGGGCAGGCCCGGCTCGCCCGCGCCGATCACGTCCAGGCCCGGCGCGGTCAGGTGCGCGAGGTATCGCAGGGCGGGCAGCGAGATGCCGCGGTGCGGGTCGTTGGCTAGGAGCGGGCGGCCGGTCGCGGTGCGTTCCGGCCCTACCACCCAGCTGTTACTGCCGCCCACGGTGTCGGCGGCGTCCGTGCCTGCAGCTCTCGCCGTATCCGGCTGCCGAGCGAACCTGGCCGCCGCGAAGTCGACGGGAGCGAAGGCGCGCCGGTACACCGCGAGAACTTCGTCGCTCAGCACCCCGAGGTCGAGCTCCCGCGGGAACACGAGCGCGTCGTCGGGCTCGCGCACCCGGGCGATGCGCTCGGCCTCCGCCCCGAAACGGGTGAGCGTGATCGCGCGGGCGAGCTCGTACTCGGCGTTGTACAGCAGGCCGTGGGTGCGGAAGCGCACGATGTCCTCGGCCTCCCACATACGGGGCAGGAAACCGTTGATCTCGAACTCGGGCGGCAGCAGCTCCGGATGCGCGAGCACGTGGTCGACGTAAGCGTTGTATCCGGTCACGAAGCTCGTGACGATGCGCCGCGTGTCGACCCCGTAGGCCGCCCACTCGGACTCCAGGCCGCCCCGGTAGCGCAGCAGGCGACTCGCGGCATCCTGCTGCAGGTAGCCGCTGCCAAGCGCCTCGGCCAGGCGGCCATTGCCGCGCCGCAGCCACACGTCGATCTGGAACAGCCGGTCGCGCGCGGCGTTGAAACCCTGCGCGAGGTACACGTCGTCGGTGCTCTGCGCGTAGAGGTGCGGCACTCCCCACCGGTCGACGACGATCTCGACCTCCGCCTCGAGGCCCGGCACGGAGTACTCCGTCGTGGTCGGGGATCCGTCGTCTGCGTTCATGGGCTCCTCCTTCTGCGGGCTCCTCCGGCGGATGCCGACGCTGCCGAGGGCCCGAGCCTAGGGGCGAGAGCTCGCCGCGGGATCGGTCAAACGGCCGAGGCGCTCGGTAGTCACCCTGGCCGCCAGGGCGGGGCCCGTGCAGTCGCTCGCGTCGTCGGGTGGCAGTCCGGTCACGCTGGATGCGCTGCAGCAGCGTGCGCCTACGGCCTCCGTGTATCTCGACCTCAACACGCTCGGGCGCGGTCCCGCGCTTCGGCCAGGGTCGCAACCGATTCTGCTAAATCTTGTCGAGATCGACGCCGAACTGGTCAGTGAATGAGATCCAGGACCGCTCGGGTTTGGGCTTCAGCGTCGATGCCGTGGTGCCTGTAGGTGTCGTCGAGGTCGGCGGATTGGCCGAATCCCGTCACGCCGAGGTGGCGAGTTCGCACGTCACGTATGCCGGACAGGAAGGCGAGGGTGTGGGGGTGACCGTCCAGAACGGTGACGAGTGGGCGGGCTCGGTCGGCGGGGAAGAGCTGGTCGATTATCCAGGCCGGTGAGTCGGCGAGGCCGTCGCGTGCTCGCATGGCCTCGAAGATGAGCCCGGGGCTGGTGAGGCACACGACGTCGACGTCGATCCCGAGCTCTGCGAGAGCGGCGGCGGCGTTGAGGGATTCCGGAACCATTGCGCCCATGGTGGCGATCGTGGCCGCTGGGTGCTCGGCTCGTCTGAGGATGTAGCCACCCGCGACGACGTGACGCCGTCGCCGTTCACGGCCGGCAGGATCTGCGGGCACCTGGGCGAGCGACTGGTCGACCGGTCGGGTCGAGAGCCGAAGGTAGGCGGATCTTCCGCTCTCGTGTCCGAGCTGCGCCATGGATGCGAGCAGCGCCCATTCGGCCTCGACGGCGAAGGCCGGCTCGTAGGCGATGCAGCCGGGCTGCTCGATGCCGATGGACGGGGTCTTGATCGATTGGTGCGCGCCCCCCTCCGGGGCGAGCGTGACACCCGACGGCGTGCCGACCAGGATGGAGCGCGCACCGGCATAGATGCCGAACGACCAGGGTTCGAGTGCGCGCTCGATGAAGGGGTCGTAGAGCACCCCGATGGGGAACAGCGGTGTCGACCATCTGCTCCAGGTAGCTCCGAGCTCGCCGAGCAGACCGACAAGGTTCACCTCGGCGATGCCCAGTTCGAGATGCTGTCCGGTCGGTTGCTCGCGCCAGTGGAGCAACGTCTCCCTGTCGTCAGCGAACCAGTCGGCGCGGGCACGGGGAGACCACACACCGACCTTGTTGACCCAGCCTGCGAGGTTCGTGCTCGAGCTCACATCGGGACTCACGGTGACAACGCGTCGCGAGACGTCGGGCGCCCCGCGTGAGAGATCCATCAGCGTTCGGCCCAGTGCAGCCTGGGTCGTCGCGATGCCCGACGGGGTGCGCCCGAAGTCCGTAGGCACCTGCGGGGTCTTCGCTGCGGCGGAGAGGGGTCGGCGCAATCGTTGCGTCGCTGCGTCGCACAGGGCTCGCTCCGCGGAGCCGACAGGAAATCGTCGCCAAGGATCGTCGGTCGATTCGCCCAGCTCGTCGGCGAATTGCGCATACTGAGTTCTCGTCAGCATCGAGGAGTGGTTCTGCGGGTGACCCTCCACCGGTAGGCCGCGGCCCTTGATGGTGTAAGCGAGGATGACCGTCGGCCTATCGTCATCGATGGCTTCGAACGCTGCCGCGATCGCGTCGAAGTCATGACCTCCCAGATCGCGGATCACGCGAATCAGTGCATCGTCGCCGAGCCGGGCGATGAGACGCGCGATCGCGCCCGCTTCCGGCCCATCACCCGGCAGTCTGTCACGCAGCTCTGCGACGTCGCAGCGGAGCAGCCGCTGATACTCGGCGTTCTGCATGGACACGATGCGTCGCTGGAGCGCGTCACCACCGGGTTCCGAGAAGAGGGTGTCGAGGTGCCGCCCGAACTTGACCGATAGCACTTGCCATCCCGCCGCGGCGAACATGCTCGCGAATCGTTCCGTGTCGTTGTGGGGCACGACCCGGTCAAGGGATTGCCGGTTGACGTCCACGATCCACACGAGCTCCCCGAGCGACGGGACCATGGGATCGAGGAGCGCCTCCCAGATCGCTCCTTCGTCCAGTTCGGCATCGCCGAGCAGACAGTACTGGCGGCCCTCGCCCGCGTCGGGTGTGAGGCCGCGGGCGTAGCGGCGGGCGAGCGCACCCCAGATGGTGGCGGTCGCCCCGATTCCGACCGAGCCCGTCGAATAGTCCACCGGGTCCGGATCCTTCGTACGGCTGGGGTAGCTCTGGAGTCCGCCGAGCTCCCGCAACGTCGTGAGATAGCGCTCATCGAGCATCCCCAGCAGGTAGTTCAGTGCGTGCAGGACGGGCGACGCATGCGGCTTCACCGAGACGCGGTCCTCAGCGCGGAGGCGCCGAAACCACAGGTCGGTCATAAGCGTGACCATCGACGCGCTGGATGCCTGGTGGCCGCCGACCTTGAGCCCCGTCGGGTTGGGGCGGACGTGGTTGGCGTGATGGACGATCGAGGTGGCCAGCCACAGGACTCGGCGCTCGATCGTGACGAGGTCGGAGGAAGCAGATCGATCGATCATGATTGCTTCATCAAGCGTGTCGGTCATGAGCCTGCCCCATTCCTTGGGCGCCCTCTGCCAGGTGCCCATTCGGTCACGATTCTGCTGAGAGTCGTTCTGGATGCGCAAACAGCAAGTCTTTGGTGATCGTTATGATCATCTGAACGGGCCACTTCGCGGAGCTGGAGGTCGGGATGATGACCAATACGGCGGACCGGATCGACCTCCTGATCCTGGGGGCACTTCAGGTCTCACCCGATTCGACGATCATGGCGATCGCCGAAAGCACCGGACTGTCCCGGAACACGATTCGTGCTCGGCTCAGGGCGTACGCCGGTAACGGGGCGCTCCGTCCGTTCGATTCGCGGGTGGACCCTGCGTTCCTGGGGTTTCCGTTGAGAGCAGTGATCCTCACAACGGTGCGTCAGCGCCGCCTCGACGACGTTGCGGAGAAGCTGGCGACGATACCGGAGGTGATCGCGGTCGACGGACTGTCAGGCGCTACCGACCTGCTCGTCCACGCCGTGGCACGAGATGCTGAGGATCTCTACGCGACGGCGGGAAGCATCCTCGCGATCGATGGTGTGAAGCGCACCGAGACCGGGCTGGTCATGCGCGAACTGGTCCCGCATCGCATTCTTCAACTCGCTCCCCGAGACGAGCGCTGACCGGATCAGAGCGGCAGTGGCCGGCCGTCGACCACGTTCTTCATGACCAGCGTCGATGTGAGTCTTTGAACGCCTGGCAGTGCCGAAAGCTTGTCGTCATAAAGGCGTTGGAAGGAGGGAAGGTCGGCGCACACGACATGCAAGAGATAGTCGGGGTCGCCGAAGAGGCGCTGGGCGACCACGACTTCCGGCACCGCGAAGATCGCCTCCTCGATCGCTGCGACGGCACGAGTATCCCCTTCTCGAAGGGTGACGAACACGATTGCCGAGAAGTGCAGCCCGAGCGCCGTGGGATCCAAGCGTGCGTGGTAGCCCGTGATGACCCCTGTTTCTTCCAGACTCCTGAGCCGGCGATGGCAGCGGGACACGCTGAGTCTCACGCGCTCAGCCAGCTCGGTCACAGTCAATCTGCCTTCCACCTGCAGTTGCGCAAGGATCTTGCGGTCGATGTCATCCACACAACTGATCCTTCCGCGATCGGGACCTCGAGGGCAATTATCGCAAAGAACTCCTGCGGCATATGGTTTATCGTCGAACATCATCACGAAGATCGAAGGTGGAATGAAGATCGCGCAGCGAGCTCTCGAGGCAGAACCCTTCCACGCCATGGCGTACGGGCAGCGTGCGAGCCTGCTCGAGGCGCAGGGTCACCGCGTCGTGAAGCTGTCGCTCGGCGAGCCAGACTTCGGTGCGCCGGACGCGGTGCGCGAAGCTATGCGAGAGGTGATGGACGGACGCCCGTTGCCCTACACCCCGGCCACTGGCCTTCCTGCCCTGCAGGAGGAGATCGCGCGGTTCTACGCACACCAGCACCAGGTGGCCGTCGATCCTGCGCGCATCGTGATTACTTCCGGCGCATCGGCTGCGCTCGTGCTCGCCGTCGCAGCGACGACCGATCCGGGTGACGAGGTGATCATCGCCGACCCTTCTTATCCCTGCAACCGCGAGCTCGTGAGATCCTTTGGCGGCATCGTCGTCTCCGTTCCGACGAGCCCTGGAAGCCGCTACCAGCTGGACACGTCCTCAATCGTGTCGGCATGGACAGACCGCACCAGAACGGTCATGATCGCCACCCCGTCCAACCCCACCGGCGCGTCGATCCCTTACGACGAGCTGTCCTCCATCTGCGAACTGGCCCGCGATCGCGGTGCGTGGCGGATTGTGGATGAGATCTATCTGGACCTGGCCGACCATGGCCCAGATGACGCGCCCGCCCAAACCGTTCTGGCTGTCGACCCGGACGCGATCGTCATCGGCAGCTTCTCGAAATACTTCGGCATGACCGGCTGGCGCCTCGGCTGGGTCGTGATCCCCGAGATGCTGGCAACGGCTGTCGAGCGACTCGCGGTGAACTACTTCCTGTGCGCATCCGCGCCGGCACAGCTTGCGGCGCTCGCTGCGTTCACGCCGGCGTCGCTGGCGGTTCTCGAGGAGCGCCGAATCGAACTCCTCGCGCGACGTCAGATCGTGCTCGACGGGCTCACGCGCATCGGGCTGCCCGTTCCGGTGGTCCCGGACGGGGCGTTCTACGTCTACTTCGACGTCAGCGGCACCGGTTTGGACTCGTGGACGTTCTGTGAACGGGCGCTCGACAGCGCGCACGTATCCCTGACCCCGGGCCGTGATTTCGGTGTTGCCACCGCAGACACGCATGTGCGGCTCTCGTACGCCGCGTCCCGCGAAGAGCTGCGTGAAGGACTCGACCGGCTCGGCGACTTTCTTGCGGCGCTTGCCCCACCCGCACCTGCCTAACGCGGCGGCTGAGTGACCACAGCTGTCGAGGCGCCGGAGGTCGTGTGCAGGTTGCCGCCGGATGCGGCTTGCAGTGCGGCATCGAGGCGGTCCAGCAGCTCAGCCGTCTCCGGTTCGGTGATCACCAGTGGCGGGCAGATCATGACGGCGTTGTTGAGGGGGGAGATCCCGGCCGGGTAGACGATGAGACCCTGGGCGAAGCACTCGTCGGTGAACGTGGTCGCGGCTGAATGCTGCGGAGCGGGAGGCCGCTTGGTCAGAGGGTCGACGAGGTCGAATCCCCAGAGCAGCCCGCGACCACGGATCTCGGCGATGTGGCGGTGTCGGGCCGCGAGAGACTGCAGACCCGCCTCGAGCTGGACGCCCCGCGCGCGAACGTTCTCCAAGACGCCATCGCGCTCGAGAACGTCGAGCACAGCAAGGCACGTGGCCGCGCCGAGCGGATTGGCGGAGAAGGTATGGCCGAAGGGTGCCACACCACCGCTCCGATGAACGGCGTCGACCAGGTGTGTGCGGAGGAGCACACCTGCGACGGGGGCGAATCCGCCGCTGATCCCTTTGCCGACGAGGAGAAGATCGGGAACGACTCCTTCGGTTGTGCAGGCGTACCACTCACCAGTGCGCCCTGCGCCGGTGATCACCTCGTCGGCGATGAGCAACACGTCCAACCGGTCGCAGACGCTCCGCAGCAACGTGAGGTAGCCGGGTGGAGGCACGAGCACGCCGCCGGCTGCGCCCACGATCGGTTCGACGATGACGGCCGCGACCGTCTCAGGGTCCTCCGCGAGGATCGCGGATTCGAGCTCTGCAGCAGCGCGGGCCGCATACTCTTGCTCTGCCTCGCCTTGGCGAGCGTACCGGGGAAACGACACGGGTGGGGTGATGGCGAACGGGTGAAGCAGTGGGCCGTAGTCGGGGCGTCTGGCGGAGTGGCCTGACAGCGACAGCGCACCCATCGTCATTCCGTGGTAGCTGATCTGCCCCCCAAGGATCTTGGCCTTGGCGGGGCGACCCAGGCTCCGCCAATGCCCGACTGCGGCACGGATCGCGAACTCTGTCGCTTCCGAGCCGCTGTTGACGAAGAACGCGTAGTCGAGATCGCCCGGAGCGATCTGTGTGAGCCGCCGTGCCAGCTCTTCCGCCGGCTCGTTCGTGAACTGCGTCCGATACGCGAAGGCGATCTGCCGAGCCTGAGCGGCGATCGCGTCGGCCACGTCGGTCGACCCATGGCCGATGCTCGCAGTCATCGCACCGCTTGAGCCATCGAGGTATCGCTTTCCAGTGCTGTCGTAAAGGTAGACGCCCTTGCCGTGTGTTACGATCGGATAGGCGCGATCAGCGTTCTGCTTGAGCAGCGCGCTTGAGCCTGCAGGAGCGTTCATCGACCCGGTCGTCATCCTTCCGGCATGCCGATCGTGCCCGGCACTCGCAGGGTGAGGGGAGCCATGAGTTCACCAGAGGGATAGGTGCTGCCGAACAGATCCGATCCTTCAGGCGCCAGTGACACCGCGCAGTTGAGCCACATCATCACATCGCCGTCGCGGATGAGTGGGGGAAGCTCGATCGTCGCAATCGACTCCTCGTCACGGTCGTACCGGGTGGACAGTTCCGCGACCCCCTCACGCAGCCGAATGCGTGGCTGCGCAATCGAGACCGACAGCAACCCGCGGTGCGCGGTGAAGCGCAACTCACCACGAAAATCCATGGCGAGTTCCGAGGCGGAGGTCTCGAAAGAGGCCAGGGGGAAGTAGAACTCACCCGTGCTGGTCACCGCGACCCCTCCACGCCACCGAATTGCACCGTCGGACATCGACCGGATGTACTGGAGAAACGAGTCCTTGACGCTCCAGGCGAATCCGAGATCGGCACGTCCACTGAATGCTGAGGCGTCCACGTCGCTTTCCTCGACTCTCACTCGACCGTGTGCGGGTGGGAAGCTCATCACATCCCACCCGCACACTGACTTATGCTGCCAGCACGGCTTCCACGGTCGAACTGGTGATCCCATGTGCGTGACCGACCGGTTCATTGGTGAGCGCGCCGGCATGTGCGTTCAGGCCCTTCGCCAGCGCTGCGTCGCTGCGGAGAGCAGCTTGCCATCCCTTCTCGGCAATGGCGAGCGCGTAGGGCAGCGTCGCATTGGTGAGGGAGATCGTCGAGGTGCGGGGCACGGCGCCCGGCATGTTCGCGACGCAGTAGTAGATCGCATTGTGCACGGGGAAGGTCGGATCGTCATGGGTAGTCGGGTGCGAGCCCTCGAAGCATCCGCCTTGGTCGATCGCGATGTCGACGAGCACCGATCCCGGGCGCATCCGCGCGACCATCTCATCCGTGACGAGCTTGGGGGCCGCCGCGCCTGGGATAAGCACGGAGCCGATGACGAGGTCGGCGTCCAGCAGGGTCTCGGCAATGGTGTACGGGTTTGATCGCAGCGTCGCTACCCGCCCGTCGAATCGCGCTTCCAGGGTCCGCAGCCGCGGCAGGTTGACATCCAGGATCGTTACCTCGGCACCGAGTCCGAACGCCATCGTCGCTGCGTGCTCACCGGCGACGCCGCCTCCGATCACCACGACCCGGCCCTTGGGGGCGCCGGGAACCCCGCCGAGCAGTAGACCTCGCCCGCCCGCAGTCTTCATCAACTGGTTCGCGCCGACCTGTGCCGACAGTCTCCCCGCGACCTCCGACATGGGCGACAGCAGCGGGAGGCTTCGGTCGGCAAGCTGGACCGTCTCGTACGCGATCGCTGTTGTCCGCCTTGCCAGCAACGCCTCGGTCAGCGGTGCGTCGGCTGCCAGATGCAGGAAGGTGAACAGCACCTGGTCTTCACGCATCAGCGGGTATTCGCTGCGGATCGGCTCCTTGACCTTCAGGATCAGGTCCGCGTCTGCCCACACTGTCTCGGCATCCGGGAGGATGAACGCCCCCGCGGTCGCGTACTCGTCGTCGGTGAACGCGCTCCCTAGGCCTGCACCGGCCTGAACGACCACTCGATGCCCGTGCGCGCTGAGTTCCGCGACTCCTGCGGGAGTGGCTGCGACGCGGCTCTCGTTGTTCTTCACCTCGGTCGGAACCCCGATGATCATGTATGTTTCCTGCTTCCTTATCAGCCCGGGGCAGCGGTGGTCGCCCCCGGAAGTCTCGTCAGATCGGATGGGCGGCCGAGTCGACACCCACGATGCGGCGACCCTGCGAGAAGGCCACCCCGTGCTCGGGGCCGTGACCGCCCACTCCGGTCGTCCCCCAGAACGTCTGCGCGGAGCCATCGGCCAGATCGGCCATGTGAGTGCCGTTGATGCGGATCTCGCCTGCCCGGATGCGGGAACCGACCTGCACAGCGTTGCTCTCGTCGCGTCCGAAGACGTAACCGTCAAGTCCGACGCCTGGTTGGTTGGCCGCGACGATCGCTGTGTCGACTGAGTCGACGCCATGTACTGTGAGCGCTGGGCCGAACATCTCATCGACCGCTTCTGAGGCGTCAAGACCGGTCACGATCGCCGGTGAGAAGAACCAGCCGTCGAGCGCTGGCAGAGTCGCTTCTCTGTGGATTTGAGCGCCGGCTGCCGCGTAATTCGCCAGTTGTGATTCCAGACGTGTGCGGTGTCTCTCGTATGCGAGCGGACCCAGCTGTGTTGTCTCTTCCAGGCAGTGACCGAGACGGAGACGCACGATCTCCGCGCGGAGCGCGTCAACGAGGTCATCGTGCTGCTGCTGCATGACGAGGACCTTCCCGGGCGCTTCGCACCATTGCCCGTTCAATCGGGTCACTCCCGCGAGCAACTCGCGGGCAGTGTGCCGCAGATCCGCATCGGGCAGAACGATCACCGGATTGTTGGATCCCAGTTCGAGTTGGATGACTGCCAGTGTCTCTGCGGCGGCATGAGCGACAGCGCGTCCAGCTGTCAGCCCACCAGTGAAGGTGATGGCACCAATGCGATGATCTTGTGTCAAAGCCGCCCCCACCACCGCCCCGCCGTGGACGAGCTGCGCGGTGGCAGGCGGGAATCCCGCATCTTCGAGCACCGCCTGCAGCAGCTCGAATGCGAGCTGCGGGCCGGACGGCGCCCATTCGGACGGTTTGAGGATGACGGGCGAGGCCGCGCCGATAGCGGCGGCAACCTTTGCGACGGCCACGAATGTCGGAGCGTTCCACGGCGCGAGCACCAGTGTCGGGCCGAGGGGTCGGTTCAGCAGGCGCACGATCCGGCCCCCCGCCTCCAGGGTGCTGTCTTGCCCCAGACCAACCGAGTGTTGCGCAAGCGAGCGCACGCGGTCCCCCAGGAACGATGACACTGTGCGTGTGGACTGCAGCGGGTTACCCGTCGAGATCGCATCCTGTTGCGCGATCTGTTCAGCGTGTGCATCGAGTTGATCGGCCCATACGCTGAGCACGGAAGCACGCCGCCCGGCTCCCATGCCGTCGAGGCCGTCGGAAGTGTAGAGATCGTTGGCGGCACGGATCACGTCGTCGACATCTGCGAGAGATGCCGCTAGCTGCGGCGCCCGGACAGCGCCGGTATTCGGATCGCACAGCACCCCCAGCCGTTCACGGGGTATGCGCCAGGCTCCGTCGATGAAGGAACGCTGCGCGACAACCTGAACGTCGATCATGCGGCTATCCCTTCGGCGAAGCTGACGACAGTGCGGATGGAAGACGGTCCGCGCATCGCAGCAAATCCCTCGTTGATTCGTTCCAGGTCGATGACGCTGGTGACCATGGCGTCCAGATCGAACGAGCCGCGCCGACAGTGCTCGAGCAGCGGGCCGAGGTCGGCGAGAAAGCGGTTCGACCCCATGTAAGCGCCCTGAATGCGTCGATCACCCTCGATCAGGGCGACGGCATCGAGACCGATGCGGGATCCAGGCGGCATCAGTCCTAGCACCGTCGCGACACCACCGGGAGCAAGAAGAGAGAACGCCAGTTCCGCCGTCTCCGGCCGACCCACCGCCTCGAAGCTGCGGGTAACCCCGCCGGGGACGATGGAGAGCACTGCGTCACGTGCGTTGTCCACGGTGGGGTTCAACACATCCGATGCCCCGAGAACACGGGCCAGTTCGAGTTTGCCCGGCGACACGTCCAGAGCGATGATCCGGCTGGCGCCGCTGATTCGTGCGCCCTGAATGATCGCCATCCCCACCCCGCCGCAGCCGATGACGGCGACCGTGTCGGCGGGACTGACAGCAGCGCCGTGCATGACGGCACCGACCCCGGTGCTGATGCAGCAACCCAGCAGGCATGCGCCGATCGGATCGAGATCGCCTACCACCGCCAGCGCCGATTCGGGGACGACGACCGCCTCTGCGAATGCGCCGATAGCACCAAGCGATGTCACGGCGTTCCCGGCGGTGTCGGTGAGAAGCGGCTCGGAGCGCTTCCGCAACTCGGACACTCGTTCGCACCGCGTCGCATAGCCGCTGACGCAGGACGCGCATTGACCGCAACTAGGGGTGATCGTCACCACCACGCGGTCACCGGCTTTCACCCGTCGCACTCCATCGCCGACAGACTCGACGACTCCCGCCACTTCATGACCGAGCACAGCCGGGGTCGGAATATCTAAGACGCCGGTCAGGTAGTGCAGATCGCTGTGACACAGGCCGGCAGCAGCGGTGCGCACCAGCACCTCACCCGTTCTGGGTTCATCGAGAAGCAACGTCTCGATCCGCAACGACTGACCGGCGGCTGTGAGCACCGCGGCGCAGACAGGGATGCGTGGCATGGTGTCCTCTTCGACGTGACGGGCGATCACCGGAATGATTCCCGGCCGCCACCCGTGCGGAGCGTGCAGGATGCACCCTGTTGCTCGCCCGACTGTGCGTGGGCCACATGCGGTCGCGGCCGCACATTGATTGACTCGGGAACGAGACGCCGACAGGGAGACGAGGCTTAGGCCATGCCGGATCCAGCACACCACAAACCACGTGCACGTGTGACCGCCATCCAGCCGGACCCCCGAGGAGATCTAGACCGATTCGCCGCCATGTTGCACGCGGAGAGCGTCGAGTTGACCGTCATCCGCCCTTTCGATGGCGATCCCGTCCCACCAACGATCGACGGAGACGGACTGATCGTGCTCGGCGGCGGCATGGGGGTGCATGACGTTGACGCGTACCCGTTCCTCTCGGATATCAAGTCGCTCCTGCGGCGCACAGTTGCGGACACCACGCCCACGCTGGGAATCTGTCTCGGCGCCCAGCTGCTCGCCGACGCGCTGGGAGGAGAAGTGCGTCCGGGTGATGCCGGGCTCGAGAGCGGGATGGTGACGATCCACTGGGCGGCCGCAGCAGCCGACGACCCGCTGGTCCATGAACTCCGCGACCCTTTCTCGATGCCGGCGATGCATTTCGACGGCATCGTCCGGCTCCCCGATGAAGCCGTTCTCCTCGGCACCGGCAACGCTTACCCTCATCAGATGTTCCGGGTGGGCTCGGCTGCGTGGGGTGTGCAGTTCCACCCCGAGATCACACCGGCTCGATTCCGCTCTTGGCGCGACGGCGCCCCAGAAGGAGCACGGGACTTGTACGACGCCCACAGTGACGTCTTCGAGCGAAATGACGATCAGGTGCTGGCCGGCTCACAGCAGCTAGCCCGCAGGTTCGCCCATATCGTCCGGGCTAGCTGACACCGTCCGGTCGGCGCGACGATCCGCAGCAGCGCCGAGTGCCTGCAAGTGCACCCGATACATGCGCGCACGCAGACGCATGGGCGTGATGCACATGCAGAGCGGGGATGATGGTCACCGCTCACACAGTCGGCGTCGCGTCCGGTCGCTAGTTTCCGGACATCCCGAACGTGAGTCGACGATGCTCCGTTGCCGGCTTCCTCGGGGTGACCGAACAGAAAACACCCGGTTCACTGACTGAGAGGCACACCCGAATGGCGACGAATACCACCCCATCATCGGGAACACGGGAGGGCTCGACCGACCTCCTCAAAGGTTCCATCCGCTTCCTGACGATCGTACTCATGGTCACGGCAGCAGCGGCGCCGCTGGTCGTCGTCTCCACGTACATCCCCATCTCATACGGATTCGGATCAGGGTTTGCAACATCCCTGACCTATGTGGCCGCAACCCTGATCCTGCTGGTCTTCTCCGTCGGCTTCGCGCAGATGGCCAAGCGCATCACCGCGGCAGGCGCGTTCTACAACTTCACCGCTCAAGGATTGGGCAAGCCCGTCGGTCTCGGCGCCGGCTGGACGGTCATGGCCGCGTACAGCATGATCGTCCCGGCGATCAGTGGAGGATTCGGGTACTTCACCGCACTCATGCTGCAGAACTACCTGGGATGGAGTATCCCCTGGTGGGTGTGCAGCATCGCCGGAGTCGCCATCATGTGGCTGATCTCCTACTTCAAGGTCACCGTCGCCGGACGAGTTCTCGGGATCGCTCTCACGCTGGAGATTCTGGTCGTATTCGTCGTAGCCACCTCGATCGTCGTCCAGGGAGGTGCGCAGGGCCAGATGCCGCAGGTGTTCAACCCGGTCGGATTCCTCGCCGCCCCCGCGATCGGCATCGGCTTCTTCTTCGCCTTCTGGTCATGGATCGGCTTCGAGACGACCGCGATCTACGGTGAAGAGACCACCGACCCGAAGAAGGCCGTGCCGCGCGCCACCTACATCGCTGTGATCACACTCGGTGTGTTCTACAGCTATGTCGCTTACGCGGGGATCGTCGGTTTCGGCGACGACACCGTCACGCAAGCGCAAAACCTCGTCGGCGACTACTTCTTCGCCCTCACCGACATGTACACCTGGCACTTCATGCGCGTGCTCCTGGACTTCCTCGTCATCACCAGCTTCTTCGCATGCGCATTCGCGTTCCACAACAACGCCTCCCGGTACTTGTTCTCCATGGGGCGCGACCACATCCTCCCCCGCAGCCTCGGTCGCACCCACCCCACCCATAAATCCCCGTACGTTGCGAACGGCGTGCAGGCGCTGGTGGCGATCGTGGTGATCTCCCTGTTCGCGCTCGCAGGCGCCGATCCGCTGCTGCAACTCGGCAGCTGGTTGCCGATCTTCTGCACCGCAGGCGTGGTGTTCGTGCAGTTCCTCGTCTCGCTGGCGGTGATCGCCTACTTCAACCGGGTGGGACGCTCCGGTGCGGGCGAGCTGTGGAAGACGCTCGTCGCACCGCTGGTGGGTGCGCTGGCGCAAGCGGTCGTGCTGATCCTGCTGATCGTCTACATCCCATTCCTGGCCGGCGACAGCGTGCTCGTGGTCAATCTGATCCCGATCTATGTGCTCGCCATCGCCGCCGGCGGCACCGGTTACGCGTTCTACTTGCGCAAGCGGCGCCCCGAACGATACGCCAGGATCGGCACGATCTACGACGAAGAAGAACTCCCGGATGCGCTAGCCGTCCCGCTGGAAGGGGGCGGAACCGACACCCGTAGCTGAGAGCAGAATCCAGGAGGGGTGCCTGTAACGGAGCGTTAGCTCCCGGGCACCCCTTCCCGTTTCGGCGACCAGATCACATCACCGTGGCGCAGTGCACGCAGTACCGACCAACCATATGCATCCTGCACACAGGTCGGCCGCGGCGGACAGCATAGCCTCGCTGAACGCCACACCATCAGGAGCAATGACGCTGACAGAAAGGTCCGCATCCAATGAACAATGAGGTTCCCATCGAAGACCCGCACCAGTTCGTCGACGAGTTCATCAAGGAACACGACATCAAGGTCTTCAAGATTGGCGGAGCCGACATCGATGGGCTGTGGCGGGGCAAGCGCATCTCAGCGCGCTACTTCAGCGACGCCGCCCACGCGGCCGGAACCAACATCTGCAACATTCTTTTCGGGTGGGATCTGCAGGACGAACTGATCCCCGATCTCACCTACACCGGATGGCACACCGGATACCCGGACGTGAACCTGCGGCCGGATCTGAGCACTCTCCGGGTCGCTGCGGGAGAGCCGGGAGTAGCCACGGTTCTCTGCGACATGTATGAGCCCGACGGCACTCCGTTGGAGATGTCTCCTCGCGGCGTGCTGCGACGAGTGATCGAGCGTGCCGAACGACTCGGTTATCAGCCGATCGCGGCCTACGAGTTCGAGTTCTACCTCTTCGAAGGCAGCCCGCGCGAGCT
This sequence comes from Microbacterium sp. 10M-3C3, assembly GCF_003931875.1. Classification (NCBI taxonomy): domain Bacteria; kingdom Bacillati; phylum Actinomycetota; class Actinomycetes; order Micrococcales; family Microbacteriaceae; genus Microbacterium; species Microbacterium sp. 10M-3C3. The sequence goes on along the minus strand of NZ_CP034245.1, from coordinate 119,853 downwards.
CGCCCGCCGCCACTGGCGCGACCTCGAGCCGATCAACGCCGGCAACCACACCTACAGCGTGTATCGCGACAGCGGCACCGACCATGTGATCGGTCTCATCCGTGACCGCCTTGTCGAACTCGGCGTATTCATCGAGACGAGCAACAGCGAGCACGGAGCCGGGCAGTTCGAGGTCAATATCCACTACTCGGACGCGATGACGGCAGCCGACAGCGCCCTGCTCCTCAAGCACACCGTCAAGGAGATCGCCGCCCAGCACGGGCTGACCGCGTCGTTCATGGCGAAGATCAACGCAGACCAGGCCGGCTCGTCCGGTCACGTGCACCAGAGCCTGCGCAGCACCTCAGACGGCTCCGCCCTGTTCTCGAACTCCGCAACAGAACTGAGCGAACTGGGCATGTCGTACCTCGCCGGGCTGGTTGCAGGAGCACGCGAACTGACCGCGCTGTATCTGCCCACCGTCAACTCGTACAAGCGCGTGGAAGGCGGCCAGTGGGCGGGCTCCAGCTCCACCTGGGGCCTGGACAACCGCACCGTCGCGATCCGCAGCATCCCCTCCACCGGCCCAGGCGCGCGAGTGGAGAACCGCATCCCCGGTGCCGACGCGAATCCGTACCTGGCGATCGCCGCCAACATCGCCTCTGGGCTCTACGGCATCGAGCAGCAGCTGAGCGCACCGCCAGCGGTCGTCGGCAACGCCTACGAGAAGGACACCGACGCCTCGCTGCGGCTGCCCAACACCCTCCAGTCAGCAATCTAATCGCAGCCACACCAGCAGACAAGGACACCGCTATGAGCAACCGATTCGAAGGACGCTTCGCCGCCGTCACCGGAGCCGCCTCAGGCAACGGTCGAGCGATCGCCGAGAAGCTTCTCGCGGACGGCGCTACCCTCGCCGCCATCGACCTGAATCCGGACGCGTTGGAAAGCGTCTTCGGAGACAGGCCCGAGATACTCCAGGTCCAGGCCGACGTCGCCGACCAGCAATCCGTGAAGGCGGGGTTCGAGCAGATCGCCGACGCATTCGGACGACTCGACATCCTGGTCAACAACGCCGGCATCGTGAAATTCGGAACCTTCGAGGAGTTGTCGCAGGCTGAGTGGGACCAGGTGTTCGCGGTTAATTCGACCGGACCGTTCCTCGTCTCGCAGGCGGCTTACCCCCTCCTGCGAGCAGGCGACGCGGATCACACCCGCGCTATCGTCAACATCACCTCCGTCGAAGCCCACATCGTGATCTCCAGCAGCGGGCATCCGCAGATCCACTACAACGCGTCCAAGGGTGCCCTGCTGCAGCTGACCCGCGCTCTCGCGGTCGAAGCAGCCGCTGCCGGCATCCGCGTGAACGCCGTCGCACCAGGATTCATCGAGACCCCGTTCACGGCAGAAGCGCTGGCCAAGGACGAGGTCCGCGACTGGTTGCTCGAGCGGACGCCGCTGGGACGAATCGGCAAGCCGGAGGACGTTGCGAACGGAGTCGCCTTCCTCGCCTCCGACGAAGCCAGCTGGATCACCGGATCCACGCTCTTCGTCGACGGTGGATGGACCGTGTACTGATGCCGACACCATTGATCGCCGTCAGCGCCGAACGGCTGCCCCGCGACTCAGCGTTCGGCGTCCGCGACTCCACGCTGCAAGTTCTGGAGTACGCGGAGGCCGTCGTCTCCGCAGGTGGAAGGCCCGCGATCCTTCCCGCCACCGAGACCATTCCCGGTGATCTGCTGGACGGCTTCTCGGGACTGCTGCTAACCGGTGGAGGGGACCTGTCTCCCGAGATGTACGGTCAGGAACCAGACGACAGGGTGTACGGCATCAGCCCGATCCGAGACCGGTTCGAAACCGCTCTGGTGCACGAAGCGCAGCGGCGGGGATTGCCGGTACTGGCGATCTGCCGCGGTCTGCAGCTGATCAACGTACTCCGCGGCGGCACCCTGATCCAGCACGTCGACGGGCACTGGCAGACCAGACCGTCGAACGAATTCGACCATGAGATCACCGTCGTCCCCGAGTCACGGCTCGCTGCGACGATCGGTGGCACAGCCATGGGCGTCAACAGCTACCACCACCAGTCGATCGACAAGCTGGGGGCGGACCTGAACGTCGTGGCCTGGGCCGGGCCTGTCATCGAAGCCTTCGAAGATCCCGTACACGATCTGATCGCCGTGCAATGGCATCCCGAGCATCTGTTCCGCAACTCACCCCACAATCACGCACTCTTCGAGGATCTCGTCCGAAGAGCCAGCGCACACAAGGAAGGGAAACCCGTTCATGTCGGAACGTGACGAGGTCGTGGACTTCGACTTTCACGGCAAAGCGCTAGACACCATCTTCGACGACTACCAGGTCATGCTGGAGTCCAAGCCAGTCGGCCACAGCTCCCGATACGGCGGCTTCTGGTACATCGCCAAGAGCGACGACATCTTCGACGCCGAACAGGATCCAGACACCTGGTCCGTGGGGCCGTCCATGCTGTTGCCCTCCTTCGGAACGGACATGCCGCTCATCCCGATCGACATCGACCCGCCCACCCATGCCGGATTCCGCAAGATCCTGTTGCCGATGTTCACCCCGATGGCGATCAACAAGCTCGAGCCCGGGATGCACACCACCGCGCAGGAACTGGCGCGCGAGGTGAACGAGGCGTTCGCCAGCAATGACGTCGTCGACGCGGCGGCGCTGTTCGCCAGACCCTACCCGACGATCATCTTCAGCCGCCTTGCCGGATACCCCGAGGAAGACTGGCCGATGTTCGACCAGTGGGTGGACGACATCATCTATCAGCGGACGAAGTATCCGGAGACCGCCCACCGCGCCGGCGACGACCTGGTCGAATACGTGAAGCGGCTGATCGCCGACGGCCGGGCCGGTATCAACAAGGGCGGCATCATGGGCGATCTGCTCACCGCCACCGTCGACGGGAGACCGCTCACCGACGACGAGCTCATCTCCTACGGGTTCCTGCTTTTCTTGGCCGGGCTGGACACCACCGCGTGGGCGATCCGTTCCTCGCTGTGGTATCTCGCCGGTAACAAGGAAGCGCAATCACTGCTCCGCAATGACCCGGAACGCATCCCCGACGCCGCCGAGGAGATCCTGCGTACCCTGTCACCGGTGCAGGCAATGGCCCGCACCGCCAAGAAGGACACCGTCGTGCGTGGCGAGCAGATCAAAGCCGGCGAACGCGTCGTCCTCGTCTTCGGGGCCGGAAACCGTGACCCCGAGGTATACGAGAACCCACACGAGATCGACATCACCCGGGAAAACAACCGGCACCTCGCGTTCGGCGGCGGCATCCACCGCTGCCTCGGCTCCAACCTGGGGCGCAAAGAGCTCGTGATCTCGCTCGAGCACTTCCTGCAGACCATCCCGGAATTCGAACTCGCCGCCGACGAGCCTTGGCACGGAGTGGGCCCGTTGCGGCTTCGACTGACAGGAGCACAGTGACATGGCCGAAGTCTGGGTAGACCCCGCCCGATGCCAAGGACACGCCCGCTGCTTCATGCTCGCACCAGAGACGTTCTTCATCGACGACGAGGGCTACGGGCACGTCATTGAGGGCAGGGAGGGATCCTACGAGGAGGAGAACGTCCGCAAAGCGATACGCAACTGTCCGGAACGTGCGATCAAAGTCATCGGAGCCGACGTCACCTCATGAGCGAGCAACTGGTTGTCGTCGGTGCCTCGGTCGCGACGACGGCGTTCGTGGAGCGCTTACGTGAACTGGGCAATAGTGAACCGATCCTCGTCGTCGACGATGACCTCGATGCGCCCTACGACCGGCCGCCGCTGTCCAAGCACTATCTGACCGCGGGGCAGCAGGAGGATATCGCCGTTGACTGGAGCGACCTGGACGTGCGGCTACTGCCGGCGACGGCAACCGATGTCGACGTCACCGAGCATGTCCTCCGCGTGCGCACGGCTGACGAAGCGCTGCACGACGTGCTCTACGGCACGCTGGTGATCGCCACCGGTGCCGTACCCATCCGGTTGCCTGTCGAACCACCTGGAACGACCGTCCTGCGCAGTGCGGCGGATGCACGTCGGCTGCGTGAGCAGACCCAAGACGGTCAATCCGTGATCGTGATCGGAGCCGGCGCGATCGGAGTCGAGCTCGCTTCATCCCTGACAGCCCGTGGCTCTCGTGTGGTGCTGCTCGACCGCGCCCAGGGGCCACTGGAACGACTCCTCGCCGGCCACCTCACTCACGAGGCGACGCAGTGGCTGGAGCAAGCGGGCGTGGAATGCCACTGGGGCGTCGACATCACCCGAATCTCTATGAACGACACGTGGCGCGTCGAATTGACCGGCGAGCAACCCCTCGAAGCAGATGTGCTGGTCAGCGCTGTGGGAGCCCGGCCCGCCGTGGCATGGCTGGCCGACAGCGGACTGCTCGTCAACGGTGCTCTCCTCGTCGACGACAGCGGACGGGTCGTCAGCGAATCCGGGAGCCCAGCCGCTGACGTATTCGCTATCGGTGATGTCGTCACTCGCCGAAGCGCCGACGGTTCCCTCAGCCGCACCGAAAGCTGGGCGGCGGCCCGCCAGCACGGGGCGCAACTGGCCGAAGATTTCTGCTACGCCGAACGGCAACGTGCGCCGTTGCCCTACTTCTGGACCGAGATAGCCGGACGGAAAGTGCAGATCGTAGGCGAACTTCACCCCGCCGCGCCGGTCAGTCTGGAGTTCGAGAACCCCGATCGCCAGTCCGCCCTCTACCGGATCGGCGAAGACGAACAGACGGCATGGATCGGAATCAACGCACAGCCCCGCATAGCGAAACTTCTGATGCGACCATGAGCCTCCATGAAAGCCTCTGGGGTGGTGTGCTGTTTGCACACCACCCCAGAGGTTTCGGTGCCCGTCGCACGCCGAAACCGGCTGGCCTTCGGAGGAAGGTAGGCGGACGGTGACGAGCGCAGGAGCCCGCCGCCCTGAGATGAGGACTGATGACCGAGCAGACCATTCCCGTGTGGAACCCGGCGACCGCAACACGGATCGGCGAGGTGCACGCCTACAGCCACTCTGAGGTCGACGACGCGATCGCGCGTGCCGTCGACGCGCAGCGCGTGTGGGCCGCCCTGCCGATCGGTCGACGCCAGCAGTTTCTCTACGATCTCGCGGACTCGATCGACGTCCATCGTGACGAGCTGGCGACACTCGAGTCGCAGGACGTAGGCAAACCGCTGCGAGCCGCGCTAGCCGAAGCGGAAAGCGTCGCCAGCGTGTTCCGCTACTACGCCGGCACGATCGACAAGCTCACCGGCGAGACCATCCCGGTCGACGGCGGTGTCGCCATGACCTTCCGTGAGCCGGTCGGAGTGGTGGGTGTGATCACCCCGTGGAACTTCCCGCTCCCCATCGCGAGTTGGAGCATCGCCCCCGCACTGGCGGCAGGCAACGCCGTGATCAGTAAGCCTGCCAGCCTCACACCGCTCTCTGCCAGGCGTCTGGGTGAACTGGCCGCAGAGCTCACTCCGGTCCCCGACCTGCTCCAAGTGGTCACCGGCGGTGGTAGCACCGTCGGCGGTGCACTCATCGACGACCCCCGAGTCGGCAAGATCAGTTTCACCGGTTCCACCGAAGTGGGCCGGTCGATCCTCGCATCCAGCGCCGCCACGATGAAGCGAGTAACCCTCGAACTCGGCGGTAAATCCGCGAACATCGTGTTCGCCGACGCCGACGTCGACAAAGCCGCCTTCGCCGCACCCTGGGCAGTGTTCGACAACACCGGTCAGGACTGCTGTGCCCGCAGCCGAATCCTTGTGCAGCGATCTGTAGTCGACCGGTTCCTCGAGGGATTCATCGACGCGACCCGGGCACTGCGGATCGGAGATCCCGCACAGCTGACAACCGACCTGGGCCCGCTGGTCTCCGCCGAACACCGCCAGAGCGTGCAGACCTTCCTGGATGCCGATCTGGACGTGGTGTACGCCGGTGAAGCGCCCGAGGGGCCTGGATTCTGGATGGCGCCTCATATCGCCGTCGACCCGGCAGCCGCCACACGCGCCGCCCGGGACGAGATCTTCGGCCCGGTCGCCGTCGTGATCCCATTCGATACCGAAGAAGAAGCGGTGCGGCTCGCGAACGACACGATCTACGGGCTTAGCGGATCCATTTGGACCAACGACGTCGGACGCGCACTGCGCGTCGCCCGCGGAGTGGAAAGCGGCACACTGTCCATCAACTCCAACTCCTCCATCCGAGTACAAGTTCCGTTCGGCGGTTTCAAACAGTCCGGCGTCGGCCGGGAATTGGGCATGGAAGGTGTCCGCAGCTTCACGGAACACAAGTCGATCTTCATCAGCACCGCATCATGAGCACCGTCATCGACGTCCGAGGCGAAGGACCAACAATGACCGCGTCCGACACCGCCGAGCTGACTATCCTCTTCGGCAGTCAGACCGGCAACGCCGAGTATCTCGCCCATCAGATTCACACCAAAGCGAACAAGGATGGCCACAACGTCGCCGTGTCCTCCTTGGAGGACTGGTTGCACGCCGAGAATCACAGCCTGCGCAGGCTGCTGGTGGTGACCTCCACACACGACAACGGGCACATGCCCGACAACGCCGCCGAATTCTGGGAGTGGCTCGCCTCGCTCGCCCCCGCCGCGCTGGAGGGGCTTCCCTACGCCGTGCTGTCGATCGGCGATTCCATGTACGAAGACTTCTGCAAGGCCGGACACGACATCGACCAGCGCCTTGCGACGCTCGGCGCCGTGCGGGTGATCGACGGGATCGACTGCGACATCGACTTCGAGTTCAGCGCCGGCAAATGGGCATCCGATGCTGTCACAGCGCTTCTCGCAAGCCCTGCGTGGGCGGCGGACACGCCGGACGCGAAGCCAGACGCCAACGGAAGGGCACAAGACGGTGGCTTCCACACCGCGGATCCACTGCGGGCCACCCGTGTCGTCGCGTCACGGCGGCTCTCGCTGCCCGGCTCGTCGAAACAGGTCGTGCATTACGAACTGGCCTTCGATGACGGGCCATTCGACTATGCGCCAGGAGACTCGATCTCAGTGTTCGTCGCCAATCCCGACGCACTCGTCGACGAATGGGTCGCCGCCTTCGGGAACCCCAGCCTGACCGAGCAGGGCACCACCCGGACACTGCGTGACATCCTCACCCACGATGTCGAACTGCGGCTTCCCCATCCGGGCCTGGTCGTGGGCTTGGGCCGCCGTCGTCCGGACAGCGCACCCATCCGGCAGATCACCGAACTCATCCAGTCCGGCAACCGAGACCAGCTCGATGCCTGGCTGTGGGGACGAGACGTGCTTGACGTCCTCACCGAACTGCAGTGCGTCGATCTGCCCATCGGGGACATTCTCGCGGAGCTGCGCCCGCTGCAACACCGCGACTACTCGATCGCCTCCAGCCCGCTCGCCGACGCCGGGCGCGTCCACCTCACCGTCGGCGGCGTCGAGTACACCTCAGGTCGCGGCATGCAGCGTGGTGCCGCGACCGCGTTCCTGGACGCACGTGCACACGACGGCAAGACATTCCCGACCCGACGGCTCCCCGCGCATGAGTTCCAGCTTCCCGCATCTGACGTTCCCATCATCATGGTCGGTCCTGGTGTGGGGGTCGCTCCCTTCCGCGCCTTCCTGCGTGAACGAGACGCGTCAGCGGCCACAGGCCGCAGCTGGCTGTTCTTCGGCGACCAGCATCGAAACACCGACTTCCTCTACGAGGCCGAGTTCACCGAGTTCGCCGACAGCGGACGACTCACGCACCTCAGTCTCGCGTTTTCCCGCGACCAGCCGACGAAGCACTACGTGCAGCACGAGATGCTCGCCGAAGGCGACCGTATCCGCTCCTGGATCGCTGATGGCGCATGTGTGTTCGTCTGCGGCGACAAAGCTCGTATGGCACCCGACGTAGATCAGGCGCTGGAAGCGATCCTCAACGATGAAGACATCACCGGCGCCTCGGGTCGCGCCGCACTCGCTGAGCTGAAGGCGGCAGGCCGCTACGTGAAGGACGTGTACTGAGCGGTCCCCGCTACCGCCGCGCGACACGCCTGTCGACCATTCGCGCCAAGGTGACACGAGTCGCCAATGTCAGCACGACCCAATCCATCGTCGCCTCCAGCGAAGTCCCCAGCACATGTTCGATCCGCTGCAGTCGTTGCCGCAGAGTGTTTCGATGGATCACCAGCTCTTTCGCTGCCTCGTTCACCGAACCTCCGCAGTTGGACAGCACCGAGAGTGTCTTCACCAGCTCAGAACCCTGCGCCGCGTCATACTTCATCAACGGCTCCAGCACGCGGAGCTGCGCGATCACCGCCGGCAGCATCGACCCGACGACGTCAGTCAACGGAAGGAGGTCTCGCACCTCGTCGTATGATGCCAGCGTCACCTGTCCGCCACGACCGTATGTCTCGGTCCATCGCAGGGCCTGGCGCGCATGCGTTATCGCCTGTCGCGTCAGAGCCGCGGACGCGGCGACACTGCCCACTCCGATCGACGCTTCGAGTCCGACATCCTCCGCAACCTTCGAGGTGGCCTGCAGCACCCGGTCACCGAGTTCGTGCGACGCCCTCTCGCTTGTCGCTTCCGCGAGTACGATGCCCCATGTCGACTGCAGCAGCACCACACCCCGTGGGCCAGCAGCGCTCGACAAGGCATCTTTCAATATGCGACTTGACGCCTCCCAATCCCCTCGTACACTGTGCACACGCACCAGTACTGGGCACACCGGCCCGTCGAACCCGAGTTCGCCCAGAATCCGAGCAGCCTCCGCATCATCCTGCGTGAAGCGAAGCTGTGTCGCCAAAGAGGAGCCGACGGAGTTCAGATCGACAGCCTCCAAGAGCACACTCAGTTGCATTGCCAACGCACTGAGACGCTCGAAGTCATGCGACCTGAATCGAGAAGCCCGGTAGCACGAGAGAATGCCCCGAGACGCGCCCACCCCAAGGGAGACCGAGGCGTGCTCAAGACCGGCGGACTGCTGATGCAGCGTGGCCTGAGCTGATGCCCGCGAATGAGTCGACCAGATGCGATGTTCACCCAGAGGTGAACGGAACGCGAACACGATCGGGGCCGCACCGCTCTCTCTGCGCGAGATGTACTCCAGGACACACACGTCCGTGTCGAGGAGATCCAGCAACCGCTTCGCCGCAAACTGCAACGCCGGCACCACCGATGTGCGCGATGACGTCGGGAAGTCCAGGAGAAAGTGAGCGTTCGCTGACTGTCTGTTCAGATCTTCGACCGTCTCAGCACGGACCAGGCCGGACGCGAGCAGACGACCCACCTCCATTGCGATTGCCAGTTCATCATCACCGAATGCGGACTCCTTCCGCGAGTACAGCGCGAACACGCCGCGCAACTGACCCTGCTCATCCGCGATCGGCACTGCGAGCATCGAGTTGTACTCGCTTTCCTCGATCGCGTCGACTCCGACGAATCGGGGGTCATCCGCAGGGCGGCGATCGATGATCACCGATTTCTGGCGCAATGCCGACCAGCCTGCGATCCCCTCCCCCAGACGGAGTCGGATCTCTCCCACTCCGCTCTGCTGGGGAACCTCGCCCGCGACCCTCAGTACAAGACGCTCCTCCTCGTCGTCCCACAAATACACGAAGACCGCCGCGGTATCGGTTGCCCGTGCGACGAGACGGACCGCCTCGTCTGCAAGCTCGACGGGGTCCTTCCCCTGTGCGAACAAGAGAACGAGCTGGGAGAGCACGGTAGCCCGCCGCTCGGCGAGCACGGTCGGTCGGGTGGGTGACACGGATCCACTCCTTCGGGGTCACGGTGCGCGTCGTCGCGCACCGACGAGACTCTAGGGGCCGGTCCGATCGTCACGCGTGTTCCGAACCCACCCGAGAACCCAAGTCGTATGTGCAGAATGCACATGTTACGCCTCTCAGGCGTGAGCGAGGCGACAAACGGATCGACATTCGCGCGGACGTCAGTGCGCGAGGACTCTCCGAGACTCAGACCGCTACGACGGCGACGTTGATGCTGGTTCCTTGCGAGAGGGGACAGAATCGGTCGCGAGCTGCAGCCAGGTATCGACGACGCTGTCGGGGTTCAACGAGAGCGAGTCGATGCCTTGCTCCGTCAGCCACTGCGCGAAGTCGGGGTGATCGCTGGGGCCCTGACCGCAGATTCCGACGTACTTCCCCTGCGCTTTGCAGGCTTCGATTGCCAACGACAGCAGTTTGAGGACCGCTGGATCGCGCTCATCGAACGAGGCTGCCACCAGCGCGCTGTCGCGATCGAGGCCGAGAGTGAGCTGTGTCATGTCGTTCGACCCGATGGAGAACCCGTCGAAGTGCTCCAGGAATTCGGTGGCAAGGATCGCGTTGGCGGGGAGTTCACACATCATGATCAACTTGAGGCCGTTGATCCCTCGGCGAAGCCCATTCGTAGCAAGCAAGTCCACAACATCACTCGCCTCGCTGAGGGTGCGGACGAACGGCACCATCACCTGCACGTTGGTGAAGCCCATCTCTTCGCGGACAAACCGCAGAGCCGCGCACTCCATCTCGAAACAAGACCGGAAGTCGCGTGACAGGTAGCGAGAGGCGCCTCGATAACCGATCATCGGGTTCTCTTCGCTGGGCTCATACTCACGGCCGCCGAGAAGGTTGGCATACTCATTCGATTTGAAGTCAGACAGGCGCACGATCACCGGCTGTGGCGCGAACGCTGCCGCTAGCGTGGAGACGCCTTCGATGAGCCGCTGGATATAGAACTCGCGCGGGGACGAATAGGCAGCGATACGCGGAGCGATCTGCTCCCGCAATGACTCGGGAAGGTCTTCGAAGTCCAGCAGGGCGCGCGGGTGGATACCGATCTCGCGGTTGATGATGAACTCCAGACGCGCCAGCCCCACTCCGCGATGCGGAAGGCGGGCAAAGGCGAACGCCTGATCGGGCGACCCCACGTTCATCATGATGTTCACGGCCGTGCGCGGCATTTCATCCAGTTGGGTGACATCTTCGGCGTACTCGAGCAGTCCCTCGTAGATGTACCCGGTATCTCCCTGCGCGCAGGAAACGGTCAGCTCATCGCCGTCGTGAATTCGTCGCGTGGCGTCACCTGTCCCAACGACGGCAGGAATACCGAGTTCGCGGGCGATGATGGCGGCATGGCAGGTACGTCCCCCTCTGTTCGTGACGATCGCTGCTGCGCGCTTCATGATCGGCTCCCAGTCGGGATCGGTCATGTCGGCGACGAGGACGTCGCCGCTCTGGAAAGCCGCCATTTCGGTGTGATCTGCGAGCACGCGCGCCGGGCCGGCGCCGATCCGCTGACCGATGGCACGGCCTTCGACGATGACAGGACCAGTGCCGGTCAGCCTGAACCGCCGCAGCTCGTTCGCAGCGGCGCGGGACACGACAGTCTCGGGTCGAGCCTGGAGGATGTACAGTTCACCGTCGATCCCGTCCTTTGCCCATTCGATGTCCATCGGTCGGTCGTAGTGCTCCTCGATTACCAGTGCCTGACGAGCGAGCTGTTCGACTTCGCTGTCCGTCAGGGAGAACACAAGACGTCGCGCCGGGGGCACCTCGGCGAAGGCCGTGCTGGTTCCCGCTGACTGCGCGTCCGTGTAAGTCATCGCGATTGCCTTCGCGCCAACTGCCCGTTTGAGGATGGCCGGCCGTCCGGCACGCAGAGCCGGTTTGGACACATAGAACTCGTCTGGATTCACCGCACCTTGCACCACTCCCTCGCCCAGCCCGTACGAAGACGTGAGGAACACCGCTTGATCGAACCCGGATTCGGTGTCAACGGTGAACATCACCCCGGCGGCGCCGACATCCGAGCGCACCATCCGCTGCACTCCCGCAGAGAGCGCCACCTGGTCATGTGCGAAACCGTGATGTGTTCGATATGCGATCGCCCGATCGTTGTACAGCGACGCGAACACAAGCCGGATCGCGGCCAGAATGTTGTCGATCCCACCAATATTGAGGAACGTTTCCTGCTGCCCGGCGAAGGACGCGTCGGGGAGATCCTCGGCGGTCGCGCTCGACCGCACAGCCCACGTCACTTGGTCTGGCTCGGGATCTGTTGCGAGCAGACGGGCGAACGCCGACCGAACGTCCTCATCCAGATCTGCCGGGAACGGGTGCTCCCCGATCCATCCGCGGATCTCACTGCCCACTCGAGCGAGCTCGACGACGTTGTCGACGTCCACCGCAGCTATCGCTTCGGCGATTCGCTCACGCAGATGACCATGCTCGAGGAATCGCCAATAGGCCTCTGCGGTGGTCGCGAATCCCGGCGGCACGCGCACGCCCAGCCGGGTCAGGTTCGAAACCATCTCGCCCAGCGAGGCGTTCTTGCCTCCCACACGAGGCAGGTCGGCCATACCGACTTGGTCAAACCAGAGGATATTGGTCATAACGCTCTCCTTCGAAATGGTCAGGTGCGCAGCCGGAAGGCCTGCATGATCACCGCAGAGATCTCCTCGACGCTCTTGGTCGTTGAGGACAGGAATGGGATGCCGTGCCGGCGATACAGGTCTTCGGCGCGGCGCAACTCCCGTGCGCACTGCGACACGCTCGCGTACGTGGAGCCGGACCTTCGTTCCTGCCGGACCTGGCTGAGCCGCAACGCGGTACTGGTCAAGCCGAAGCAACGGTGGACGTGTGGTGCGATCGGGTCCGGCAGCCCATCCAGGTGGAAGTCATCATCTGTGAGGGGGTAGTTGGCGACCAGAAGCCCGTACAGCAGCGCCAAGTACATGGTGGTGGGCGTCTTACCGCATCGACTTGGAGCAAGAATGATCACCTCGGCGCGATCGAGCGCGCGGATGCTTTGGCCATCGTCGTGTTCGATCGCGTACTCGATGGCGCGCATGCGGGTGAAGTACTGCTCCGTATCACCAACAGTGTGGAACTGGCCAAGCTGCTGTGTCGCGGTCGTCTCCAGTGCATCTTCCAGCTCTGTGAGATGGCCGCGCAGCAGGTCGATCCGCGTGGCCGGCGCTGCCGCAATGATGGCAACGACATCGGGGTTCTTGATCGTCGTGAAGACGATCGGCCGCAGCCCTCGCGCATGAGAGCCAGCAATGTCGACCACTGCACGATGTGCGCCCTGCAAGGAGTCGATGAACGGCACAGTATGACGTTGAAAGGAAAACGACGGGAAGTTGGCAAGAAGGGCATTGCCGAGCGTCTCGGCGGTGATCCCGGTGCTGTCGGAGACGAAGAACACCGCTCTTCGCGGTACGGCACTCATCATCGGCATCACCCCGAGCACCAGAATCAACGACGTGAGGATACAAACGGTGTGCCCGACGCACCGCCCATCGGAACGCCGTGTGCAAGCGCGCCATCCACCGGAATATCAGCATCCCCCGGCTCTCGTTAGGAACGAGAGTCAGGCCGACTCAGAGCGAGGAGGCCGCGCAGGCACTCCCGCGGACTGATCCAGTCGTGCAACGCTGGGGGCAGAGGCCGTGGCTCTCGTCCGGGAACGTCACCCCCGCATCCCACTGACGCTCTCGGTCTCGGAGGAGCTCAAGGCCTGGCGGTACGAGGATGTGAGCTTCCTCGATTTCCTCGAGCCACATGTCTGGATGACGGGATCGCGCGGAGCGTTCTACAAAGAGGTCGGATACGACATGGAGGCATCTTCCTTCGACTGGCGGCAAGTGGACATCCTCGCCGAGCGCGCCGAGAGCACTTACCGAGCCGACGAGGACCGCTGGCGCCGAACTCTGCGCAACGCGATCACCAATGTCGCGGAGTGGTCGCGTGCGCGTGCCCTCCCGCTGATCACCACGGAATGCTGGGCGATCGTCAACTGGAAGGACCGCGACGACCTCCCGTGGGAGTGGGTCAGGGAACTGTGCGAGTTCGGCGTGCGGACCGCGATCGAGCAGGAGCGCTGGATCGGGATCGCGACGAGCAACTTCTGTGGGCCGCAATTCACCGGCATACCGGCTGCCCGTTCTATGCCGGCAGACGTGTCGTCCCGGGCGAGACCGGCCTCGCGACTACCCGCCCCGACCCTGCACAGGAGTGGACGTGAGTAATCGGAAGCGATGTCCTCCTCGAGCTACCGCGCCACCTGGAGGTGCCGGATCGGGCACACCTGGAAGACGAAGGTCAACAATCGCGCCAAGGGCACGGGATGCCCCTACTGCTCCAAGAGGGCCCCGTGGCCGCCTCGCGAGATGGCTACGTCCCCTTGAGAACCTGCCGCACATCGGCGGTGACCTGCTCCGAGGCCCTCGGCCCGCCGATCGCCGCATGGATCCGCTCCTGCAGCATCTGCAGCCGAACGGCCCGCTCCCGAGCACCCATCACCCGGATCGCCTCGGAAAGGAACGCCGAGCGGTCGCCGCCGTGGATGCTTGCCAGGCGATCGAGCTCGGCCACGTCGTCGTACCCGATCTCGAACTCGACGAACTCCGCGGCTTGAGCGGCACCGAACCCGTCACCGGCTGGGCCGAGGACAGCATCTGCACGCATGTTCCGATGCTACGTGCCCGTCCGTGGCCCGGGAAGATGCGCTCAGTCAGGACGCCGAAGGATGCCGGTACTGTCGGCACGGGCACGATAGGCGGCCGAAGAGCTCGGAGAACGACACTTGATGCGGTCACCTCGCTATCGACAGTTCTCGTAGGGAACGCGTCGAGACGACTCAACTAGCCAGCTAGCGATCCGGCCCTCTGTTGTCTGCCCGAGCTGCCGGACCACGGGGGGCTCAGACCTTGCGCTGACTCAGCCCCTTCAGAAGCTTGATTGCGCCGAGGCTTGTCCAGAAGATCCAGTCCAGGAACTCGTCACCGTACTCGCCCTTCTGAACCCCCTTGCCGTGCCGAATGGCGAAGTTGTTGAAGATATTGAAGAGATCAGACTCGTCCCCCTTGGTGAACTCCCTCGATTTGAATGTCTGCCGGTGCTTCTCCAAGTAGTTGGCCAACTGCGTGATCGCCGCGCGACGTTGCACCGTGGTCGAAGATCTCGCCCTATAGAGGTGGATGGCGTCGGCGATCAGCCTCTCGTCGGGATGGGCCGAAGTCTCGCTCAGCTCGTCTGCCAGTTCGTCGAGTTGGAGACCGGCGTGACGGATCAGCCTGCCCTTCTCCGAGCCCTTGCTGCCCAGGCGCAGTCCGACGCCGTATCGTTCGAGCAGCTCGTTCACCCGCCAGCGGTAGACGACTCCGCCCGACTCCTTGTTGTGGTCGGCGTAATGCCAGCCGCAACCGCCGTACGAGTGAAGCGACCGAGTCCGCGGTCGCTGAGCCTGATCGTGGAGGTACTCGATCACCGCGTACAGGACGTCGTCGGGGACGGAGAGAGTGCTCTCATCGAGTGGCCAAGTCACGTCCGCGTGGATCGCCTTGCTGATCTCGGCGCTGGCGTTGCGGGTGAACTCACCCCAAGAGCCTCCGTCATCGACGCATCCCTTGCCCAGGACCTTCGGGAAGTAGTCGAGGTCGCGCATCTCGTCGATCAGCTCCACGAACGCCTTCGAGAGGGGCTTTTGCCGAGTGACCGCACTGGCTCCACCCTTCCGCTCAAGCCAGTACCTGGGCGGCTCGTACTTGTGCAGCAGCGATTGGTCCTTGAGGAGCGCGTTCAGCACGTCGGCGGCTTCAGACCCCCGGGGCTGCTGATCGAAGACGTTTCGCGTGACCGGGACACCCAGCTGCTCGGCGATGTCGCCGTCCATGAAGGCTTCAGAGAACAGGCAGACGACCATGTTCGTGAAGGTTTCTTTGGTCCTCAGGGCGGCGATGCGTCGCGCTTCCCATGTGAACAGCTCCTGCGGCCAGCGCAGCGAGAAATCGAAGTCGGTCAGATCCAATGTCGCGCCGATCCCCTACGCCGCAACGGGCACGAGGCCCTGCAGGAGCGCCGACAGGTCACGGGAAGGCACCGCGAGCTCTTCTGCGGCACGACCGATCGACACGCCCTTCGGCCCGAAGAGAACCTTGCGCAGAAGCTGTGAGGTCTCGGGGATCATGCCGTCCGGCTCGCTGCTGCGGTAGCCGGCTTTGGACAAGGTCACAACGGTCGAGCGGTACTGCCAGTCATTGAGCATTTCGAGTTCGTGGAGGCGGTGGGTCATCGCCATGGCCGAGACCTTCCAGTGCTTCTTGGCCGCGAAGATCTTCTGGATGCTGGCGCTCCACATCGCCTGGGCGTGGAGCCCAGTTGCAGGCATCAAGAAGGCCGCTGCGAAAGCGTTGGCTTCGGCTTCGCGCTCTCGAGAGTCCTTCGGCGTCATGTCCCGTTCGTCGTGAAGAACGAGGTGGCCCAACTCGTGAGCGATGTCGAATCGCTGTCGCTCGCCCGACTTGGTGGTGTTCACGAACATGTAAGGAACCGAGTCGCGGAAGAAGCAAAAGGCGTCGATATCGGTGTAGTCGTGGGCCAACGAGACCACGCGAACGCCCTTGGCTTCGAGTAGGTGAACCATGTTGGAGATCGGCTTGTCGCCGAGCCCCCACACTTGACGCACCATCTCAGCGGCCTGCTCGGGGGAGAACTTGTCGTAGGTCGGTATCCCCGACTCCGGCAGTTTGAACTGCCGATCGATGACGTCGAACAGCTCAAGAGCAAGAGTCGCTGACGACAGCACCGCATCCCGTTTGGTC
Organism: Microbacterium sp. 10M-3C3; assembly: GCF_003931875.1. Classification (NCBI taxonomy): domain Bacteria; kingdom Bacillati; phylum Actinomycetota; class Actinomycetes; order Micrococcales; family Microbacteriaceae; genus Microbacterium; species Microbacterium sp. 10M-3C3. The sequence continues at coordinate 103,273 of NZ_CP034245.1, read as the reverse complement.
GCGGACGTCTTCGAGAGCTTGCGGAAGCTCACCGCCTCGACCGGCACAGGTTCGACTTCGTCGCGATGGAAATACTCCGGGGAGACGTCGAGCGCATCGGCGAGCTTGCGGAGAGATTCATCGGACGGCTGCTCAGTGCCGTTGTTCTCGTAGTTGGTCAGCGACCGAAGCGAAACCGAGCTCACTTCGGCGAGGCGGGTGAGTGTGAGGCCACGCCTTTGGCGGGCCAGCTTGAGGCGGACTGGACTGAACATCTTCGGAGGGGACCTAGTCGGGATGAAGTTGTGGGGAGCCGGGGATTGTCAGTCGCGGGGTTCGACGGGAACGTCGATGTCGCCATCACCGTCCGAGTCGAAGACGCTGAGGTCGCCTACGCCGTCGAACGGAGTGATGTCGATCGTGTCGCTCCACTCGACGACCCGGTCGGAGTCGTCCATGCCCGCCGGACGGCCAAGTCCGAGCGACAGGAAGGTGCCTTCGCGCTCGTAGAGCACGAACCAGAGCGGCGCCTCCTTGAGCTTCGGCGGAAGCTCCGCGTCGTTCTCCACCCACTCCGGCAGAGGAAGAGGCACCTGCGACTTCGGGAGATCGGAGTCAAGTGAGCGCTGGGTCGCGGGCCCCTTGCCGCGAGTCTTGGGACTCACGCGGTGATCCGGATCAGCGACATCCTGAGCCGACGAAAGGGCGAGCTGACACTTCCCATCCGGGTGGATCACCCGAGGCTGCCCCATAACGACGGTCTTCCGCCAGCCGCGGGCGACAAGGATCTGCGCCAGCAGCTCGAAAGTGTCGTTATAGAGATCGGTGCCCGCCGCGTTCGGGGGAGCGAGCTCCGAGCGGTTGACTGCCCGACTCAGCCCCGGACGGAAGGCCGTGTGGAAGTCGGTGGAGGACAGGTCGAACTCAGCAAGGCGGCGCTCGTCGTCAGGCTGCTGCTGGGGGAAGAGATTCACAATCGCCACGGGGCGCCTCCTTGCTCGATGCGTGAAACTCTACCTCATTTGTGGTTGAGAAACACGCACAGTGGTCGCTCGGAGTGTCGCGAGAGCCAACACGCTTTCGCTGCGAACGAACGGAAGCTCAACTCGCCACGAGCTCATCCTCAACCGCGACCAGCTCCGCGATCTTGGTCGCGATCTCTTCCATCGTGTCGTCCGCGGTGTTCAGCCCGTTTCGAGAACCGAGCAAGGGGCTGACCGCGCGGAGCTCGTCGTAGGTGGTCTCGTGCACGATTGGGATCAGCAGGTCGCGTGAGAGAAGCTCCGAGAGCTCCTTGTCGGAGACACCTCGACTATCGACCCGCTTCAACAGGGCTGGCGTGACCAGAACGAGTCCCGTGCGCGACTTCGCCAAGCCCCTGTCGATCTCGCGGAGGAACGGCTGTCCGAGCACGATGTCCTTCTCGCTGAACCACACCGAGACCCCCCGAGCTTCGAGTAGGCCATGCAGTTCCGACGCGGAACCCCGCCGGTCATCCCACGCATGGCAGAGGAAGACATCCCGCAGGTCCGGCTGCTGCCGAGCTCTCAGCTCAACGGAGCGACGTACTGGAGTCAGTGCCCGCACTTCGGCAGGCGTATACGTCACTGCGGAACCGCTCGGTGACCAATTCGGTCGCACACGGCCACCGCTGGACCCGCCGCTACTGCCCGTCGCGCCGCCGCCGCGCGGCGTGTAGGAAGGCGACGAGTAGTACGGACGGGGCGACGATGAGTAGCCGTAACCTCGACCCCCATGAACCGGGCACGCCGCCGCTCCGCTTGCCGTCCGATGGCCGTGCACCGGTGCTGTACATCCACTCACGATGTTGATCGTAACCGGCGCCTCCGACATCGGTCTTGTGGCGAGAATCGCGGTGTTCTGGAAGTTGTAACAGAACTGCCCGACGAATCGTCGATCAATCGGCGCTTCCAGATCCACCCTTGCCGGGGCGCGCAGACCTTCGCCACCGCTCGCCCGCGAAGGTCCCACAGCTTGTAGGACCAATGCGCCACCTTCCGCTTCGCCAGGAATGTGCCACGGGCTGTGGCACCAGGTGCTGCGTGGAAACGAGACGCCGTCGATCCCGGCAACCGATTCTCGGCTCACCGAGCCGAGAATCTCGCGGCCGTCGTAGGGTGCCACCGAATTCTTGGCTCGGCGTGCCAAGAATCTGACTTCGACCAGTCGTGAGGCAGGTCAGCGGGGAAAGTGTCACGACAAAGTCGACCGCGACCGCCCGAAACAGGCCGGATAGCGCGACATCCAGTGTCATCTCACCACGTTCCCGACATTCCCCCAAAGCCGCCGCTCCCCTGCAAACGGGAGCCACCGTCAAAGATGCGCAGCCGGGTTCAGCGCGTGACGAGGTCGTTGGCGCTGCAGAGCACCGGATGCCGCGACAGCTGCTCCTCCCGCCCTTCCGGCACCCCCACCACCCGGAACACGTGCCGCTGCCCCGGCAGCAAGGTGACCAGCGCGCTGTCGGACTCGGCCTCCGGCGCGAGCCGGTCGGGGAACAACGTCACATCGCGCATCAGGACGTGCGCGGTGACGTCGACCTCGACGACGCCGCCTCCGGTCCGCCCGACGGAGACGGTCATGCGAGGAGCCTCATAGGCGAGGTCGCGGTCCTCGGCGAAGAACCACAATGCGCGCGCCCCGGCGCCCGTGACCACCTCGACGACCTCCTCAGCAGCCGAATCCGGCCGCGCGATGTCGTCCGGAAGCGGGAGAGTCGTCCCCGAGAACCTGTCGACGGCGAATCGGCTCGTGTGGGTCGCCAGTACGGTGCCGTCGAATCGGACGCGTCTCGCGGTGAACGGTTCGCGCCACGCGTCACCGCCGTCGTTCGTCACGGCGAGCACGAGTCCGTCGCCGCGCGGCTGCATCGTGAGGAGCCGGGGCGCGTACGCCGCGCGCAGGGCGTACCACACGGGCTTCTTGCGACCGTAGCCGTCTATCGCGGACCAGGACGTGACGGGCCAGCAGTCGTTCAGCTGCCAGACGATCGTGCCGGAGTTCAGCGGGCGCAGCGAACGGAAGTGCTCGACGCCCAGGCGGATGGCGCGGGCCTGGTTCAGCTGCATGGCGAAGTGCCAGTGCGTGAAGTCGTCCGGCACGGCGAAGTGTCGCGAGAGGCCGCGCTCGAGCTTGCCGTTGCCGTCGTGGGCCTTCTGGTGGTGCAGCATCCCCGCCGAGGTCTGCGTCAGCGGCTCGTCGCGGATCGACGCCGTGATGGTGGACCAGGTCGGCGGAGCCTGCCAGCCGAACTCCGATGCGAAGCGCGGCCGATACTCGCGGTAGACGGTGTAGTCGACGTCGTTCCATACGTCCCAGATGTGCGTCAGCGCGTGGGCGGGGGCGTTGGGGTGCACGCTCATCGTGCCGGAGTACGGACTGCCCGGCCAGTAGGGCCGGCTGGGATCGAGCTCGGCGACGATCGCCGGCAGCGTCTTGAGGTAGTAGGTCAGCCCCCATCCTCGGTCCCCGAGTCGAGGCTGCCAGTCCCAGTCGAACCATCCCCAGATGTTCTCGTTGTTGCCGTTCCACAGCACGAGGCTCGGATGCTCTCGCAGCCGCTGCACGTTGTCCCGCGCCTCCGCCTCGATCTCGGCCGCGAGCTTCTCGTCCTCGGGATATGCGGCGCACGCGAAGAGGAAGTCCTGCCAGACGAGCAGACCGAGCTCGTCGCAGATCCCGTAGAAGGTGTCGCTCTCGTAGATGCCGCCGCCCCACACGCGCAGCAGGTTGACGTTGGCATCCGCGGCCTGGGCGAGGCGCTCGCGCAGGCGCTCCTCGGTGATGCGCGAGGGGAAGCAGTCGTCGGGTATCCAGTTGACCCCGCGGATGGGCAGGTTCACCCCGTTGATCTCGAACGTGAAAGGCGTCCCCTCCTCGTCGGGCTCCGTATCCAGCGCCAGCGACCGGAATCCGACCCGGGTCTCGTGCTCGGTCACGACGCGCCCGTTCGGATCACGCAGTTGCACCCGCACGTCGTACAGCGGCTGCGCGCCCAGACCCCGGGGCCACCACAGCCGGGGGGCGTCCAGCTCCACGCGCAGCGCGACGGTCTCCCCGGCGCCGACGACGTCCTCAGCCGCCTCGCCGCCGACGACCGCGCGGATGCTCCACCCGGCGCCCGCCGTTCCCACCGCCCGCGCTTCGATCCTCACCGCGCCGTGTGCGTCCTCCACCGTCGCGGTGACTTCGACGTCCGCGAGCCGCGGCGCGGTCCCGAGAAGGCGAGCGGAGCGCCAGATGCCCGCCGTGACGAGGGTCGGGCCCCAGTCCCAGCCGAAGTTGCACGCGCTCTTGCGGATGTGCGGGAACGGCGCGGGATAGGCGTTGGGCATCGCCCCGAGCCGTGCCTCCCGCTCCTGCGCGTGATCCCAGGCCGAGTGCAGGGTGACCGCCAGCCGATGCGGCCCGGCGACGTCAAGCGCGGACCCGAGCGCGAACTCGTAGCGGCGATGCTGATTCGCGGTGCGACCGATCTCGACGCCATCCACGCTGATGCTCGCGACGGTGTCGAGCCCGTCGAACGCGAGCGCTGGAGCGAGCGCATCGGCCGCCGGCAGACGAGGCAGGTCGCGCTCGTAGATCCATTCCGCCCGGCCGATCCAGTCGAGCGACAGCTCGTTGGTGTCGAGGTAGGGATCCGGGATGAGCCCGGCCGCGAGCAGATCTGTGTGCACCGTCCCCGGAACCGTCGCGGCGATCGGAAGCGCCGCCCGCACATGCGGCGGCACACCGCGCGACGCGTCCGACACCGAGAGGGTCCAGCCGTCGGTCAGCTCGAGAGGAGCGCTCATGCGAGATCCCTTCGTCCGAGGCGTCGGGTCAGCCATCCGCGTCGATGTAGGCGGTCTTCACGCGGGTGAAGAACTCCCGCGCGTAGGTCCCCTGCTCTTTCGGACCGTAGCTGGAGCCTTTCGCGCCGCCGAAGGGCACGTGGTAGTCCACGCCGGCGGTCGGAGCGTTGACCATCACCATTCCCGCCGACGAGTGACGGACGAAGTGGCGTGCCGCCGACAGCGAGGTCGTGCAGATGCCGGCCGAGAGGCCGAACTCGGTGTCGTTGGCGACGGCGAGCGCCTCGTCGTACCCGTCGACCCGGATGACGGATGCCACCGGCCCGAACACCTCTTCGCGATTCACGGTCATGCCGTTGTCGGTGCGCGTGACGAGCGCCGGGGACAGGAAGTACCCGTCCGTGGCGCGCTCGACGCGCTCACCCCCGGTGACGGCGCCCCCCTCCTCCGCGGCGATGCGCAGGTAGCGAAGGTCCTGCTCCAACTGGGCGGCGTCCACGACCGGCCCGATGACGGTCTCGGGGTCCAAGGCGTTCCCCACCCTCATCTCCGACATACGACGCGAGAGACGCTCGACGAACTCGTCGTGCACGCTCGAGGCGACGATGAGGCGCGAGGACGCCGTGCATCGCTGGCCGGTCGAGAAGAAGGCGCCGTTCGCGGCGACCTCCACCGCCTTCGGCAGCGAGGCGTCGTCGAGCACGATCAGGGGGTTCTTCCCGCCCATCTCGGCCTGCACCCGCGTGGTCGCGGCCGCGGCGGCGGCCACAATCCGCCGGCCGACCGGCGCGCTTCCCGTGAAGCTGATGCCGTTGACCTCGGGCGACTCGACGAGCGCGGCGCCGACGATCGAGCCCTTGCCGTAGACAAGGTTCAGCACACCCGCGGGAAGACCCGCTCGCTGCAGCACGTCCACGAGCTCGAACGCCATGGCCGGCGTATTCTCGGCGGGCTTGAAGACGACCGCGTTGCCCCACGCGAGCGCGGGGGCGATCTTCCACGTCGGAATGGCGACGGGGAAGTTCCACGGGGTGATGATCCCGACGACGCCGATGGGCTCCCGCGTCACCTCCACCGTAAGACCGCGCCGCACAGACGGTATGACCTCACCGCCGACGCGCAGCGCCTCCCCGGCGAAGAACTTCAGCAGCTGGGACGCGCGGACCACCTCGGCCGTGGCTTCCGCGACGGCCTTGCCCTCCTCGCGGGCCAGGAGCCGCCCCAGCTCGTCCTTCCGTGCGCGCAGCTCCGACCCCGCGGCGTCGAGCACGAGGAAGCGCTCCTCCGGGGTGCTCTGCGCCCACCCCCGCGCCGCGCGTGAGGCCGCGGCGATCGCCTCGCCGACCACCGCTGCATCCGCGGCCGGGGCGACGCCGATGACATCCGAGGTGTCGGAGGGGTTGATGTTCTCGATCGCCGGCTCCGCGTCGACCCAGCGTCCGTCGATGAGGTGGCGGTATCTCGTGGTCACGGTGTCCTCCTGGCGTTCAGACGATCGGGCAGCGCAACGGCTCGTGCATCAGTGCACGCTCCGCCTCCTCCGAGGCGAGCCGCTGCAGGGCGTCGAGAGAGCTGTCGGAATAGAAGGCGACGTGCGGCGTCAGGATGACGTCGTCGAGCTCCCGCAGCGCCGATACGGGGGCGAGGGGTTCGGGGTCGAACACGTCGAGCGCGGCACCGGCGAGATGACCTGAGCGCAGCGCTTCGACCAACGCGGCCTCGTCGATCAGACCGCCGCGCGACGTGTTCACGAGCACGGAGCCCGGCGGCATCGCCGCGAGCGTCGCCGCATCCATCAGTCCGCGATTCGCTTCGGTGAGGGGGGCGTGCAGCGACACGGCGTGCGAGCGCGCGATCACGTCGTTGAAGGTCGTCGCCTCAATGCCCAGCGAGGCGAGGTCGTCGGCCTGCACGTACGGGTCGAACGCGACGACGCGGAAGCCGAACGGCTGCAACCGCGCGGCGACGGCGCGGCCGATCCGGCCGGTGCCGACCAGGCCGACGATCGTCTGCGCGAACCCGCGGAGCGGCCCGATGTCGGCGGGCGTGAGCCAGCCAGCGGTGCGGACGGCGGAGGTGAAGGAGCCGGTCCTGCGCAGCAGCGCGAGCAGACAGGCCACGGTGTGGTCGGCGACGGTGTCGACCCCATAATCGGGCACGTTGCACACGCGGATGCCGAGCTCCCGGGCCGCGGCGACGTCGACGTTGTCGTAGCCGATGCCGTAGCGGATGACGACGGCGCTCGCCGACATGCTCTGGAGCACGCGACGCGTCACCGGCGCGAAGTTGACGAAGACGATGTCGGCACCGGCGACCGCCTCGATAGTCTCTTCCTCCGAGACGCACTGGCGCACGACGACCGAGGTCTGCCAGCGCGCGGCGAGCGCCTGCTCATGGGCGACGCCGGGGAAGGCGTGGTCCGTCACCACGATGCGCGGCGCGCTCACGCGGGCACCTTCGCCCGGGACCCGGTCAGCCCGCGGTCGGCGAGGTCGGAGAAGAAGGCGCGGATGCCGACCGTCCACGGCGGGCAGTTCTCCGAGGCCGCCACGCGGTTGACGAGGGTGCCGAGCTCGGGGCAGGAGATGCGCACGACGTCGCCCTCCTTGTGGGTGAAGCCCGATCCGGGCTCGTCCCGGTCCTGTGTCGGCGCGAAGAGCGTCCCGGTGAACAGCACGAAGCCGTCGGGATATTGGTGGTGGGCGCCCACCGTGTGCGAGATCAGCTCGGGCAGCGTCCGGCTCATCTCGCTCATCCGGCTCTCGTCGTCCATCCGGAATCCGTCATCGCCCGCGATGCGCAACGAGACCGTCAGCGCGGTGACCGCGTCCAGATCGAAGCCCTCGTCGAACAGCCGGATCATGGGGCCGATCGCGCACGAGCCGTTGTTGTCCTTCGCCTCCCCGAGCAGCAGAGCGCTGCGCCCCTCGAAGTCGCGCAGGTTCACGTCATTGCCGAGCGCGGCGCCGATCGGCTCACCGGCGGACGTGACGACGAGAACCACCTCCGGCTCGGGGTTGTTCCACGTGGATCGATCGAGCACTCCGACGGGAGCGGCCGTGCCGGTGCTGGAGAGCACGGGGGCCTTGGTGAAGATCTCGGGATCGGGTCCGATGCCGACCTCCAGGTACTGCGACCACAGCCCTTCGGCGAGGAGCACCTCCTTGACCCGCGCCGCCTCCGGCCCTCCCGGACGGACGGTGCCGATCGCGCCGCCGATGACGTCGCTCACGCGCGCTCGCACCTCCTGCGCACGGGTCGCGTCTCCGCCGGCCTTCTCCTCGATGACGCGTTCGATCATGCTCCGCGCGAAGGTCACACCCGCCGCTTTGATCACCTGCAGGTCGATCGGGCTCTGCAGCCGCGGCGCCTCTGCACCCCCGCTCAGGGTCGCGGCGAGCGCTGCGTCGAGGTCCCAGCGCTCATCGGCGGGCGCGGTGCGGACGACGTCCACCGCGTCGGGGCGTTCCAGCAGATCCGACATCGTGATCGCCGTGCGCGTGATGTCGACGAGGGATCCGTCGCGCACAGTCACGATCCGAGCACCGGTCTCTCCGGGTAGCTGCGCCCGGCCGACGAGGACGGCAGTGGGGTCGGCGGGCAGGAGACGGTCGACGAAGGGGCGGTAATCCATGGCTGCTTTCTCGTTCGTTCGGACGGGCGGGGCGCCGCCTGCGCCGCGCGGCGCAGGCGGCGGCGGATCAAACGTCCGCGTAGTACTGCAGGATCGCGTCGATGTCGATCGAGCTGTCGGGCTGCATCCCGAGGCTCTCGTAGTGACGCTTGCGCGCGTTCATGTCCGCGAGCAGGATGGCGCGCGCGTGGACGGCGACCTCCTCCGCGACCTCGCGCGGCACCACGACCACACCGTCGTCGTCGGCTCCCACGATGTCACCGGGGTTCACCTGCACCCCGCCGCAGGCGATGGTGCCCTGGGTCTCGATGGCCATGATGCGGCCGGGGATGATGCTGCGGCCGCGATAGCGCGCGACGACGGGGCTGCGCTGCGCCTCGACCTCGGCGGTGTCGCGGCAGTACCCGTCGGTGATGATGCCGACGGCGCCGCCGAGCACCGCGGCCATCGCGTTTTCCGAGCCCCAGAACCCGACCTCGGGGCCGCCGCCCGCGTCCATGACGACGACGTGGCCCGGCTCGAGGTCTGTCGGGAGCTTCGGGTGCGGCACCTCGGCGAACCAGCGGCCGTGCGCGGCGACGATGTCCTCGGTGGTGTCGAGCTTCCACATCGGACGGTTGGAGGGTACGCACCGGATGGTCGCCGCCTCACCCCAGAAGCGCATGCCCGACCACAGCGGCCGGACCTCCTTGTCCATGAGGCCGATGTTGAAGTAGCCGATGCCGTCGAGAGCGTCGACGACGTCGCAGACGCGGAGGTGCTGGTAGAGGCTGCCGATCTTCGTCGGGTCCGCCTTGTCGTACAGGAATCCGGGGCGCGTGGTGGAGGTCTCGATGGTCATGTGTTCCTTCTCCTTAAATCCGGCGGTCCAGCCGGAGATCTGTGGGTTCAGCGGGATCGGGCGACGGCGGCGAAGCGCTCGAGCCCGTAGACGCGGGTGGCGGTGCCGCCGAGGATGCTGCGCCGTCCGTGTTCTGTAGGCTCGAGCGCGAGGGCCTGCGTCGCCAGGTCCTGCCAGGCTGTTTCGTAGTCCGTTCGCAGCAGCACCACTGGCCAGTTGCTGGCGAGCATGAGGCGGTCGGCGCTGAACAGGCGCACGATCTCGGCGATGTACGGGGCGACGGCGGCCGCATCCCACCGCTCCCAGGCCGAGAGCACGTTGATGCCGATCGAGACCTTGACGAAGGTGTTGGGCAGCGCGGCCAGGCCGGCCATGTTCGTCGCCCACGGCTCCCATCCCGCCGTGTCGATCGGGGGGCGCCCCAGATGATCGACGACGACCCGCAAGTCCGGCACCGCGGCGGCGAGCGCGGTGACGTTCGCTACCTGTGCCGCGGTGATCGGGACGGTGTCCCAGGCCAGGCCGCGCGCGGCGACCTCCTGGAAGAGCGCGAGCACCTCGCGATCATGTAACCAGTCCATGGGGTCGTCGGCGACGAGGCACCGCACCCCGACGTGCTTGGGGATGGTGAGGCGATCGAGCTCGATCATCGCCTCCGACGGGCGGCGCACGGGCAGCCAGCTGACGACGCCCGCCACGGTCGGGTGGGCAGCGTAGGCGGCCAGCCGATCGTTCTCGGCCGGCTCGTCGACGGACTGCATGACCACCGTGCCGGCGATGCCGGCGGTCGCCAGGAGCGGGTCGAGATGCTCCGGTTCGAAGTCGCGCTCCAGCCCGGCGTGGTGCGCCTCGCGCCAGGGCTGCTCCTGCGCCGCGGTCTTCCAGTAGTGCTGGTGCGCGTCGATGATCGCCGTCACGGGGTTCCTTTCCAATGGGGATGACGCTTGCCGAGGAAGGCGCTGACGCCCTCCGCGAAGTCGTCGCTGCCGTAGCAGAGGGCCAGCAGATCCTCGTTGTCGGGTATCGGGGTGGCCGCCTCGATCCGGCGCACCGTCTCCTTGACGGCTCGCAGCGTCAGCGGGGCAGATCGACGGATGCCGCGCAGCGTCGTCTCGGTGAGCTCTTCGAGCTGTCCGGGCTCGGCGAGCCGCGTGACGAACCCGGTCGCGACGAGGTCCTCCGCCGGTACGAGCGATGCCGTGAGCAGCATGCCGAGAGCCCGCGCCGGCCCCATGCGCGCGGCGATACGGGCGATGACCGGCGCGGGGAGGCAGTTGCCGAGCGTGCGGGCGATCGGGGCGCCGAACACGGCGCCGCGCTCGGCGAGGACGATGTCGCAGCTGGCCGCGATTGCGAGTCCCGCTCCGACGGCCGCCCCTCGCACCTCGGCGATCGTGGGCACCGTCAGATCCTGCAGCGCGCTCAGAATCTCCCCGACGCGTCGCTCGTAGGCGAGCCCGTCCGCGGCGCCGGAGAAGTCGGCGAACGATGCGATGTCGGTCCCCGCCGCGAAACCGCCGCCGTCATCGTCTCCGCGGATCACCACCGCACGCACGCTGTCATCGCCTGCAGCTCGGGCGATCGCGTCGGCGAGCTGCGCGTACATCCGGGTCGTCAAAGAGTTCCGTTTGCCCGGATGCGAGAGCGTGAGCGTCAGGACTGCCTCGGCGAAGGAGGAATGGACGCCCGCCGGAGCCGGAGCCTCAAGCTGGCCCGAGCGTGTCACGCGACGCCTGCCGTGCGGCTCGCGTCGGCGCGCAGCTCGGCGAGGATCTCGTCGTTGTGCTGGCCCAGGAGGGGCGGAGGCAGACGCACGTCGACTGGCGTACCCGAGAGCTTCAGTGGCGAGCTGAGCACGCTCGTCACACCCTCCACGGGGTGCTCGAACGATGAGACCATGCCGCGGGCGCGCACGTGCGGATCATCGTCGAGCACCTGGGCATAGTCTCGGATCGGGCCGGCCGGCACCCCGTGCGCCAGGAATCGCGTCACCCATTCGTCCGTCGTCCCCGACGCCAGGCGCTGCTCCAGCTCCGCTGCCAGGGCCGCACGGTTGTCCATGCGGCGGTTGTTGTCGACGAAGCGCGGGTCCGCGAAGAGATCCGCCGCGTCCATCGCCTCGCACAGCAGCTTCCAGAGCTTCTCGTTGTTGGCGCCGATCGTGAGGTACCCGTCCGCGGTCGCCAGGGCCTGGTACGGCGCCGACATGCGGTTGGCCGAGCCGAGCGGCCGCGGGCTCTCCCCCGTCGACCAGTACTCCGTCGACTCCCACACCGACATGGCGAGCGCCGATTCGAAGAGCGAGGTCTCGAGATACTGCCCCTCCGGCCCGTCGCCTCGCGCGAACAGGGCCCCGAGGATGCCGATGCAGCAGAACATGCCGGCACCGAGGTCGGCGATCGGGATGGCGGACTTGATGGGCGCACCGCCCTCCTCGCCCATCACGCTCATCACCCCGGTCATCGCCTGCGCGATGAGGTCGTATCCCGGGTACTGCGCGTACGGGCCCGTCTGCCCGAATCCTGAGATGCTCGCGTAGACGATCCGGGTGTTGGCGGCCCGCACCGCGGCGTAGTCGACCCCGAGCCGTGCGGCGACGCCCGGCCGGAAGTTCTCGATGACCACGTCCGCGGTGCGGACCAGTGCGAAGAAGGTCTCACGCCCCTCCGCCGATTTGAGGTCGAGGCTGATGCTGCGCTTGTTCCGGTTGAGTGACAGGAATGCGCGGCTGTCCTCCCCGATCACCGAGTATCCCCACGACTTGCGGGTCTGATCGCCCTTGTCGGGGCTCTCGACTTTGATGACGTCCGCGCCGAGATCGGCGAGGACCATCGTGCAGAACGGGCCGGACATCACCTGGGTGAGGTCGAGCACGCGGATGCCGTCGAGGGCAGGGGCGCGTCGCCGCGACGAGTCGGCGGAGTCGGGGATCGGGGACATGGGGGAGCCTTCCTCGAGGTAATCGATCGGGACTACTGGCCGAGCGAGGCGTTGGCCTCGTCGAAGAACGTGGTCACCGACTGCTCCACCGTCTTGCGGCCGAACGCGATGTCTTCGTACGCGCGCTTGAACGACGCTTCGAAGGTCGCCTGGTAGCCGGGAGGGAACACGATCGACGGCGGGTCGTTCTCGACGATCTTGCGGTACAGCTCCAGCTCGTGCTTCTTCGTGTCGGGCAGCGACGCGTCCGCGAGCAGCGCGTCCAGGACGGCCGTGTTCGTAGGGGCGCCGTTGTCGGCGGCGAAGGCGATGCCGGCATCGAGGTCGTTGGTGAAGAAGTCGATGAACGCCGCAGCGGTGGGGACGTTGTCGCACGACGCGGGGATCGCGAATCCGGAGGGGTAGAGCGCGTTGCCCGAGCCGGCCTCGCCACTGGGGTAGGGCACCGTCGTGATGCTCGCGTCACCGCGACCGGCCAGCGTGGCCGACGCCGGCGTCAGCGCGTTGCCGGGGAGCGTGTCCGAGAGGATCTGCCCGTTGGCGAAGTAGCTCTGGTCGGTGCCCGTCGGCTCCTCTGCGGTGCGCTCGGCCGTCTCGGTGACACCACCGGCACGCAGCTCCTCCCACATGTTCCAGTACTCGGCGAGATCATCCTCGGTGAAGCCCAGCTGACCGTCCTCGTCGAAGAGCGAGAGGTCGTTCGCCAGCGTCCATCCGATGAAGAAGTTCGGCCGTCCGCCGTTCGAGTCGACCGCGCGCGTGCCCTCGGGCAGTGCGGCAGCAGCCTCGGTCAGCCACGCGGTGTAGTCGTCCCACGTGTACCCCTCTTCGGGCAGACCCACGCCGGCCTGCTCCGCGAGTGTCTCGTTGACCCCGACGGCGTCGTACGCTGCGCCGTACGGCAGGAAGTACAGCTTGCCGTCGGTGCCGCGGCCCGTCTCGAGGACGGCATCGGGGATGTCGTCGACATCGATCGCCCCCGACTCGATCATGGGGTCGAGGGGCAGAAGGAGATTGTGCTGGGTGTAGTCGTTCACCTGACGCCCCTGCACCTGGATCGCGCACGGCATCGACCTGCTGGAGGCCTGCACGTTGAGCTTGTCCCAGTAGGTGCTGAAGTCGGCGGCCTGACGGTCGGTGCTCACACCCTCGTTGGCCGCTTCGAACATGTCGATGACGGCGTTCGTCTTCTGGTTGCGCGAGTCGCCTCCCCACCACGCGATGGAGATCTCACCCGTCACGTCGCCCGTTCCGTCGGTGCCCGCCGCGCCCCCTCCCGTGCCGGAGCCTCCGGCGCAGGCGGTGAGGCCGAGCGCCGTGATGCCGAGGATCGCGCCGGCGGCGATGCCGTGCTTGCGAATCATGGTCGTTCCTTTCGATTTCGAGGTGCCCGTGGATGCCGGGCGGATGAGTGCAGGCAGGAAGAGTCCGTCGCTCATTTGAGTCCCGTCGTCGCGATGCCTTCGATGAGGAGCTTCTGGGAGACGAGGAAGAAGCCGACGATGGGCGCGAGCGACAGGGTCGCCATGGCGAACAGCGGCCCGTACGTGCTGGCCCCGGTCGCGTCGAGGAACGCCGACAGTCCGAGCGGGACCGTCTTCAGTTCGTCGCGGTTCAGGTAGAGCAGGGGCCCGAGGAAGTTGTTCCAGCTGGCGATGAACGTGAACATCGCGGTCGTGCCGATCGCGGGCAGGGCGAGGGGCATGATGATGCGCGAGAAGATCCGCCAGTGCCCCGCGCCGTCGATGCGCGCGCTCTCGTCGAGCTCGCGCGGGAGTCCCCGGATGAACTGCACCATCAGGAAGATGTAGAACGCCTCCACTCCCAGCCAGTGCGGCACGACGAGCGGGAAGTACGTGTTCACCCATCCGAGGTTGTTGAACAGGATGTACTGCGGAACGAGCGTGACGTGCGTCGGGAGCAGCATCGTCGCGAGCATCACGGCGAAGAGCGTCCGGCGGAACGGGAACTCGAGACGGGCGAAGGCGTAGGCCGCCAGCGAGCACGCCAGCAGCGTGCCGATGATGGTCAGCACCGTGACGATGGTCGAGTTGAGGAAGTAGCGGGAGAAGTTGATCTGTCCGCCGCTCCATCCCGCGGAGTAGTTCTCGAGCGTGAAGGAGTTCCCGATGAGACCCACCGTGGTGAACACCTCGTTGCTCGGACGGAACGATGCCGCCACCATCCACACCAGCGGGTAGAGGATGACGAACAGCAGGCAGGCGAGCAGTGTGTGGCGGACGATGCCGCGCAGGACCCGGTTCTTCGTCGGTCGCTGCGGATAGATGCCGCCGCTCCAGCGCCGGTGACGTGCGGGGACGGTCATCGTCTCCGTGGTGGTCGAAGTGGTCATGGTCCTCACTTGTCTCCGTAGTGAACCCAGAACTTCGAGCTCCAGAAGAACAGCGCGGTGAAGACGCCGAGGATGGCGACGAGCACCCAGGCCAGCGCCGATGCGTAGCCCATGTTCAACTGGGCGAAGCCCTGCTGGTAGAGGTAGAGGGTGTAGAAGAGCGTGGAGTCGGAGGGCCCGCCCGTGCCGCCGCTGATCACGAACGCCGGGGTGAAGGCCTGGAACGCGTTGATGGTGACCATCAGCGTGTTGAAGAAGATGATCGGCGTCATCATCGGCAGCGTGATCGAGAAGAACCGGCGGACCGGCCCCGCCCCGTCCACCTGCGCTGCCTCGTGCATCTCGTGCGGCACCTGCCGCAGCCCCGCGAGGAAGATGATCATCGTCGAGCCGAACGCCCACACCGCCAGGACGATGATCGTCATCAACGCGGAGTCGGGGCTCCCGACCCAGCTGGAGTGCTCGATGCCGAAGAATCCGAGCACCTGGTTGATGATGCCCTCGTCTCCCCAGATGACGCGCCAGAGAGCGGCGATGGCCACCGAGGCGCCGAGGAGCGAGGGCAGGTAGAAGAGGGCGCGATAGCCGCTCAGGAACCGGATCTTCGAGTTGAGCAGCAGCGCGACGAGCATCGACACGACGAGGATCAACGGCACGGCGACGAGCACGTAGACCGCCGTCACGAGCATCGACTGGGTCGCCCGTGCATCGCTGGTGAAGATCCGCACGTAGTTGTCGAAGCCGATCCAGTTGGCCACGGGAGCGAGCAGGTTGTAGTCGGTGAAGCTCAGGTACAGCGAGTACAGCATCGGACCGAGCGTGAGCCCGAACAGCCCGATCAGCCAGGGCGCGAGGAATGCGAAGGCCACCCATCCCCGGTTGCGACGGCGTGTCCGCCCCGTCCGCGGTGCAGCCGGGGGTGCCAGGCCCTCGTCGGGCCGCGTGAGCGTAGATGAAACGGTCATGACGTTCCTCCCTGCTGATGTGTGCGCGCCGCGTGCTCGATCCGGTCGCCGACGGTGTCGAGCAGCCGCTCGGCGAGGGGCGCGTCGATGCGCGCCGCTTCTGCCGCCTCGACGAACTCGCGAAGGTCCTTGCGCCACGGACGCTGATCCGACGGCGTGCCCGCCCGGTCGTAGTCCGCCACGATCGCGTCGAAGAACCCCCAGTTGCGGCCGACCCAGGTGTCGCCGGTCGCCGCCGAGATCGCCTCCAGTGCCGCCGAGCGATCTACGCGGAAGGCGTCGGTGAGCTCCAGCGCCTCGTGCGCCGCCTGCACGGCGGCGAGCATCAGAAGCTGGTTGGCGAGCTTCGTGGCGGAGGCGGCTCCCACCTCGCCCAGCGCGAAGCTGCGCGAGGCGAGTGCAGTCAGGACGTCGTCGACGGCGGCCACCGCCTCGGCGGAGCCGCCCAGCAGCACGGTGAGCTGGCCGCGGCGCGCAGCGTCGGGGCCGCCGCTCACGGGCGCCTCGACGAGGGTTGCGCCGACGGCGGCAAGGGTGCGGGCCAGCTCGTGGGCGTGCGCGGGGAGGACCGTGCTGTGCAGGAGCACGGTCCGCACGCCCGGCGAAGCGGTACGCCCCTCGAAGTACTCCGCGACCGGCGCCTCGTCGGGCGTCACGACGCAGACGATCTCGCAGGTGAAGACGGAGTCGAGATCTCCGCGCCGGCCGCCTGCGGCTTCCAGCGTCCGTAGTCGCGACTCGTCCCGATCCGATCCGACGACGGCAAAGCCCGCCTCGAGCAGGCGTGAGGCCATGCCCATGCCCAGGTTGCCCAACCCGACAAACCCGATCGCGGTTCGTTCGCCCGACATCCTCGTCCTTTCTCATCCTCGAGAACCGGCGGCGATATCCGCCGGTAGCGCTATTCTATTGTCTACAAGATTCAATTTACAAGATGCAGTAGTCCAACGTCGGTCCCTATACTCCGAATACGACGCCTGCGGCAAGGAGGCACACATGGCGAGCGCATCCGGGTACGTTCCGCTGCGGCCGGTGGGCGGCGATCGCGTTCCCAGCCTCGTGATGATGGCCGCGGAGGAGATCCGCAAGAAGATCCTTGCCGGCGAGTACGAGCCCGGAGAGCGGCTCATTGAGGAGCGACTCACCGAGGAGCTCGACATCAGCCGGCCTCCCCTCCGCGAGGCACTGCGCCTTCTCGAGAACGAGGGCCTGATCGACCGTCGGCCGCGGCGCGGCACCGTTGTTCGCACCTTCACTGCGCAGGACGTCCACGAGATCCTGACGGTACGGTCGGCGCTCGAGCGTCTGGCCTTCGAATCCGGGATACCCGTGAAGAACGAGGAATGGCTGGAGCCCGCCCGCGCCGCACTGACGGAGATGGAGCGGTGCGCCCGTGACGAGGACCGGGGCTCTCTGGTCCAAGCGGGGTACGCTTTCCACTCCGCACTCATCCACATCGCCGGCAACTCGCTGCTCGAGTCGATCTACGCGTCCGTCCAGCAGCGGATCCTCTTCTGCATGGCCAGGAACCTCATCGCGCGCGAGCGCTTCTACGAGGGTCTGAACGAGCACGTTGCGCGGCACCGGCACCTGCTGGAGTTGGTGGAGCAGGGAGATCCGGTCGCCGCGCTCGCCGAGCTCGCTGTGCATGGCGAGCGCTCCTTCGAGCGCTCTCTCGCCTCCGAGCAGGACGACGAGGTCTAGTCACCCCGCCGTTGCCCGGGGACCGCGGGAACGGGGGTACGCGCGCGGCTACTCGCCGAGGACGGCGGCGCGGATGTCGGCGATCGGCACCTTGGGAGTGCGGTCGTCGTACAGCAGGCCGTTGGTCTCCTGACCGGTGTCGGTGAGCTGCGTGTAACAGAAGCCGCTGAGGGGCGCGGCGCCGTCAGCCGCGCGGATCAGCCCGCACACCCGGTCACCGAAGTCCGCCGGGGTCTCGGCTGTCGAATACCCCCAGTCCTGCCCGTTGTCGGGGCGCAGGCTCACACCGCCGAACTCGGTCAGCATGACCGGCTTGCGGCCGCGATCCGCGTCGACCGCGATGCGCCGGCCCGCGGGCCCGAAACCGTGGATCATCGCCTCGACCGCGGCGATGGATCCGTAGCGCTCGGCGAGAACGGCCGGGTCGGCCTCATAGTCGTGAATGGTCCAGATGTCGGAGTCCGTGTGCTCCCAGCCGTCGTTCGAGATCACCGGCCGGGTGCCGTCGAGCGCCCGCGTCATGTCCGACACCGACCTGCTCAGGGCGCGCTGGCGCTCGTCGTGGGCGATGTGCTGCACCCCCCAGCTCTCGTTGAGCGGCACCCACACGATGACGCTGGGGTGCGACGTGTCACGCTCGACGAGACTCATCCACTCGGTCATGAGGGTGGATGCGGCGCGTCGGTCGAAGGCGTACGCATTGGCCGTCTCGGCCCACACCATGAGCCCGAGGCGGTCGGCCCAATAGAGGAACCGGGGGTCCTCCGCCTTCTGGTGCACCCGCGCGGTGTTGAAGCCGAGTTCGCGGATGAGCTCCACCTCACGCCGCAGCGCCGCTGCGCTCGGGGCGGCGAGGTGCGACTGCGGCCAGTAATTCTGGGCGAGCACGGCGCGCAGCTTGACGGGCCGGTCGTTGAGCAGGAAGGCGGCGCCCACCGCGGCCACCGACCGGATACCGAAGTAGCTCGCCACCGCATCCGCGCTCGAGCGGGTCTCCAGACGCACGGTGGCGTCGATGAGCGTCGGATGCTCCGGGCTCCACAGCAGCTCCTCATGCTGCTGTCCGTTCGTCTGCCGCGGAAGTCGCATCCGCGCCGACTCGAATCGCGACAGCACTCGCGTGCGCGTCTCGGAGAGGAGCTCGCCCTCGTGGAAGAGCTCGACGTGCAGCCACGTCTCGTCATCGATCTCGCCGGCGATCTCCACATCCAGTTCGACGCCGGCGGAGGGGATGTCGGTCGACCAGGTCAGCGCGGCGACGGATGTCTTCGGCACGACCTCGAGCCACACGGGCTGCCAGATGCCCGTCGTGCGGTGGTACCAGATCGCGTGCGGCTGTTCGCGCCAGTCCTGCTTCCCCCGCAGGATCGAGACATCCTCGGGGTCGTCGACCGCGTGCACGACGATCTCGTTGTCACCGTCCGCCCGAAGGGCGTGCGTCACATCCGCACTGAACGGCGACTGTCCGCCGCGGTGCGTCGCCACCGTGACGCCATTCACCCACACCGTCGCCTCCCAGTCCACGGCGCCGAAATGCAGCAGGAGACGCCCCTCCTCCGAGAGACCGGCCGCCTGCAGCTCCTGCCGGCCGAAGGTCCGCCGGTACCAGACCGAGTGGATCCTCCCCTCCTCACCCAGGCCGGAGGCCGTGGACTCGGGCGGGAACGGAACGAGGATGGTCCGATCGAAGACCACATCTCCGGGCGCGGCCTCAGGGGCGCCCAGGGCGAAATCCCAGGGTCCGGTGAGGTCCGTCCAGCGCTCGCGGAGCAGCTGCGGGCGCGGGTGGTCGCCTTCCTGGCGGGAGGCGATCGGCAGCGGGATCGAGGTCACAGCGCAGCTCCTTCGGTGCTCGCCCGGTGGGCGATCGTGAACGGGATCGAATGGACGCCCCGCGCGGGCGGATCGGCGCTCAGCAGATCGATGGCCGTGCGGGCGAGAGCGAGAGTGTCCGGCGCGACCGAGCTGAGCGTCGGCGTGCTGTAGCTCGCCTCGTCGATGTCGTCGAACCCGATGACGGCCACCTGCTCGGGCACGCGCACACCGCGCGATACCAGCACGTGCATGGCGCTCAACGCGAGCAGGTCGTTGAAGGCGAAGATCGCATCGAACTCGACGCCGGCGTCGAGAAGCGCTTCGGCCGCTCGCGCGCCGTCAGCGCGCTGATAGCTCTCGACAGGACCGACGAGGGCCGGGTCGAAGGCGATCCCCGCGCCGGCGAGCGCCTGCCGATAGCCCGACAGGCGCAGCACGGCCGTCTCATTGGGACCGTGCTCCTGCGCGCCGATCGCGGCGATCCTGCGTCGCCCCAGACCGAGCAGGTGTTCGACGGCGGCGCGGGCGGCCGCGGTGTTGTCCACCGTGACATGCGGCAGCGCCGACTCCCCGACGTGCTCGCCGAGGAGGATCAGCGGGGTCGGGTCGACGCGATGCTGGAGGTCCGCGGCGGTGAGGGCGAGCGGGCTCAGGATCAGGCCGTCGATGATGGGCATGTCGATGCCCTCGGCGATGCGACGCTCGACGTCTTCGCGACCATCCGTCTGATTCACCAGCACCGTGATCGACCGCTCCTGCGCTGCGCGGACCAGGTCGGACGCGAGCTCGGCGAAGTACGGCTGGCCGAGATCGGGCAAGGCGACGGCGATCATCCCGGATCTGCCGCTGCGAAGGTTCCGGGCCGCGACGTTCGGGCGATAGCCGAGCTCGACGATGGCCGCGCGGACGCGATCCTTCAGCTCGTCGGTGACCCACCCGGTGCCGTTGACGACATTGGAGACCGTCTTGGCGGACACGCCGACGCGCTCGGCGACATCCTTCAGCGTCGTCCTGCTCACATCGATCCCATCGCCTTCGATTCGTGGTGACCCACAGTGGCACACCGCCGTTCTTCGTTCAACGATTACCAACTCGGGTCTTGTTCAACGATTACCGGTTCAGGTATAACAGATCTCATCCGGTTCGTTCAACGTTGAACTAGAAGGGAAGATCAATGAAGACACAGCACTGGTTCCGGTCTCGCCGCGTGCGCGGGATCCGGGTGGCGGTGGTCGGAGCGGGACTCCTCGCGCTCGCTCTGAGCGGCTGCGCAGGCCAGGGCAGCGGGGGCGGCGAGGACGGCGGCAGCGCCGACGGCAAGGTCTCGCTCACCTTCTGGAACGGCTTCACCGGACCCGACGGGCCCGCACTGCAGCAGGTCATCGACGACTTCAACGCGTCGCAGGACGACGTCGAGGTCACGGCCGAGATCATGCCCTGGGACACGCTATACCAGAAGGTGCTCACCGCCGTGGCGGGCAACGACGGTCCCGACATCATCGCGATGTCGGCCGGTCGTATGCCGCAGTTCGCGCAGCAGGGCATGTTCGAGGGCGTCGACGACTACTACGAGGACTCCGCGAACGACTCCGCGGCGCTTGCTCCGGCCGCCATCGAGGCGTCGGTCTTCGACGGGGTCAACTACGGCGTCCCCGTCAACTTCACGCCGATGATGATGTATTACAACAAGGATCTCTTCGAAGCCGCCGGGCTCGATCCCGAAGCCCCTCCCACCACGTGGGACGAGTTCGCGGCCATGGTTCCTCAGCTGACCGTCGACGACAACGGCGACGGCAAGCCCGAGCAGTACGCGACGGCACTCGGCGACCACGAGACGGTCCCCGTCTTCATGTCGCTGCCCTGGGGCACAGGAGGCGGCGTCGTCTCGGATGACGGCAAGACCTCGATGCTCGGCGAACCGGCGAGCATCGAGGCCCTCGACTTCTGGGTCGATCTCGTGAAGAACCAGAAGGCCTCCCCGCTCGGACTCTCGGGCGCCGACGCCGACAAGCTGTTCACGACCGGCAAGGCGGCGACCGAGATCGTCGGGCCGTGGATGACGACGGGCTTCGACGAGGCCGGCCTGAACTACGGCATCGCGGCTCCGCCCGCGGGGCCCGACAGCGATGCGATCCTCGCCGACGTCGTGTCGATGGGCATCACCTCGGGCGCGGATGACGCGACCAAGCAGGCCGCCTACCAGTTCTTCAAGTACTGGAACTCGAAGGAGGGTCAGATCACGTGGTCGAGCGGCTCCGGCTTCCCGCCGAACCGCGCCGACGTCGCGGACCAGGTCACCTCGAGCCCGTACCCGGCCGTCTTCGGAGCGGCGGATGTCGTGGACCGCTCGAAGATCCTGCTCGCCGGCGTCGCTGCGGGCGGAACGATCGGCGAGACCATCTTCTGGCCGACGCTGCAGAAGGCGCTGAACGGACAGGGCACCGTCGAGGAGCTCTTCTCCGCGGCCTCCGAGAAGGTCCAGGCCGAGCTCGACAAGTGAGGAACGCGCGGACCGGGCGAACGAGCCCGGTCCGCACGATCGAAGGAGACCTCGAATGACGCTCACCGACGTGGCTCCCCCGCAGCCGCGCACATCCGTCGCACCCCGGCGGCGGGCTCGCGGCCCGGCGTCCCGGCGCCAGCTCACGGCCTGGATGTTCCTCGCACCGTCGCTGATCGTGCTGGTGGCATTCACGCTGTATCCGATGGCGCAGGCGGTGTACCTGTCGCTGACCGACTACAACCTGATCAAGGCGGCGCAGTTCATCGGTCTCGACAACTACGTCGAGCTCGTGAGCGACCCGGCGTTCTGGAACGCGTTCTGGAACACCGTCCTCTACGCGGCCGTCGTCACGCCCGTGACGGTCGTGCTGGCGCTGCTGTTCGCGGTGATGCTGAACCAGGCCTTCTTCGGGCGCACCTTCGTGCGCACCGCGATCTTCCTGCCCTTCATCGTGTCCCTGGGAATCATCGCGATCGCCTGGTCGTTCCTGCTCGACCCCAACATCGGGCTGCTGTCCTACTGGCTCGGCCAGATCGGGATCGTCACGGAGCAGGGCTGGCTCACCGACCCGCGCTTCGCGATGCCCGCGGTCATGATGGTCGGCGTCTGGAAGTTCGTCGGGTTCTACATGGTGATCTACCTGGCCGGACTCCAGTCGATTCCGGCCGACCTGTACGAAGCCGCGAAGATCGACGGGACGAACCCGTGGCAGCGGTTCCGCAACGTCACGCTCCCGCTGCTGAGCAACCAGACGCTCCTCGTCTCGGTGCTCGCCCTCATCGCGACGCTGCAGGCGTTCGATCAGATCTATGTGATGACGCGGGGCGGTCCCTTCTTCACGACCGAGACCCTCGTCATGCTCATCTACCGTGAAGGGTTCCAGGAGTTGCGCTTCGGCTACGCATCCGCGATCTCGTTCGTCCTGCTGATCTTCGTCTTCATCCTCTCGATGGTGCAGTACGGCTGGCAGCGCCGCCGGGCGGTGACCTACTGATGGCCACCACCATGGAGCGAGCGAACACGCGGGTCATCGACGTCCGCGACCGCCGCCGGCTCACCCTCTACCGGGCATCGAAATGGCTGCTCGCCATTGTCGCGATCATCATCGCGCTGCTGATGCTGCTCCCGATCATCTGGCTGACATTGACGGCGTTCAAGCCGGAGGCCGACATCGTCACCTACCCGCCGACGCTGTGGCCCCGGCAGTTCACGCTCGAGCACTTCGTGGAGGTGTGGGAGCGGATCCCGTTCGCGCAGCTCTACGTGAACACGATCATCTTCGCGGGCGGCGTGACGATCATCTCGCTGTTCCTCGACTCGATGGCAGCGTACGCGCTCGCGCGCCTGCCGTTCCGCGGCCGCGGCGTCGTGATGGTCCTCATCCTCATCCTGCTGATGCTGCCGTTCCAGGTGACGCTCATCCCGCTGTACGACATGCTCAACGGCCTGGGGCTCACGAACACCCTCCCCGGGCTGATCATCCCCCGCATGACGAACGCGTTCGGGATCTTCTTCCTCACGCAGTTCTTCCTCTCGCTGCCTCGCGACCTGGAGGAGGCAGCGCGCGTCGACGGGGCATCCGAGTGGCGGATCTATCGCCAGGTCATCCTGCCGCTCGCCAAGCCGGCGCTGCTGACCCTCGGGCTGTTCCACTTCCAGTACAACTGGAACGACCTGCTCTGGCCGCTCGTCATGTCGTCGAGTCTGGAGACATCGACCCTGCCCGCCGGCCTTGCTCTCTTCATGGGACAGCACGTCGTCGAGTACGGCTTGCTGATGGCGGGGTCGCTCCTCGCGCTGCTGCCGGTGATCGTCTTCTTCCTTCTCATCCAGCGCAGCTTCGTCGCCGGCATCGCCACGACGGGGCTCAAGTAACGTCCCGCGCGCGGCCGCCACCCGCCACGAGCGGGCGAGCGCCGCCGCATCCACCGTGCAGAGAGGCATCCATGGACCAGTGGTTCGACGAATCGCGGCTGCGCTTCGGCGTCGGCATCGAAGACACCTTCATCCCGCAGATCAAGCCCGGGCACCGCAAGCTCGACGAGTACGAGCTGACCCAGCACTACGCGCGCTGGCGCGAAGATCTCGACCTCGTCGCGGAGTCCGGCGCCGAGTTCGTGCGATGGGGCGTGCCCTGGTACCTCGTCGAGCCCGAGCCCGGCGTGTTCGACTGGTCCTGGACCGACCAGGTCGCCGCCCGGATGAGCGAGCTCGGCCTGCGCTGCATCGTCGACCTCATGCACTACGGCACGCCGACATGGTTGGAGAACTCCTTCCTGAACAGCGCGTATGCGGAGCGCGTCGCCGCGTACGGCGCGGCCGTGGCGGATCGCTACCGCGGAGTGTGGGACGACTTCACCCCGCTGAACGAGCCGATCGTGAACGCCGAATGGTGCGGCGAGATGGGCAAGTGGCCGCCATACCTCGAGGGCGTCGACGGATTCCTCACGCTCGTGAAGATCCTCGCCAAAGGGATGGTGCGCACGCAACAGCAGATCGCGGCGGTCAATCCGCAGGCCGTGTTCGTCCACGTCGACGCCGGCTTCCGCTACGAAGGCGAGACGACACCGCTGCCGCGCTCGGTGCTGGAGGAGCGGCGGTTCCTGGCGCTCGACCTCATCACCGGGCGCGTCGATGCCGAGCACCCGCTGCACGGGTGGCTCGTCGAGCACGGCTACAGCGACGCGGAGCTCGAGTGGTTCCGCCGCAACGCGGTCCAGCCCGATGTGCTCGGCGTGAACTACTACCCCGCGTTCACGACGATCCGCATGGACGATCAGGGGGTCAAGCATCCGTTCGAGGCGGGCGCGGCCGGGCTTCGCGATCTCGTCGAGGCGTACTACGTGCGCTACGCCCTGCCGATCGTCATCACGGAGACCTCCCTCGTCGGAACCCCCGAGCAGAAGATCGCGTGGCTGCGCGATTCCGAGGCCGAGGTCCTCGCACTGAGGGAGGAAGGGGTCCCGGTGATCGGATACACGTGGTTCCCCTTCCTCGACCTCGTCGACTGGCTCTACCGGTTCGACAGCGAGCCGGTGGATGCCTGGATGCTCGACTTCGGACTCGTCAACCTCGTGCGCGGGGGCGACCAGCAGCTCGCCCGCGTGAAGAACGCCGCGTTCGACGTCTATCGGCAGACCGCTCAGCGCCACCGCGCGTAGCCATCCACCCGCCGCCGCTCCCCCGCGCCATCCCGCCGCCTCCCGTGGGCTGAAGGGGCGCGATGGCGCGGGAGAACGGGCCGGCGCGGCGCGGAGCGGGTAGCCTCGCGTCATGACCCCGCCACCGGCCGACAGCATGCGCGGCGGTGGCGGGGACGAGGACCTGCCCGACTCGCTCGCCCCGGGCACCTCGATCCCGACGACCACGACGCCCGTGCTGCGGCGCGGCGACGTGCGGTGGGCGTCGTGGGTCGCGCTGCTCGCGGCGATCGTCGTGCTCATGTGGTACCTCAGCATCCTCGTGCTCGGCGGCGTCGCGCTCGGCCCGTGGAGCACCGTGGCGCAGGTGAGCGTGTGGGTGCTCGCGCTCGGATCGTTCGCCGCCGGCATCGTGTGCCTGAACGCCCGCCGCAACCGCGAGTTCGCCGCGGCAGGATTCATCGCCGGTGTCGTCTCGCTGCTCGTGAGCCTCACCATCGGATTGCCCACGGGCTTCCAGATCCTGGTCTGAGCCGCGTCGCGGGTCCGCTCGTCGATGCGCATCGCACCGACCCGGATGCGGCCGCGATCGCCGCTGGGAGCGCGCGGGCGCTCGGCTCACCACCGCAAGGCTGCGCGCCGCGCCCGCAGGCGTCGCATCCGCACGCGGTCGCTCACCCACCGGCCCACGCGCAGCTGCACGAAGAGCGTCGCGGTGCCGGCGAGGAGGAGTCCGGCGAGGTTGATCACGAGCTGCACGACCGCCGCCCACGCCTCGTCCCACGCGCCGACGGCGGCGGTGAGGGCGAGCGTCCCGACGGCGGGCACCGTCGTGATCGAGATGAACACCCCCACGAGCGCCGATGACTTCGACGACGTGAGCGACAGCACGCCGGCGATGCCCGCGAGCAGGGCGATGACGAACGACCACGCGTCCGGCTTGACGATGAACTCCGTCAGCTCCCCCGTGGTGGCCTGCGCGAACGTGAACACCCCGAAAACGTAGGCCAGCGCCCACAGCCCCCACGCGACGAGGGCGGATGCGACGAAGCCGCCGAACAGCGTCAGCGACGCCATTCCCGCGATTCCCCGGCGCGCCCGCACGATCGCGTACGAGATCGCGGCCAGCGGGGCGAACTCCGGCCCGACGACCATCGCGCCGATGATGAGGATCGGCTGGTCGAGCAGCCGTCCGATCCCGGCGATGAGGGTCGCCAGCAGCAGGAAGACGAAGAAGCTCCACGACGGCCGCGCGTCCTCGCGTGAGCGGTCGGCCAGCTGCGCCCACAGCACGCCGTCGGCGGGGTGCCCGGGGGCTGCGCGTTCGGCCGCGTCCGCCGCATCCGAGAGCACCGCAAGCGGCTCGCTCACGACGATCGAGCCCTCGCGCGGCACACCGCGGTGCCGCAGCATCCGCATGACGTCGTTCGCGCCCTCTCGGGCGACGTCGAAGAGGAGCAGGTCGCCGCCGCCGTCGAGCACAGCGCCGGGGACGCGCGCGATGTTCGCGACGGTGTCGCGGCCGCGCAGGTCGCGGACGATCCCGTCCGCGACGGCCGAGGGGGCGGTGACCTTGATGCCGAGCATGCGCCCATCCTCGCCGACGCTGCGGTGCGCGCACGGCCCGGCGCGGAGGCGGCGCGCCCGCCTAGACTGGCAGGGCCCCGCCCCGTGCGATTCTGGAGAACAGCCGCGTGACCACGCCGACCGCCGCATCCCTCGCCGACACCGTTCAGAACGCGGTCGAGACGCCCGACAAGGAGCAGCCGTACGCCGCCCTCGGGCTCAAGCCCGACGAGTACGCCCGCATCCGCGAGATCCTCGGGCGGCGCCCCACGAGCGGCGAGCTCGCGATGTACTCCGTCATGTGGAGCGAGCACTGCTCCTACAAGTCGAGCAAGATCTACCTGCGCCAGTTCGGGCAGAAGGTCTCCGACGAGATGCAGACGCGCCTGATGGTCGGCATGGGGCAGAACGCCGGCGTCGTGGACATCGGCGAGGGCTGGGCCGTCACCTTCAAGGTCGAGTCGCACAACCACCCGAGCTACATCGAGCCGTTCCAGGGCGCCGCGACGGGCGTCGGCGGCATCGTGCGCGACATCATCTCGATGGGAGCGCGCCCGGTCGCGGTCATGGACCAGCTGCGCTTCGGCGCGATCGACCACCCCGACACCTCGCGCGTCGTGCACGGCGTCGTCTCGGGCATCTCGTTCTACGGCAACTGCCTGGGCCTGCCCAACATCGGCGGCGAGACCGTGTTCGACGCGGTGTACCAGGGCAACCCGCTCGTGAACGCGCTCGCGGTGGGCGTGCTCCGCCACGAGGACCTCAAGCTCGCCAACGCGCACGGCGCCGGCAACAAGGTCGTGCTGTTCGGCGCCCGCACCGGCGGCGACGGCATCGGCGGCGCATCCATCCTCGCCTCCGACACGTTCGCCGACGGCGGGCCGACGAAGCGCCCCGCCGTGCAGGTGGGCGACCCGTTCGCCGAGAAGGTGCTCATCGAGTGCTGCCTCGAGCTGTACCGCGACGACCTGGTCGAGGCGATCCAGGACCTCGGCGCCGCCGGCATCTCGTGTGCGACGAGCGAGCTCGCCGCCAACGGCGGCAGCGGCATGAAGGTGGAGCTGTCGCAGGTCCTCCTTCGTGATCCGTCGCTGACGCCCGAGGAGATCCTCATGTCGGAGTCGCAGGAGCGCATGATGGCGATCGTCGCACCCGACAAGCTCGACGCCTTCCTCGCCGTCACCGGCAAGTGGGACGTGGAGACGAGCGTGCTCGGCGAAGTCACCGGAGACGGCCGGCTCGTCATCGACTGGCACGGCCAGGAGATCGTCAACGTCGACCCCGCCACCGTGGCCGTCGACGGCCCGGTGTACGAGCGACCCGTCGCCTACCCGACGTGGATCGAGGCGCTCCACGACGACACCGCCGCCTCGCTCCCCCGCGAGAGCGACCCCGACACGCTCCGCCGGCAGTTCACGCAGCTGGTCGCGAGCCCGAACCTCGCCGATCCGTCGTGGATCACGAACCAGTACGACTACTACGTGCTGGGCAACACCGCGCTGAGCTTCCCCGACGACGCCGGCATGATCCGCGTCGACGAGGCCTCGGGCCTCGGCTTCGCCATCGCGACCGACTGCAACGGCCGCTTCTGCCAGCTCGACCCGTACGAGGGTGCGAAGCTCGCCCTCGCCGAGGCGTACCGCAACGTCGCCGCGACCGGCGCGGTCCCGGCCGCGGTGACCGACTGCCTGAACTTCGGCAGCCCCGAGAACCCCGAGGTCATGTGGCAGTTCTCGCGCGCTGTCGAGGGCCTTTCCGACGGATGCCTCGAACTGGGCATCCCCGTGACGGGCGGCAACGTGTCGTTCTACAACCAGACCGGTGACACCCCGATCTTCCCGACGCCGGTCGTCGGGGTGATGGGCATCATCGACGACGTCGCCGCGCGCATCCCGTCCGGCTGGCAGGACGCGGGCGAGAACATCTACCTGCTCGGCGTCACGTCCACCGAGCTCGACGGCTCGCAGTGGGCGGGGACGATCCACGGCCACCTCGGCGGCCGCCCGCCCGCGGTCGACCTGGCGCAGGAGCGCAGGCTCGCCGAGCTGCTGCACGCCGCCGGTTCGCAGTCGCTCGTCTCCAGTGCCCACGACCTCTCCGACGGCGGTCTCGCGCAAGCGCTCGCCGACGGCGTGCTGCGCTTCGGCGTCGGGGCGCGGGTGTGGCTCACCGAGATCATGGAGCGCGACGACGTGGATGCGACGGCCGCCCTGTTCTCGGAGTCGACCGGCCGCGTGCTGGTCACCGTGCCGCGCGAGGAGGACGTCAAGTTCCGGGGGCTGTGCGAGGGCCGCGGGTACCCCGTGCTGCGCATCGGCGTGACCGACGCCCCGGCCGACGGGTCCGAGCCGGCGCTCGAGGTGCAGGGCCTGTTCACGGTCGGCGTGCGCGAGCTCCGCGGCCTGTCGACCGAGACCCTGCCGGCCGCGTTCGGCCCGACGGTCGTCGAGGACGCGTCGTGAACGACGAGGACTACGGCGACCTCGGCGAGAAGCGCCAGCGCACGATCCGCATCGTCGCCTGGGTTGTGATCGCCGCGCTCGTGCTCACCGGCGGCGCCGCGACGGTGATCTCGCTGCTGCTCGGCTGAGCCGTCGCATCCGCGCCCCCATCCCGCCTGCCGCCGACGCGCGAGCCGCGCGGGCCGCGGCGTAGCCTGGGAGGGTGGACCCTCTCACGCTGCTGCTGCAGGTGTGGTGGGTCGCGCCCGCGGCCGCCGGCGCGGGCGGCGCGAGCTGGATCGCGCTGCGCTCGCGGCGCTCCGCTCGTGCTCGCCGCCTCGAGCTGGAGGCCGCTCGCCACGACGTCGTGCAGGCACGGCAGGCGCTGAGCCGCGCGCGCGCCGACGTCCTCGTCGCCCGCGCCGGAGTCGCGCGGGCCGAAGCCGACCGTGCCGCCGCGCGGCTGCATCCCGGCGAACTCGCCGCCGCGCGCCGCGCTGTGCAGCACGCCGAGAGCCAGGTGCGCGCCGCGTGGGCCGACCTCCGCGCCCGCCGCGCCGACGTCCGCGCCGCGCGCATCGCGCTGCCGCCCGCGCGGGCGGGCGCCGACGCCCTGCCGCTGGCCCGCCTCATGGCACGCCACGACGCCCTGCGCGTGCGGTGGATGGCGTACGAGACCGATCCCGCCAAGCTCATCGACTACCCGAGCATGACGGATGCGGCGCATCCGGCCACGGCGGCCTTCCTCGAGGCGCAGGCGGCCGCCCAATGGCTGCGGCCGACGTCGCGCGAGGCCGTCATGCGACCGGCCGACTTCGCCGCGTACCGCGCGGCGGTGATCCGCGCCGAGCGCGCATTCGATGCGGCGGAGCACGCCGCGCGCGGCGGGGCCGGCGCCTCCTCTCGCGGCGATGCCGGCGAGCGGTGGGCCGATCTCGCCCGCGACGTCGTCGACTCCACCTCGCGCGCCCTCGCCGCCTCCGCCGAGGCGTGGGCGCGGGCCGCGGCCTGGCGCCGCAGCCGCCGCAGACCGCCCGAGTGAGCGCATCGGCGCGGACGTAGCATGACGGGGTGACGTTCTTCGACTTCCTCGGCCACTACTGGTGGCTCGTCTTCCCCCTCATGGGTGTGGGCGGCGCCGTCCTCGGCCGCTGGGACCAGCTCTCACGCCGACGTCACGAACGCAGGCTCGAGATGCTGCGCGCGCAGGGACGGCTGGCCCCGGCCCCTGCCGCTGCGCCCCCGCCGGTCGAGGAGGACCAGAGCGACGCGGCGCGCCTCGAGCGGCTCATGGCCGCGCACGATGCCGTCACGCACCGCTGGCTCGAGTACGAGCTCGACGTCGCGAAGCTCATCGCGTATCCGGCGATGAGCGACGGCCGGCAGCCCCTCACCGCCGCCTTCCTGCGGGCGAAGAAGGTCGCCGACAACCTCCGGCCCGACTCCCCCAAGGAGCACCTCACCGCACGCGCCATCGCGGAGTACCGCGACGCCGTCACCGACTACGAAGTGGCGTTCGACGTCGCCGAGCGCGACGCGCGACGCCTGAAGGACTCTTCGTTCAGCGAGACCGAGCGCAAGCGCCTCGACACGGCGAAGCAGCTGCTGACGGTCGCGGTCGACCAGGCCGCGACGCCGGCCGAGCGCCAGCTCGCCTACCGCCGCGTGCGCGAGGAGCTCGACGGGCTCCTGTCGATCTCCGACGAGGCGATCGACGTCCTGGAGAAGAAGGTCGCGCTCGAGCTGCCCGCCGCCGACCGCGGTGCGGTTTCGGCGAGCGCGGCTGCCGGGGTGGCGGATGCAGCGCCGCCGGCGCCGGCCGCACCCCCGCAGGCTCCCGCCGCGGCATCCGTCCCGCCCGCGTCCGCACCTCTCGCAGCATCCGCGTCCGTGCCGCCCGCCGCATCCGTGCCGCCGCGCCCGGCCACGGCGCCCGGGCGCATCGTGCGGCCGAAGCCTCCGGTCTGAGCCCGAACGCTCGACGGGGCGCCCCGCTCACCGACCGAGAGGCGGCGGGTCAGCCGAGCTTCGGGATGACGCGCGCGAGCAGCTCGTCGTAGTCCTCGGGCCCGACCGTCTCGCCCCGCGCCCACGCCTCGCCGCGGCGCCGCAGCACGCCCGCCAGCATGTGGGTGATGACCTCGGCTTGCGCGCGCAGATCGCGCTCCGGCTCCTTCGGGTAGCGAGCGCGCAGGCGCAGCTCGACGATGCCGGCCACCTCGTCGGCGACGCCGAGCATGCGCTCCATCTGCCGCGCGAAGAGCGCGGGGGTCGCGGCGACGACGCGCATGCGCGCCGCGAAGAGCGCCGCATCCGTCTGCTTCGGATCTCTCGAGTACGCGATGAGGCGCGTCGCATCCACGAGCAGCGGCCCGGGGGAGACGAGGAACTCCCGCGCCGCGGATTCGTCGATCGCGGGGGCGTCCGACCCCAGCAGCGCGTCGTCCTTCGTCGGGAAGTGATTGAAGAACGTGCGCTGGCTCACCCCCGCGCGCTCGCAGATCATGTCGACCGTGACGCCGTCGTAGCCGTGCTCGAGGGCGAGGTCGACCGCCGCCCGCTCGATCGCGGCCGTCGTCTCGAGGGCGTCACGGCGACGGGGAGGCGACGCGCTCATTCGTACCTCAGAGACTCGATCGGGTCTTGCCGCGCCGCCCGTCGTGCCGGCAGGACGCCCGACAGGAACGCCACGAGCATGATCACGGCGATGACCGTGACGATCGTGAGCGGCTGGAACAGAAGGATCGTCAGGCCCGGCAGGCCCGACAGCAGCGTGTCGGCCGCGGCCGCGGCGATCGCGCTGCCCACACCGACCGCCGCCAAGGCGCCGATGCCCGCCCCCAGGAAGCCGATCACAAGCGCCTCCAGGCTGAACAGCGCGAACACCCGGCCGTTGGACATGCCCACTGCCTTCATGAGGCCGATCTCCCGCGTGCGCTCCTGGACGCTCATGAGCAGGGTGTTGACGATGCCGAAGGAAGCGGCGATCAGGGCGACGACCGCGAACGCGCTCAGCACGCCGATGATGCCGTTGATGACGGTCTGGACCACGCCGAGCTGATCCTCCACGGTCTGCCCTGCGAGATCGTCGGCGGCGAGCGCATCCTTGACCCTCTGGACCGCCGCCGGGTCGACCGTGCCGTCGTCGCCGGTCTGCAGCTCGGCCACCGCGAGCGGATACGCGTCGGGCGCGCCCGGCGCCTTCTGCGCCTGCGAGATGACGTCGGTGAGCGCGGTGTTCGCGCCGGCGCCCGACGCGAAGAGGCTCTCGCGCGCGACACCCGCGATCGTGGCCTCGATCTGCTGCGGCTGCTGCGTCGCGTCGCTGTACCCGATCGTCACCGTCGAGCCGACCGCGTCGGCGGCGTCGGCGAATCCGAGCGGCGCGACGTAGTCCTCGGGCAGCACGATCTGGTCGGCGTCGGTCGTCTGGTCGAGCTGATCGCCCGCGACGAGGTCGCTGCGCCCGATCGACGACGTCGGGTTGATCTGCAGCACGTAGCGCGCGTCGTCGTCCGCCGCATCCGTCGAGATCCAGTCGGCGACGACCTGGCTCACCGGATCGACGCGCTCCACGCCGTCGATCGCGGCGATCGCGTCCAGATCCGCCTGGTTCAGGAGCGCATCCGTCGCGAGCGGGCCGGGCGTGCCCGAGCCGCTCTGGCGCCCGTTCGGGTCGTACACGGCGGGTCCGTCGTCCGGTCCGGTCGTGGCCGCCGCACTCACGAGGAGCACGTCGCCCGAGCTGAGGGTCGCGACTTGACGCTCGACGTAGTCGTTGACGCCCGCCCCCAACGCGGTCGTCAGCGTCAGCGTGAATGCTCCGACGAACAGGCTCAGCACCGTCAGTGTCGTGCGGAGCTTGCTGCGGAACGCGTTGCGCGCCGCCATCCGCAGGAGGTCGCCCGCCTTCATGCCGCCACCCCCGTCCGCTCGATCACGCGGCCGTCGGCCATCGTCACGGCGCCGTCGCAGCGCGCGGCGAGGTCGGGATCGTGCGTCACGACCACGAGCGTGATTCCCCGATCGCGCTGGAGGCCGAACAGGATGTCTTCGACCTGCGCGCCGGTCGTGCTGTCGAGGTTGCCCGTCGGCTCGTCGGCGAAGATGACGGACGGCTCGTTGACGAGGGCGCGCGCGATGACCGCGCGCTGCTTCTGCCCGCCGGAGAGGTCGGTCGCCTTGTTGCCGGCCTTGTCGGCGAGATCGAGCGCCTCGAGCGCGGCCGTCGTGCGGCGGCGGCGCTCGCGCGCCGGCACCCCCGCGATGACGAGCGGCAGCGAGACGTTCTCGGCCACGGTCTGCCCCGGAGTCAGGAAGAACTGCTGGAACACGAAGCCGAACGTCTTGTTGCGGAGGGGGTTGAGCTCCCGGGGCTTGAGCCGCGACGCCGCGCGCCCGTCGACCTCGATCTCACCCGCCGTCGGCCGGTCGAGCAGCGCCAGCACGTGCATGAGCGTGGACTTGCCCGAGCCCGACTTGCCCACGACCGCGAGCGACCGGCCTCGCGGCACGTCGAGGTCCACGCCGCGCAGCGCCGTGAACGCCGACGAGCCCCGCCCGTACACCCGCTCCAACGCCCGTGCCCGCAGCACGGGCTGATTCCGCGACGACCCCGCCGCATCCGATTGGCTCACCGGCGCTCCTTCCGAAAAGTGCAGTAACTGCAACTTAGACGGCAGAAGCTGAAGATAGGCTTCGAATCCTCACCGCGCCCGGCGGATGCGGATGGGGCCGCGCGCCGTCGACGGATCGACGACCGATCCGCCCTGCGTGATCTCGACCTCGCCGTCCGCGACGAGCCGGCGGGCGGCGCGGCGGGCGGGCTCCATGAGGTCGCGCCAGTCGTCGCCGCCGACCCGCCGCGCAGCCTCGGACGGGCAGATCGTCGCCGAAGCCGCGCGCTCGGCGAGGAGGTCGCGAATCGCGCGGGTGAGCCGCTCGTCGACGGGCCGGATGCCGCGGCGCCGGCACACATCGGAGCAGTACCGCACGTCATCCCAGCTCGCCGCCCACTTCGCGCGCCACTGGACCTCCCGGCCGCACGACGCGCACGTCTTCGGCTCCGGGGTCGCGGCGCCGCGCGCGGCGCGGGAGCGGTGGGCCATGTCCCCATTCTCCGGCCGCGCGCGGGGCTCGGGCCGGGCTTGCGCTCGAGGCGTTCGACCGCCTCGGCCTTCAGTTGCCGCATCCATCTCGGCCCCCGCGCTGTTCAGCGCGGCGCCGGGACCCGTGCCCGGCGTCCGTGTTGCACCATCCGGGCCGCTCGTTCCTCAGGAAAATCGGCGACCCCGCCGCACAATGGAGGCGTGACCGACGAACGCGAGGCCCCACCGCTGCCGGGGCGCGCGGTGATCGAGCAGCGATGGAGCCGCGCGTGCTTCCTGCACTGGCGGGTCGATCCCGGCACGCTCGCGCCGATGCTGCCGCCGGGCACGCATCCGGATGTCTTCGACGGCTCGGCGTGGGTCGGGCTCGTCCCGTTCGTGCTGAGCGAGTTCCGGTTCCTGCCGTTGCCGCCCGTGCCCCTCGTGGGGTCGTTCGTCGAGATCAACGTGCGCACCTACGCCGTCGACGCGGAGGGCCGGCGCGGCGTCGTGTTCCGCACCCTGGAGGCGGAGCATCTGCTGCCGGTGCTCGGCGCCCGCGCGCTCTTCGGCCTCCCCTACCGCTGGGCGCGGGCGGGTGTGCGTGAGGACGGCCCGCTCATCGAGTACCGCTCGCGCCGGCACACCCGCGCCGCCGAGGCCACCCGCATCCGCGTGCGCCGCAGCGGCACATCCGTCGACACCCCGCTCAGCCGCTTCCTCACCGCACGCTGGGGGTTCCACGAGCAGCACCTGGGCCGCACGATCTGGGCCGCCAACACGCATGAGCCGTGGCCGCTTGTCGAGGCGTCGGTCGACACACTGGATGACGACCTGGTCGCGGATGCAGGTTTCCGCGGCCTGGCCGGCCGGCAGCCCGACTCCGTCCTGGCGATGCCGGCGCGGCATCCGGGCTTCCGCACGCGCTTCTCCGCCGCGCGGCCCATCGGCCGACACTGAACCGGCGGCGGGACTCCCGACCGGTTCTTGACATCGGCCTCGTCTCGGTGCCATGGTTAGTTGGTCAAGTAATTAACCACTGAACGGGGGCGATGTGATCGAAGACGGCCGCGCGCTGTTCCTGCAGATCGCAGAGAGCGTGGAGGACTCCATCGTCGACGGCAGCCTGCCCGAGGAGAGCCAGGCGCCGTCGACGAACGAGCTCGCCGCCTTCTACCGCATCAATCCCGCCACCGCCGCGAAAGGAGTGAACATGCTCGTGGACAAGGGCGTGCTCTACAAGCGCCGAGGCATCGGCATGTTCGTCGCTCCGGGCGCGCGCGAGCGACTGCTCGACGAACGGCGCACCGCCTTCGCCGACCGCTTCGTCGAGCCGCTCCTCGCCGAGGCCCGCAAGCTCGGCCTCGGCCCCGACGACCTCTCCGCACTGATCCGCGACCGCGCCGCAGCGTCGCGCACGACCCTCCCCACCGAAAGGACCAGCCGATGACCGCCGTGATCGAGGTGGAGAACCTCACCAAGCGGTACCGCGACACCGTCGCCCTCGACGGCGTCACCTTCCGCATCGAGAAGGACACGATCTACGGGCTGCTCGGGCGCAACGGCGCCGGCAAGACCACCGCGATGTCGATCCTCACCGCGCAGAACTTCCCCACGTCGGGGCGCGTGCGCGTGTTCGGCGAGGATCCGTACGAGAACGCGCACGTGCTGTCGCGCCTGTGCTTCGTGCGGGAGAGCCAGAAGTACCCGGATGACGCGCAGCCGCGGCATGCGTTCCGCACCGCGCGTCTGTTCTTCCCGAACTGGGATCAGGAGCTCGCCGACCGCCTCGTCGAGGAGTTCCAGCTGCCGCTGAAGACGCGCATCAAGAAGCTCTCGCGCGGGCAGCTGTCGGCCGTCGGCGTCATCATCGGGCTGGCATCGCGCGCGGAGATCACGTTCTTCGACGAGCCCTACCTCGGTCTCGACGCCGTCGCCCGGCAGATCTTCTACGACCGGCTGCTCGAGGACTACACCGAGCACCCCCGCACCGTGATCCTCTCGAGCCATCTCATCGACGAGGTGTCCAACCTCATCGAGCGGGTGCTCGTGATCGACCGCGGCCGCATCGTGATGGACGAGGACACCGACGCCGTGCGCGACCGCGCGGCCACGATCGTCGGCGATACCGCGGCGGTGGAGGCCTTCGTCGCGGGCCGAGAGGTCATCCACCGGGAGCACCTCGGCCGCGTCTCCTCGGTGACCGTGCTCGGCTCGCTCACGGCAGCCGACCGCGTGCGCCTCACCGCGGCGGGTCTCGAGGTCGGACCGGTGTCGCTGCAGCAGCTCATCGTGCGCACGACGCAGGCCGCGGCCGAGCGCGCCGGCGCCCCCGCATCCGCCCTCGACGAAGGAGCACTTCGATGAACCGCACCCTGAACGTCGTCCGCATGCAGTTCGTGAACCGGCAGACCTACCTGTGGGTGCCGCTCATCGTGCTCGGCGGCTCCCTCGTGCTGAGCATCCTCGTGTGGGCGCTCATCCCGTACGACGGTCCGAAGTACGGCGGCGGCGCCCAAGCGCCGTTCTGGTACTTCGGCGTCGTGGGCGTGCAGGCGCTGACCCTGACGTTCCCGTTCTCGCAGGCGATGAGCGTGACCCGCCGCGAGTACTACCTCGGCACGCTGCTCACCGCCGGGCTGACGAGCGCGATCCTCACCGCGATCTTCCTCGTCGGAGCGGGCATCGAGCGGGCCACGGGCGGCTGGGGCGTCAACGGCTACTTCTTCCTGCTCGACTGGGTCTGGGGAGCGGGGGTGCTCGGAGCCGCGCTGTTCTACTTCGCGATCGCGATGCTGTTCTTCGCCGCGGGATTCCTGGGCGCGACGGTGTACAAGCGCTACGGCATGGTCGGGGTGACGGTGGGCCTCATCGGCCTCGGGCTCGTGCTCGTCGCACTGCTGTGGTCCATCGGCCGCGCCGACGCGTGGGCGTCGTTCTTCGGATGGTTCGCCGACCTCGGGCCGGCCGGCCTCGGCGCGCTGCTGGCCGCCCTCGCCGCCGCGGCCGCGGTCGTCGCGTTCCCGCTGCTGCGTCGCGCGACTCCCTGACGCCGCACCGGCCCGGGCACCGCCGTTCGCTCGTCGTATCCGCCGTCCCGATCCCCCGATCGGCTCCGGATACGACGAGCGAGCGGGCGTGGGCGCCGCGGACGGGCGTCAGACCGTCTCGGCGGCCTCGGTGTGGTGACGGATGACCTCCGCCACGACGAAGTTGAACCACTTCTCGGCGAAGGCGGGGTCGAGGTCGGCGTCGAGCGCGAGGCGCTTGAGCCGCGCGATCTGCTGCTCCTCCCGCGCCGGGTCGGACGCCGGCATCCCGTGCGTCGCCTTCAGCACGCCCACCTGCTTCGTGCACCGGAACCTCTCCGCGAGCAGGAAGATGAGAGCGGCGTCGATGTTGTCGATGCTGGCGCGCAGATCCGCGAGCTTGTCGCGGGCGTCGCCGGCCGGTGCCTGATCGGTCATGCGTCCTCCCGCCAGCGAGCCTAGCGGTCGGCGTCTCAGCCCCAGGTCTGCGCACGTTGTGCGCGGCCGGCGAACGGCGTGCCGGGTCGGGCGCCCGACGCCGCCCTAGAGTGTGTCGCATGACCGACGCGCCCGCTCCCTCCCCCGTTCCGGATGCCGCGGCCACCCCGCCCGACGCGGCGCGACGCCGTCCGACCTGGGCGGCCCTCGCGAGCCCGTTCGGCGCCGGCTTCTTCCTGACGCTCGGGGGTCTCGCGGCCTTCGTGCTCGGCATCGCGGTGTCGAATCTGTCGACCGTCATCATCTACATCGCGTTCGCGCTGTTCGTCGCGCTCGGCCTCGACCCCCTCGTACGCCTGCTCATGCTTCGGCGCATCTCGCGGCCGTGGGCGATCACGATCGTCTTCGTCGCGCTGGCCCTCGTGCTCGTCGGCATCCTGCTGCTGATCGTCCCGACGGTGGTGCGTCAGGTGTCGCAGTTCGTGACGGGCATCCCGCAGCTCGTGAACGGCTTCCTCGCGAGCGACGTGTACGCGTGGCTGACCGCGAACTTCGGGCAGAACGTCGGCGACCTCGTCACGCAGGCGCAGAAGTTCCTGAGCGACGCCGGCAACATCGCGGCGATCAGCGGCGGCGTGCTGAAGGTCGGAGCCTCGATCGCGACGGGCATCTCGGGCGTCATCATCGTGCTCGTCCTGAGCCTCTACTTCCTCGCGTCGCTGCCCACGATGAAGGAATCGCTCGTGCGGCTGACGCCCGCCCGCACACGCGCTCGCGTCTCGGACATGACCGAGCAGATCACCGACTCGGTCGGCGGCTACCTCATGGGGATGGTCATCCTCGCGCTGTGCAACGCGGTGGTCGCCTTCGTCCTGCTGCTGTGCCTCGGCTTCCCGTTCCCCGCGCTCATGGGCGTCGTCGCGTTCTGCATCACCCTGATCCCACTCGTCGGCTCGGTGCTGTTCTGGGCGATCGGGACGACGCTCGTGCTGTTCGTGAACCCCGTCGCCGCGATCGTCTTCGCGGCGGTGTATCTCGTGTACATGCAGCTCGAGGCATACGTGCTCACACCGCGGGTGATGAACCGCACCATCTCGGTGCCGGGCTCGCTCGTCGTGATCGGCGCGCTCGTCGGCGGCACGCTCCTCGGCCTTCTCGGCGCGCTCGTCGCCATCCCCGTCACCGCGTCGATCCTGCTCATCATCAAGCAGGTCGTGATCCCGCGCCAGGACGCCAAGGTCTGACCGCTCGCCCGCACGCATCCGCCCCGGGCGGCGCGCCGGACGGGCGCCTCGGTGCGGGAGACCGGAGGCAGGCCGGGGCGCGCGGGTCAGCGGCGCGGGAGGAGGCACGTGGGCGCGGGCACGGCGGTGCGGTGACGCACACGCCCGGGCACGCCGGTGCGGATGTCGAGCGTGAGCGACGCGACCTCGTCCGACGCCTGACCGGCGACGAGGAGCGTGTCGCGCACGACGACGTGATGGCGGGGCTTGCGCACCCCCGCCTCGGCGAGCGCCACCGAGGCCACCGCGCCGCCGTCGCCCACGACGCGGAGCACGCCGATCGTGTCGCTGCCCCGGATGCCCGCGTACAGGAACTGCCGGTCGTGCGACACAGCGAGCTCGGCGCCGGTGTCGCCGTCGAGCGAGCCCGGCGCGGCGGGCGCGCCGCCGAGCAGCCGCCATGCGCCGCTCGCGTCGGGGGCGAGCACGAAGACCTCGCGCGAGTACTCCGTGAGCACGTACACGTGCCCGCTCGGATGCCACACCATGTGCCGGGGGCCGCTGTCGCGCGGCAACGCCACGTGACCGGCCGACGCCAGGCGCGCGCCCGACCGGCGCCACACCCTGACGACGTCGTAGCCGAGGTCGGTCGTGAGCACCGTGCCCCCCGGGACGAAGAGGGACTCGTGCGCGCGGGAGACGCGCACGGGTGCCTCGTCGGGCTCGGGTTCGGGTCCGGGGGTCGGCGCGGGATCGGGCTCGGCGTACTCCGGCACGAGGTGGGCGAATTCGTCGCCCGCGGCCCGGCGCAGCGCGCGGGCGGCCGCGGCGAGCGCCGCCGCCTGAGCGCCGTCCGTGCCGGCGTCCGTGCCGGGACGCGGCGCCGCATCCATCGACGCATCTGACGCCGACGGGTCGGCGAACGGGTCCCCACCGTCGGCGTAGGGGTCGATCGCGGACGGGGCGAGCACGGGCTCGCCCAGCGCGCCGTCACGGCCGAGCGGCACGCGCACGACGCGGCCGTCGCCCCAGCACGTGGCGAGCAGGAAGGCGCCGTCGGGCGCGACGGCGACGTGGCACACGGCCTTTCCCGCGGCCGCGGTCGGGCCGAGCGGGCGCAGCGCATCCGCTCCGGTGCGGCGGAAGGCGGCGACGCGGCCCTGGCCCTCGAGCGCCGCGTAGACGACGTCGAGGGTGGGATGCGACGCCACCCACGACGGCGACGGCGCGGCGACGGCCGTGCCGGTGAACCTCAACGGCCCGCCCGCGAGCGCGCTCTCGGCCTCGCCCGCGTGGAGCACGCCGATCCCCTCGCCGCTCGCGCCGCCGTGATCCGGCCCGTAGCCGCCGACCCAGAAGCGCATCAGTCGAT
This sequence comes from Microbacterium sp. 10M-3C3, assembly GCF_003931875.1. Classification (NCBI taxonomy): domain Bacteria; kingdom Bacillati; phylum Actinomycetota; class Actinomycetes; order Micrococcales; family Microbacteriaceae; genus Microbacterium; species Microbacterium sp. 10M-3C3. Next base: position 63,429 of record NZ_CP034245.1, on the reverse strand, counting down.
CAGCGGCGTGCGCACCACCACGGCGTCGCGCGCGGCGCCCACGCCGATCACCGAGATGCGCGTGCCGCTCATCTCTTCGAGCGCGAGCACGTAGTCCTGCGCCTCGAGCGGCAGGTCGTCGAACGTGCGCGCGCCCGAGATGTCGGACTTCCATCCGGGGAAGTACTCGTAGACGGGCGTCGCGTGGTGGAAGTCGGTCTGGTTCACCGGCAGCTCGTCGAAGCGCTCGCCGTCGACCTCGTACGCGACGCACACCGGGATACGGTCGAGCCCCGACAGGATGTCGAGCTTGGTCAGCACGAGGTCGGTGATGCCGTTGATGCGCGTCGCGTACCGCGTGATGGGCGCGTCGTACCATCCGACGCGGCGCGGGCGCCCGGTCGTGGTGCCGAACTCGAACCCGCGGGAGCGCAGCCACTCGCCCTGCTCGTCGAACAGCTCGGTCGGGAAGGGGCCGGATCCCACGCGCGTCGTGTAGGCCTTCACGATGCCGACGATGCGGTCGAGGCGGTTGGGGCCGACACCCGAGCCGGTCGCTGCCCCGCCCGCGGTCGCCGACGACGACGTCACGAAGGGATAGGTGCCGTGGTCGACGTCGAGCATCGTGGCCTGGCCGCCCTCGAACACGACGACGTCGCCCTGGTCGAGTGCGTCGTTCAGCAGCAGCGACGTGTCGGCGACCATGGGCCGAAGCCGCTGCGCGTACGACAGCAGGTCGTCCACGATCTCGTCGACGGCGATCGCGCGGCGGTTGAAGACCTTCACGAGCAGGTGGTTCTTCTGGTCGAGGGCGCCCTCGACCTTCTGCCGCAGGATGTTCTCGTCGAACAGGTCCTGGACGCGGATGCCGACGCGGTTGATCTTGTCGGCGTAGGCCGGGCCGATGCCGCGGCCGGTGGTGCCGATCTGACGCTTGCCGAGGAAGCGCTCGGTGACCTTGTCGAGCGTGCGGTGATACTGCGTGATGACGTGCGCGTTGGCGCTCACGCGCAGGCGCGACGTGTCGACGCCGCGGGCGCCGAGCGCCTCGAGCTCGTAGAACAGCACCTCGAGGTCGACCACGACGCCGTTGCCGATCACGGGGATGACGCCCGGCGACAGGATGCCCGAGGGCAGCAGGTGCAGCGCGTACTTCTCGTCGCCGATGACGACGGTATGACCGGCGTTGTTGCCGCCGTTGAACTTGACGACCCAGTCGGTGCGCTCACCGAGGAGGTCGGTGGCCTTGCCCTTGCCCTCGTCCCCCCACTGGACGCCGACGATCACGATTCCGGGCATGTGCGCTCCTCGCGTGGATTCCGGCGGTACACCCCATCCTATCGAGGCGGTCGTCTCGTGCCGTCAGCCGGCGGCCTCCTCGGGGCGCTCCTGCACCTCAGCCTCCGACGCATCCGGCACGTACCCCTCGACGTGCCGCTCGTCCGGCCCGTTGTAGGCGGACAGCGGGCGGATGAGCGCGTTGGCGGCCTGCTGCTCCATGATGTGCGCGGTCCATCCGGTCACGCGCGCCGCGACGAACAGCGGCGTGAAGGTGAGCGTGTCGAACCCCATGAGGTTGTACGCGGGCCCCGAGGGGTAGTCGAGGTTCGGGTAGATGCCCTTGCGCTGCACGAACTCGGCCTCGAGCGTCTCGTAGAGGGCGAGCACGTCCGGCCGGTCGTAGTGCTCGACGAGCGCGTCGAGGGAGGCCTTCATCGTCGGCACGCGCGAGTCGCCGCGCTTGTACACGCGGTGGCCGAAGCCCATGATCTTCCGCTTCTCGGCGAGGGCGGTGTCGAGCCACGCACTCACGTTCGCGGCCTCGCCGATCTCGTCGAAGATGTGCAGCACGGCCTCGTTCGCCCCGCCGTGCAGCGGCCCCTTGAGGGCGCCGATCGCCCCGACCACCGCCGAGTAGAGGTCGCTCAGGGTCGACGCGATGACGCGCGCGGTGAAGGTCGACGCGTTGAAGGAGTGCTCGGCGTACAGGATCATCGAGCGGTTGAACGCGTCGACGACCACCGGGTCCAGGACGTCGCCGCCCGTCGACGGGTCGTCGCCGAAGGTCAGCCACAGGAAGTTCGCGGCGTAGTCGAGGTCGTCGCGGGCGTCGACGGGCGCGAGGCCGCGGCGCCGCCGCTGCCCGTAGGCGACGATGGCGGGGAGCTCCGCGAAGAGCCGGATGCTGCGCTCGAGGTTCTGCTCGGGAGTCCCGACCGCGTCCAGCACGTTGGCGATGCCGGCCGTGTCGCGCGCACCGATGACGCTCACCGCCGTGCGCACCTCGTCCATCGGATGCGACGACGCCGGCAGCAGGTCGACGGCCGCCTTCACGTCGGGCTGCAGCGCGCGGTGCGCCCGTTCCAGCCGTCGCAGCTCCGCGAGCTGGGCGTCGGTGGGGAGCTCGCCGTGCCACAGCAGGTACGCGACGGCCTCGAAGGGCTGGGTCGCCGCGAGCTCCTGCACGGGGTAGCCGCGGTACAGGAGGCTGTTGGTGTCGGGGTTGACCTTGCTGATGGCGGTGTGGTCGACCACCACGCCCGCGAGGCCCTTCTTGATGTCGGGGTCGGTCATTTCTCTCCTCCGGGTCTCACCGTGTCCCACATTCTGCGGCTGTGCCGGTGCTCAGGTCACAGGAAGTGGGGCGCGGTCGACGGAATGCGGGACAGGGGTCAGCGCTCGATCGTGAAGTCGAAGATGTTCGTGTCGAAGCGGTTGTACTGCTCGTAGTCGATCAGGTCGTAGAGGTCGGCGCGATGCTGCATCTCCGATAGTCTGTCGCGCAGGTGGCCCTTGTCGGTCAGGTCGTCGAGTGCGCGCTCAGCGGCACCCATCGCCATGCGCAGCAACGACACCGGCCAGATCACGATGTTGATGCCCGCCGAGCGCAGCTGCTCGGTGGAGAACAGCTCGCTCTTGCCGAACTCCGTCATGTTCGCCAGCACCGGCACATCGAGCGCCCGGCGCATCGCCTCGAACTCGCCGAGATCGCGCATCGCCTCCGGGAACACCGCATCCGCCCCCGCGTCGACGAGCGCCTTCGCCCGGTCGATCGCCGCGTCGAGGCCCTCGACCGCGCGGATGTCGGTGCGGGCCATGACGAGGAAGTTCGGGTCGCGACGCGCGTCGACGGCGGCACGGATGCGCTTGACCGCCGTGTCGCTGTCGACGACGGCCTTCCCGTCGAGGTGGCCGCAGCGCTTCGGATTGACCTGGTCTTCGATGTGAGCGCCGGCCAGGCCCGCGTCCTCCAGGGTCTGGATCGTGCGGGCGACGTTCATCGGCTCGCCGAAGCCCGTGTCGGCGTCGATGATCGCCGGCAACTCGGTCATGCGGGCGATCTGCTGTCCGCGCCCGGCGACCTCGGTGAGCGTCGTGAGCCCGATGTCGGGAAGCCCCAGGTCGGCGGCGAGGACGGCGCCCGAGATGTACACGCCCTCGAAGCCCTTGCGCTCGATGAGGCGCGCCGACAGCGGGTTGAACGCGCCGGGGAACCGCAGCAGCTCGCCCGAGGCCAGCCGCTCCCGCAGCACGCGGCGCTTGTCGGCGGGCGAGGTGGTCGCGTACAGCATCAGAAGAGTCCCTTCGGGGCCGGCGCCAGCGCGAGCACGCCGTGCTTGGCGACGATGCTCAGCTGCAGGACCTCCTCGGCGGTGAGCTCGGGGAGGCGCTGGGCGAGCTCGAGGAAGCGCTCGATCTCGGCCGGCTCGAGCACCGGCTCAGCCAGGAGGCGGAACTTGCGCACGTAGTCGGCACGGGCGAACGGCCGCGCGCCGAGCGGGTGCGCGTCGGCCACGGCGATCTCGTCCTCGATGGTGCCGCCGTCGGCGAGCGCGATGACCACGCGGCCGCCGAACGCCTTCTCGTTCGGGTCCTCCGAGTGGTAGCGGCGCGTCCACTCGGCGTCCTCTGCCGTCGTGATCTTGTGCCACAGCTCGACGGTGTCGGGGCGACCCGCGCGCTCGGGGGTGTACGAGTCCACGTGGTGCCACGATCCGTCCTGGAGGGCGACGGCGAAGATGTACGGGATCGAGTGGTCGAGCGTCTCGCGGGAGGCCGTCGGGTCGTATTTCTGCGGATCGCCCGAGCCCGAGCCGATCACGTAGTGGGTGTGGTGGCTCGTGTGCAACACGATCGTGTCGATGTTTGCGGGGTCGCGCAGCTCCGGATGCTCCGTGCCGAGCCTGCGCGCGAGGTCGATCCACGCCTGGGCCTGGTACTCGGCCGAGTGCTCCTTCGTGTAGGAGTCGAGGATGCCGCGCTTGGGTTCGCCCGTCGCGGGCAGCGGCACATCGTACGACGCGTCGTTACCGTCGAGGAGCCACGCGATGACGCCGTCCTCGCCCTCGTAGATCGGCGCGGGGCTCGTCTCGCCGCGCATCGCGCGGTCGACGGCCTCGACCGCCATCTTCCCCGCGAACGCGGGGGCGTGCGCCTTCCACGTCGAGATCTCGCCCTTGCGCGACTGCCGCGTCGCGGTGGTCGTGTGCAACGCCTGCGCCACCGCCTGGGCGATCGTGTCGGCGTCGAGGCCGAGGAGCGTGCCGATGCCGGCCGCCGCCGAGGGGCCGAGGTGGGCGACGTGGTCGATCTTGTGCTTGTGCAGCGAGATCGCCCGCACGAGGTCGATCTGGATCTCGTACCCGGTCGCGAGCCCGCGCACGAGAGCCGCGCCGTCGCGTCCGGTGTGCTGGGCGACGGCGAGGATCGGCGGGATGTTGTCGCCGGGGTGGGAGTACTCGGCGGCGAGGAACGTGTCGTGGTAGTCGAGCTCGCGCACGGCGACGCCGTTCGCCCACGCCGCCCACTCGGGGCTCGATCGACGCTCGAGGGCGCAGCCGAAGATCGTCGCGCCCTTGCCGCTCACCGAGATCGCGTGGTCGAGCGCCTGCTGGCGCGCGGCGGAGACCGGCCGGCGGGTCAGCGACGCCGCGGCGACGGCGGCGTTGTCGATCACGCGGTTGACGATCATGTCGACGACGTCGGCGTCGACCTCGACGGGGTCGACCGCGACCCGGGCGATCTTGTGCGCGAGCTGGTCCTCGCGGGCGAGGTGCTCTTCGCTGCGGTGTACGCGGACGTGGTGCGTGACGGTCATGTCGTGCCTCTCGGTCGGCGGGCCGGCGGCCGCTGGTCGCGGTCGACGGAGTCGGGGAGCGCTGCGAGCGTCGACTCGAGCGCGTTGTGGAGATGGACGTGGGTGGCGTTCGCGGCGAGGTCACCGTCGCCGGCGGCGATCGCGGCGGCGATGAGACGGTGCTCGTCGACGGAGCGCCCGAGGCGCTCGAGGTTGTCGCGCGCGAGGCGGCGCACCCGCACGAGGTGGGTGCGGACGGTGCGCAGCGCCGACGTCAGGTAGGCGTTGCCGGCCGCGGCGTCCACCTCGGCGTCGAACACCGCGATCAGCCGGTAGTACTCGTCGCGGGCATCCGCGCCGTCGAGGGTGACGGCGGCGAAGTCGCGCGCCATGGCATCGAAGACCGGCGCGAGGTCGGTGCGGGCGGCGGCCAGGCGGGCCGCCGTCTCCTCGAGCGGTCGGCGCACGGCGAAGAGCGCACGGATGTCGGCCTCGCGCAGCGGCGCCACCACGGTGACGCGCGGCGACTGCTGCACCGCGAGCCCGTCGGCGACGAGGCGGCGGATGGCCTCGCGCAGCGGCGTGCGGCTGACGCCGAACCGCGCCGCCTGCTCGACCTCGCCGAGCACGACGCCGGGCGCGAGGACGCCGGTCTGGATCTCCTCGAGGAGCGTCAGATACGCGCGCTCGCCGGCGCCCACGCTGATCTCCGACGACGTCACTCGATGAGTGTATACACAGGACCGATGTTTGTTGTCCATTTCGCCCGAACGACAAGCTTCGGTGTACATTCCGTGCCGCGTCGATGCCTGCCGCGCGGCCGAGCCCCCGCATCCGCCGTCGCCGCAATACAGTGAGCGCATGAATTCGCGCGCATGGGCGGCGACGTGGGCGGCGCTGCGGCTGGTGGCCGCGGCCGCCGTGGTCGCGGCGGTCATCGGCCAGCTGATCCGCACCGTCGGCGCGACGCTGCGGGCGGGCGACGATCTCGCGACCGTCATCACGAACTTCTTCAGCTTCTTCACGATCCTCTCGAACGTCGGCGCGTGCGTGACGCTCGTGATCGGCGCCGTCCTGTTCTTCACGCAGGGCCGACGGGAGACGGTGGAGCCCCGGTGGTACGCCGTGCTCCTCGTGAGCGTCACGACCTACATGCTCGTGACCGGCATCGTCTACAACACGCTGCTGCGCAACATCCCGCTGCCGCAGGGCGCGACGGTGCCGTGGTCGAACGAGCTGCTGCACGTGTGGGTGCCGCTGTTCCTTCTTGCGGATCTGCTGTTCGCGCCGCGGCGACGGCGGCTCGACTACACGGCGGTGTGGGCGGTCGTCGCCTTCCCCATCGCGTGGGTCGTCTACACGCTCGTGCGCGCACCGCTCGTGATCAACCCGACCACCGACGAGCCGGGCTGGTGGCCATATCCGTTCCTCAACTGGACGACGGTGGCCGGCGGTGGCTGGGGCGTGCTCGGGTACGTCATCGTGATCGCACTCGTGATCATCGCGATCGGCTTCTTCGCGGTGTGGGTCGGGCGCACGCGCACGACGACCGCGGATGCGGCGGCAGCCGCGCACTCGTGACCTCCTCCGCGCCCGCCGGGCGCGCCGCCCCGACGGCGTGGACCGCGGTCAGGCTCGTGGCGGCCGGCGTGGTGGCGGCGGCGATCGTCGCCCAAGGGTTCTCGACGATCGGGAGCGCCGCCGCATCCGGCCACCACGTCCCGACGGCGGCCGCGAACTTCTTCAGCTACTTCACGATCCTCTCGAACGCGGCGACCGTCGTCGTACTGGCGTGGGCGGGGCTCGCACGCCTGCCGCGGGAACGCCGGACGAGCCTCGATCCGCGCGGGCTCACGACCGCGTTCGCGTGCGTGACGACGTACATGCTCATCACGGGCGTCGTCTACAACGTGCTGCTGCGCGCGATCTCGATCGGCCCCGACACCGTGCGCTGGGCGAACGAGGTGATGCACGTGGCCGCGCCGCTCCTCCTGCTGCTGGATCTCGTCGCGGGACCCGGACATCGGATGCTGCGCTGGCGCGCGGCGTTCGCGGCGCTGCTGTTCCCGCTCGCGTGGATCGTCTACACGCTCGTGCGCGCGCCGTTCATCACCGCCCCGGCGTCGGGCACGCCGTACTGGTACCCGTACCCGTTCCTCGACCCGTACGGGCCGGCCGGGTGGGGCGGAGTGTGGACGTACATCGCGGCGATCGCGGCGGGCATCCTCGCCGTGGCGTTCGGCGTCGTGGCGGTGCTGCGGCTGCGCGCCCGCCGCATCCGCATCTGACCCGCCGCGCTCGTCCTGGCTCCGGGCGCACGGCTCCGCTGCGCCCCCGACACCGCGGCCTCGGCACGGCGGCCCCACACGGCGGCCCCGACACGGCGGCCCCGACACGTATTCAGGCTGAGACCCGGCCGGGTCGGCTGGAGGGGCCGAATTCGGCCGTTGTCGGCTGCCGCAGCCTGAATACGTGCGGTGGGCCCGGTCAAGTCCCTTTGCGTGGTGTCACTCCAGTTGTTCCCTGTGGTGGGTGGTGGTCAGGCGGTGAGGTAGAGCTCGGGGCGTGCCGGCTCTGCGTGGTCGTGGAGGGTGTGGACGAGTTTGCGCATGGAGATGTCGGAGAAGTAGCGGCGTTCGCCGTAGGACCATTCCTCGTGCTGCTCTTGGATGACGGCGCCGATCAGGCGGGTCACGGAGCCTTGGTCGGGGAAGATCTGGACGACGTCGGCGCGGCGTTTGATCTCGCGGTTGAGGCGTTCGATGGGGTTGTTGGACCAGACTTTCTGCCAGTGCTCGCGGGGTAGTGGTGCGAACGCGGTGAGGTCGGGTTCGGCGGCCTCGAGCATCTCGGCGACCTCCGGGAAGGAGCTGCGCAGGCTGTCCGCGACGGCTTTGTATTGGGCAAGCACCGCCTCGGAGGTGGTCTGCGCGAAGATCGTCGAGATCAGCGCGTTGACGGGCTTGGAGCGGGCCGAGCCGAGCTTCTGGGTGACGTTGCGGGCGAAATGGACTCGGCATCTCTGCCACCCGGATCCGGGCAGGATCGCCTTGATCGCGGCTTTCAGGCCGGCGTGGGCATCGGAGGTGACCAGGGCGACGCCGAGCGGATCGGCGTCGGTGGCGACCTTCAGTCCCCGGTCGCGCAGGCTGCGGAGGAACTCGGTCCAGAAGTCGGTGGTCTCCGCATCCCCGAGGCTCATGCCGAGGATCTCGCGGCGCCCGTCGCCGCTGACGCCGGTGGCGACCACGAGGGCTTGGGAGACGACGCGGCCGCGGTGGCGGACGTCGAGGTAGGTGGCGTCGAGGAACAGGTACGGGAACCAGGTGTGATCGAGTCGGCGGTGCAGGAACTCGTGCACGGTTTCGTCGATCTCTGAGCAGATCCGAGAGACCGTCGACCGGGAGATGCCGGTGTCGTTGCCCAGCGCGCGGATCAGCTGGTCGACCTTGCGGGTGGAGACCCCGTCGATCCATGCCTGGCAGATCACGGCGTAGAGGGCCTTATCGACCCGGCGACGCGGGTGCAGCAGGCTCGGGAAGAACGACCCCTCCCGCAGCTTCGGGATCTGCAGGTCCACCTCCCCGGCCGGGGTCGCCAGCGTCTTGGGTCGGGTGCCGTTGCGGCGTGTGGTGCGCTCAGGGGTGCGCTCATGCGGGGCCGCGCCGATCTTCACGGTCGCTTCCGCGTTGATCAGGTCCTGCAGGCCCGCCTGCAGCATCCGACGGAACACGTCCGAGTGAGCCAGGTCGGGGTCGGCAAGGACTTCGCCGATCAGAGTCGTCAAGGCAGACTGGTGGTGGGTCATCGTGGGATCTCTTCTTTGCTTCTTGGCGGAAACAACTGGTCATCCCACGGTGGCCCTTCATCGCCTACGACGACGAGAACCCCGCGGGAAGTGACACCACGCTAAGGGACTCAGCCGTGGGCCCGCGCTCTGCCCTGCGCCGGGGGGCGTTCGGGGGGCAGGTCGTGCCGGATGCGGCGGGTTCAGGCGACACGACCTGCCACCCGAAGCCCGGGCCGCTGCGCCCGGACGGCCGGATCACGGAGTCAGCCCGCCGCCGCCCTCGTCGCCACCCCCACGACCGCGACACGTATTCAGGCTGGCGGCTGGCGGCACCCCGCTGAGGGGCGGGATTCGGCCGATATCGGCGCCGGCAGCCTGAATACGTGCGGTGGGCCCGGGCCGCTGCCTTCCGCCACAGCGTCCGCGCTGCGCCTTCCGCCGCGCGGGTCAGCGCGCGGGGCGCGTGGACTCGCGGACGACGAGGTGCGTGGCGATGGGGGTGTCCTCCGTCAGCCCGTCGGGCTCCTCCACCGCGACGAGCACCTTCTGCATCATGAGCTCGCCGAGCGCCTGGAAGTCCTGCCGGACGGTCGTGAGCGGCGGCGCGAGGTAGGCGGCCTCCGGCACGTCGTCGAAGCCGACCACCGCGATGTCGGCCGGCACGTCCAGGCCGCGACCGCGCAGGGCCGAGAGCAGGCCGATCGCCATGTGGTCGTTCGCGACGAACACGGCGTCGCCCGGCTCGAGGGGCAGCGACCCGCCGATGTCCGCGCCGCTCGCGGCCGACCAGTCGCCGTGGACCGGAGCCGCCGCGACGAGTCCGCGCGCGGCGAGCTCGTCGCGCCAGCCGCGGATGCGCTCGAGCGCGTCGGGGTTGCGCGGCGGCCCCGCGATGTGGAGGATCCGCGTGTGGCCGAGCTCGGCCAGGTGGCGCACGGCGCTGCGGGCACCGCGGTACTGGTCGATCGACACGAGCTGCGGGTGGCGGCGCTGCGTCGCCGCGGCCGCCACGACCGGCACGCTCAGATCCAGGCCGCGCACGACGTCGAGCACGGCGACATCCGCGACGATGAGCACGATCGCATCGACCCGCTGGCGCAGGAGGCCCTCGATCGTGTCGCGGATCGCAGCGGGGGTGGGGTCGGGGGCGGCGACCGTGTCGACGGAGTACCGCTCCGAGCGGGCGGCGACGGTGAAGTTGATCGCGATCGACGTCGGTCCGTACTCGGCCGATCCCGGGGTGACGAGTCCGATCGTGCGCGTGCGACGCGTCACGAGGGCCCGGGCCGCGGGCGACGGGCTGTACCTCAGCTGCGCCATCGCCTGCTCGACGCGGGCACGCGTAGCCGGCCGCACGTTCGGCAGGTCGTTGAGCACGCGCGACACCGTCTGGTGCGACACGCCGGCCAGGCGCGCGACGTCGAAGATGTTCGCGGACTTCGCGCCGCGCTCCTCGCTCACGGAGCGTCCTCGGGCCGCGCGACGAGCGCCATGAGCGAATCGACGGTGAGCGCCTCGGCCGGCAGGTTCTCGACGACCCGCCCGCCGCGCAGCACCGCGACGCGCTGCGACACCCGCAGCACCTCCTCGAGCTCCGCCGAGATGAACAGGACCGACAGCCCGTTGTCGGCGAGCTCGGCGACGAGGCGCTGGATCTCGACTTTCGCGCCCACGTCGATGCCGCGCGTCGGCTCGTCCAGCGCGAGCACGCGCGGCGACAGCGCGAGCAGGCGCGCGAGGAGCACCTTCTGCTGATTGCCGCCGGACAGCGTCCACGCCGGCCGGTCGGGATCGGCGGGCCGGATGTCGAGCGCCTCGATCCAGCTGTGGGCGAGCTCGCGCCGCCGCGCCCGCGACAGGCGGTGCAGGATGCCGCGCTCGGCCTGCAGCGCGAGCGTGATGTTCTCCATGACGCTGAGGTCGCCGATGATGCCCTCGGTGCGCCGGTTCTCCGACGAGTACACGATGCCGCGCGCGATCGCCCGGCGCGGGGTCGCGAACTCGACGCGGTCTCCGGCCACGCGCAGCTCCCCCGCATCCGGCCGGTCGATGCCCGTCACGACGCGGGCGAGCTCGGTGCGGCCCGAGCCGAGCAGGCCCGCGAGCCCCACCACCTCGCCCTCGGCGAGGCTCAGGTCGGCGGCGACCAGCCCGGGCGCCGACGACACGTCGCGCGCCGACAGTACCGACGGCGCCTCGGGAGCGACGTCGACGCGCTCGGGCACCTCCATCTCGCGCGACGAGCGTCCGAGCATCTTCTCGACGAGGTCGATGCGCAGCAGCTCGCTCGGCACGTACTCGCCGATGAACCGGCCGCCGCGCAGCACCGTGATGCGGTCGCAGATCTCGTACACCTGGTCGAGGAAGTGCGACACGAACAGGATCGCGACGCCGCGCGCGGTCAGGTCGCGCATGACGCGGAAGAGCTCCGCCACCTCGTCGAGGTCGAGGCTCGAGGTCGGCTCGTCGAGGATCAGCACGCGCGCGTCGACCGAGATGGCGCGCGCGATCGCCACGAGCTGCTGCACCGCGAGCGAGTGGGATCCGAGGACGCTGCGGGGATCGACCGGCACGCCGAGGTCGGCGAGGATCTCGCCCGCCCGCGCGTGGAGCGCGCGCCAGTGGATCGCGCCGAAGCGCCGGGGCTCGCGGCCGAGCAGGATGTTCTCCCCCACCGTGAGGTTCGGCAGCAGGTCGATCTCCTGGTAGACGGCGCTGATGCCCGCCGCGAGCGACGACGCCGGCGACGTGAAGCGCACCGGCTGCCCGCCGACGCGGATGTCGCCGGCATCCAGCCGAATCGCGCCCGTGAGCGCGCGGATCAGCGTGGACTTGCCGGCGCCGTTCTCGCCCATGAGGCTGTGCACCTCGCCGGGCAGCAGCCGGAAGTCGACGCCGTCGAGCGCCGTCTCCGCGCCGAAACGGACGGTCGCACCGGTGATCTCCACCACCGGTGCGACCGTCCGCGGTCGCGTGCTCATACCGACCATCATGCCGTCGGTGCGCTCACCTCCCCGTCCGCGCCGTCGGATCAGCGGCGCGCCGCGCCCGAGCGGGCCACGATCACCCGCTGCATGACGACGAACACCAGCAGCAGCGCGCCGATCGTGATCCGGGTCCACGACTGCTCGACGCCGAGGAAGGAGATGACGGTCTTGATCGTGCCGTAGACGAACACCCCGATCATCGAGCCGAGAACGAAGCCGCTGCCGCCGGTGAGGAGCGTCCCGCCGATGACGACCGCCGCGATCGTGTCGAGCTCGGTGCCGATGCCGTTCAGCGGGTACGACGCCCCGGTGTAGGCCGTGAAGATGACGCCGGCCAGGCCCGCGCACACGCCGCTGATGACGTAGGCCAGGAGCTTCGTGCGGACGACGGGCAGGCCCATGAGGCGCGCGGACTGCTCGTTGCCGCCGATCGCGTAGATCGTGCGGCCGAAACGCGTGAACTGCAGCACGAGCACCCCGATGACGACGACGGCGAGCGCGATGATGCCGGTCGGCGTGATGTAGAAGCTGCCCGGCGCGCCCTGGATGCGCGTGGACTGCAGCCACAGGATCGCCGGGTCCTCGACCTTGATCGAGGACAGGCTCACCATGAACGCCAGCCCGCGCGCGGCGAACATCGCCGCAAGCGAGGCGATGAAGGGCTGCACCCCGAAGAACTGGACCATGATGCCCACGGCGAGGCCCATCGCGGCCCCGATCACGAGCATCACCGGCACGGCGACGGCGACCGGCAGGCCCTGGCTCAGCATGCTCGCCCCGAGCATGCCGGTGAACGCCATGACCGCGCCGACCGACAGGTCGATGCCGCCGGTGAGGATCACGAAGGTCATGCCGACGGCGAGGACGAGCAGGTACGCGTTGTCCAGCAGCACGGCCGAGAGCACCCGCGGGGTGAGGAAGTTGCCGAAGTAGGCCTGCGCCCCGGCGATCATCACCACGAGGATGACGAGCGCGCCGAACACCGGCACCCACGAGGCGTGGCGGCTGCGGAAGCGCTGGATGACGGCGCCCGCGCCGGTGCGCCGGCCGTCGAGCTCGGATGCGGTCGCGCTGGTCATGAGGCGGCCTCCGCCCGGGTCGAGGGGCTGCGCCGGACGGCTGCCGCGGCGCGGGCGAGGTAGCCGCGTGTGCGCGGCGACTGGACGAGCACGACGATGACCACGACGATCGCGAGGAACAGCGGGCTGATCGCGGGCGGGACGCCGAGGAAGGTGATCGTCGATTTGAGGGTCTGGATCGTGAAGACGCCGACCACCGTTCCGGCGATCGTGAACTTGCCGCCCATGAGGCTCGTGCCGCCCAGCACGACGGCGAGGATCGCGTCGAGCTCGATGTACAGGCCGGCCGCGTTGGCGTCGGCGGCCATGATGTTCGAGGAGTACAGGATGCCCGCGAATCCGGCGAGCAGCCCGCTCGCCGCGTAGGCGCCCCACACGATGCCGCGCGAGCGCACTCCGGCGAGGCGGCTGGCCTCGGGGTTGATGCCCACCGCCTCGGTGAGCACGCCGAGCGCCGTGCGGCGCTCGAGGATCGCGACGAGGGCGATCGCCACGACCGACACGTAGAAGGCGAACGGCAGGCCCAGCAGGTAGCCCTGCGCCATGAAGCGGTAGGGGTCGCTCGTGATCGTGGTGATGAACCCGCCCGTGATGAGCAGCGCCACGCCGCGCCCGGCGAGCATGAGGACGAGCGTCGCGATGATCGGCTGGACGCCCACGACCGACACGAGGAAGCCGTTCCACACGCCCAGCACGAGCGAGACGAGCACGCCGAGCGAGATGCCGATGAGGACCGTCGCGAGCGATCCGGGGTCGGCGGACGAGGAGATGTAGGTCAGGGCGACCGCCCCCGACACCGCCATGATGGCGCCGACCGACAGGTCGATGCCGCGCGTCGCGATCACGAGCGTCATGCCCAGCGCCACGAGCATCAACGGTGCGCTGTTGCGCAGGATGTCGATGAGCGGGCCGTAGAGCTGTCCGCCCTGCACGGTCACCGCGATGAAGGACGGCCGCGCGATCGTGTTGACGATCACGAGGACGAGCAGGGCCGCGATGGGCCACACGAGTCGGTGCCGCAGCACCCCGGTCACTGTCGATCTCATGCCGCGTTCTCCGGGCTCTGGCGAGACGGCTCCGTCTCGCGGGACTCTTCGGCGATGACGGCGACGAGGTCGTCGACGTCCACCTGGGTGGCGTCCAGCTCGCCGATCTTACGACGGTCGCGCAGGACGACGATGCGCTGCGCGATGCGCACGACCTCTTCGAGCTCGGACGAGATGAAGACGACGCCGAGCCCCTGGGCCGACAGCTCCGCGACCTTGCGCTGGATGTCGGCCTTCGCGCCGACGTCGATGCCGCGCGTGGGCTCGTCGAGGATGATCAGCTGGGGCGCGGTGGCGAGCCAGCGTGCGAGGAGCACCTTCTGCTGGTTGCCGCCGGAGAGGTTCCGGATCAGCGCGTGCGGGTCGGCGGGGCGCACGCCCAGGGCCGCGATGTACTCCTGCACGATCGCGTCCTTCTCGCCGCGGCTCATGGGCCGCAGCGCCCCGCGCTTGGCCTGGATGCCGAGGATGATGTTCTCCGCCACTGTGAGGTCGGCGATGATGCCCTCCGCACGGCGGTCCTCCGACGAGAACGCGATGCGGCGGTCGATGGCGTGGCGCGGCGTCGTGATGCGCGCGCCCTGACCGCGGACCAGGTGCGCGCCGGTGTCGGCGCGGTCGGCACCGTACAGGAGGCGCACGAGCTCGGTGCGTCCGGATCCGAGGAGTCCGGCGATGCCGACCACCTCGCCGTCGAACACCTCGAGGTCGACGGGCTCGAGCACGCCCTTGCGGCCGATGCCGCGGGCCGAGAGCACCGCCGCATCCGATCGGTCGATCTCGCGCTCGGACGTGCGCGAGAGGGCCTCGAGCTCGTCGAGCTCGCGGCCGATCATCTTGGCGATCAGCTCGCCGCGCGGCAGCTCGTCGATCGCGTACTCCCCCACGAGCCGGCCGTTGCGCAGCACCGTGAGGCGGTCGGAGATCTCGTACACCTGGTCGAGGAAGTGCGTCACGAACAGGATGGCCACGCCCCGGTCGCGCAGGCCCCGCACGACGGCGAAGAGCTGCTCCACCTCGCTGCGGTCCAGGCTCGAGGTCGGCTCGTCGAGCACGAGCACGCTGGCGTCGGAGACCGTCGCGCGGCTGATCGCGACGAGCTGCTGCACCGCGATCGAGTGCGTGCCGAGGATCGAGCGCGTGTCGATGTCGAGGCCGAGCCGGCCGAGGTAGCGCGCCGCCTCGCGGTGGGTGGCACGCCAGTCGATGAAGCCCGCCCGGCGCACCTCGTGGCCGAGCATGACGTTCTCGCCGACCGACAGGTTCGTGCAGAGGTTGACCTCCTGGTACACCGTGGAGATGCCCGCGGCCTCGGCGTCGGCGGTGGTGCGGAAGACCCGCTCCTGGCCCGAGACCGTGATCGTGCCGGCCGAGACGGTGTAGACGCCCGTGAGCGCCTTGATGAGCGTCGACTTCCCCGCGCCGTTCTCGCCCATGAGGGTGTGGACCTCGCCGGGGCGGAGGGTGAGGTCGACTCCGTCGAGCGCCTTCACGCCGGGGAATTCGACCGTGATGCCGCGCAGGAGCGCGACGGGGTCGGGGCCGACCCGCGGGGTGGTGTCGAGAACGGCGACGATGTCGTCGGTCATGCGCGGACTCCTAGATGACTCGTGCGGCGGCATCGCCGCGGCTGCAGCGGCGGTGCCGCGGCGATGCGAGGGCCGTGCTCGCCGGGGCCGGTGGGGCGGCACCCGGCGAGCACGGGGTGAGCGAGGCTCAGTACGGACGCGAGTCCAGGACCTCGGCGGCCTGCTCGGGCGTGAAGGACTGGTCCTCGACGATGTAGGACTTCTCGACCGACTCGCCCGCCACGACCTTCTTCACGAGTTCGGCGGCCTGCTCGCCGAGCAGCGGGTTGCACTCCACGATGAAGTTGAACTCGCCGTTGGCGAGAGCCGTCATGCCGTCCTTGACCGCGTCGATCGTGACGATCTGGATGTCCTTGCCGGGCACGAGGCCGGCCGCCTTGATGGCGTCGAGGGCGCCCAGGCCCATGTCGTCGTTGTGCGCGAAGAGGACGTTGATCTCCTTGCCGTACTTCTGGAGGTAGCCCTCCATGACCTTCTTGCCGCCGTCGCGGGTGAAGTCACCGGTCTGCGAGTCGAGCACGTTGATGTCGGTGCCCTCGATCGCCTCGTTGAAGCCGGTCGCCCGGTCGAGCGCCGCCGACGAGCCCGTGGTGCCCTCGAGGACGACGAGGTTCGCGCCCTTGCCGTCGAAGTTGGTCTTGACCCACTCGCCGGCGGTCTTGCCCTCCTGCTCGAAGTCGAGGCCGACCCACGAGGCGTAGAGGTCATCGCTCGCCGACACCGTGCGGTCTTCGAGGATCACCGGGATGCCGGCGTCCTTGGCCTCCTTGAGCACGTCGTCCCAGCCGTCGACCGTGATCGGAGCGATGACGATCGCGTCGACGCCCTGGTTGATGAAATTGCGGACGGCCGCGATCTGTGCCTCCTGCTTGTTGTCGGCCGCGTTGAACTTCAGGTCGAAGCCGTTCTCGGCCGAGAAGGCCTCCTTCATCGACTCCGTGTTCGCCGCGCGCCAGCCGGACTCGGATCCGGTCTGCGCGAAGCCGACGGTGATGACGTCGTCTCCCCCGCCGCCGTTGCCGCCCGCACCGGCTCCGCCGGCGCAACCGGTCGCCGTCAGGACGATGGCCCCCAGGACGGCCACGGCCGCCAGGAACTTCTTCTTCATTCCCAAAACCTCCTCGTTCGGGTCCGGCTCTCCGCCGGGGAGTGGACGCCGCCGTGGCGTCCTCTGGCTCGAATGTTAGCCTTCACATTTGGCATCACAGCAAGATGTGAGCGGTAACAGTTACATAACGGCCCTGCGAAGGCTGGTGCGTTTCACAGGCGAGTGATTGCCGCGGATCACGGATGTGAGCAATCACATCGTGACCATGTCATCGGTCACTGCGACGGCGCACCGGTGCAGCGGATGCGGCGGGCCGCTGCATCCGCGTGTCGAGACGCTGCGCGGGTCGACGCGGCCGCCGCGGCGGACGCCGTCCCGCTTCGTGGCGGTCGTCCGGGCCCAAATAGACTGGGAAGCATGTCCAAGGTGCTGCAGTCCCTCCCCGTCGGCGAGCGCGTCGGCATCGCGTTCTCGGGAGGACTCGACACCTCCGTCGCCGTCGCGTGGATGCGCGACAAGGGCGCAGTGCCGTGCACCTACACGGGCGACCTCGGCCAGTACGACGAGGACGACATCGCGTCGATCCCCGGCCGTGCGACGCAGTACGGCGCCGAGGTGTCGCGCCTGGTCGACTGCAAGACCGCCCTCGTCGAAGAGGGCTTCGTCGCCCTCGCGTGCGGGGCGTTCCACATCCGCTCGGGCGGTCGCACCTACTTCAACACGACTCCCCTCGGTCGCGCGGTGACCGGCACGCTCCTCGTTCGGGCGATGAAGGAGGACGGCGTCGACATCTGGGGCGACGGCTCGACCTACAAGGGCAACGACATCGAGCGCTTCTACCGCTACGGCCTGCTCGCGAACCCCGCGCTGCGCATCTACAAGCCCTGGCTGGACGCCGATTTCGTCACCGAACTCGGCGGCCGCAAGGAAATGAGCGAGTGGCTCGTCGCACACGGCTTCCCCTACCGCGACAGCGTCGAGAAGGCGTACTCGACCGACGCGAACATCTGGGGTGCGACGCACGAGGCCAAGACGCTCGAGCACCTGGACGTGTCGCTGGAGACCGTCGATCCGATCATGGGCGTGCGCTTCTGGGACCCCGCGGTCGAGATCGCGCCCGAAGACGTCACGATCACGTTCGAGGGCGGCCGGCCGGTCGCGATCGACGGCACCGAGTACGCCGATCCCGTGGAGCTCGTGCGCGCGGCCAACGCGATCGGCGGCCGCCACGGCCTCGGCATGAGCGACCAGATCGAGAACCGCATCATCGAGGCGAAGTCGCGCGGCATCTACGAGGCGCCGGGCATGGCGCTGCTCTTCATCGCGTACGAGCGCCTGGTCAACAGCATCCTGAACGAGGACACGCTCGCGACCTATCACGAGCAGGGCCGGCGCCTCGGCCGGCTCATGTACGAGGGCCGCTGGCTCGAGCCGCAGTCGCTCATGCTGCGCGAGTCGATCCAGAAGTGGGTCGGCTCGACGATCAGCGGCTCGGTGACCCTGCGCCTGCGGCGCGGCGAGGACTACACGATCCTCGACACCACGGCGCCGCACATGTCGTACTCCCCCGAAAAGCTCTCGATGGAGCGCGTCGGCGACGCCGCGTTCGGCCCCGTCGACCGCATCGGCCAGCTCACGATGCGCAACCTCGACATCGCCGACTCGCGCACGCGCCTCGAGCAGTACGCGGGCCTCGGCCTCATCGGCGGCCCGACCGGCGATCTCGTCGGACGCGTCACGGCGGGCGAGGCCGAGGAGATCACGGAGTCGGCGACGCCCCGCACCGCCGACGACGAGGCCCTCGCCGACGCGACGGATGCCGCGGGCGAAGCCGCCGCCTTCGACGCCGGCACCGACTGACGCCCCACCCCGCGCCATCGCGGTCGAGTGTCCGCCACACGCCGTTTCCCGCGTGTCGGCGTGTCGTGGACACTCGACGGGCGAGGGTGGGGGCTGCGATCGGAAGTTGCACATAAGTGTGCAACTTCCGATAGAGTGGCGGGGTGACCTCGACCACCTCCTCGCGACGGAGTGACGCGCGCGCCAACCGCGCGGGCATCCTGAGCGCGGCCGCCGACGCGATCGCGTCCGACCCCCGCGCGTCGCTCGACGCGATCGCACGCCGCGCCGGCCTCACCCGCCGCGCCGTGTACGGGCACTTCGTCGACCGGGACGAGCTCGTGCGCGAAGTGCTCGCGACCGGCGCCGCCCGCTTCAACGCGATCGCGGAGGAGGTGGACGACGCCGACAGCCGCGTCGCGCTCGCGCGCCTCGCCTCCCGGCTGTGGGCCGAGGCCGCCCATGTGCAGGCCGCGGCCGCCATCGCGCTCGATGACGCGCACGTCGCCGAGACCTCCGCGGCCCTCGCGCCGCTGCGCCGCCGCATCGACGCCATCGTGCGCCGCGGGCAGGAGAGCGGGGAGTTGCGCACCGACCTCCCCGCGCCCACCCTCGCGCGGCTCATCGAGGAGACCGGCCGCATGGTGGTCGCGCGCGTGGATGCGGCGTCCGCCACCGCGCGCTCCGTCGCGGTGCGGGCGGTCCTGAGCATCGCGGGACTCTCGTGGACCGAGGCCGCCGCCCTGCTGGCGCAGCATCCGGATCTGGAGGCGTGATGGAGATCGCCCTGCACGAAGTCGCAAAGGGGCGCGACGGCCGCGCGCTGCCGCCGACGACCCTCGCGTACCGCACCGGCGCGGCGACCCTCGCCGTCGCCGAGACCGAACAGCGCCCGACGGTGCTCGGCCTCCTCGCGTCCGGACGCATGCGCCCCGACGCCGGCACGGTCACGATCGACGGGCGGGCGGATGCGGCGGCGCTGCGCCGCACGGTCGCCCTCGTCGACGCGCTGGACGTGTCGGAGCCCGAGCCGAACGTCGCCGTCGCCGGCGTGGTCGCGGAGGAGCTCATGTTCGCCGGCTCCGCGCCGAACCCGTTCGCCGCCCGCCGCTGGCTCGACGACCTCGGGCTCGGCGACATCGCCGGTGTGCCGATCGGCGAGGTCGCGCCCGCCGCGCGGCTGCGCATCCTGCTCGAGCTCGCGGCGCTCCGCCCAGGCGTGCGCGCCCTCGTGCTCGCGTCCCCCGACCGGCACGGCGGTGAACCGGCCGTGTGGTGGCGCCTCGCGGAGGAGTTCGCCGACCGCGGGTTCGCCGTCCTCGTGATCGCGGGCGTCGCCTCGCGCACCGCCCTCGGCCTCGCCGCCGACGGGCCCGAGGAGACGCCCGAGCCCGCGCCCGCGCCGGCGGCCGAGGCGCCCTCGCCGCCCGAGGAGACGCCCGAGCCCGAGCCCGAGCCCGTCCCCGAGCCCGAGCCCGACGCATCCGCGGATCACCCAGACACCATCGCGCCGCCGACTCACCACCCCGCCGAGGCCGCCGACATGGTGAGCCGACGCGACGATGGTGACTCGGCGGACGACACCCCCGACCCCGAGCAGGAGCGCGCATGAGAGTGCCGCAGATGATCGCCGCCGAGCTGCGGCGGCTGACCTCCACCCGCATGTCGCTCATCGCGCTCATCGCGCTGCTGGCCGTGCCCATCCTGTACGGCGGGCTCTACCTGTGGGCCAACCAGGACCCGTACGGCAACCTGTCGCGCGTGCCGGTCGCCCTCGTGGTCGAGGATCAGGGCGCGACCGTCAACGGCGAGCAGCGCAACTTCGGCGACGAGGTCGCCGGCGAGCTCCTCGGCGGCGACGCGTTCCAGTGGCACCGGGTCGACGCGGCCGCGGCCGAGCAGGGGCTGTCGGACGGGACGTACGACTTCACCGTGGAGATCCCCGCCGACTTCTCCGCCGCGATCGCCTCGATCTCCTCCGACGCGCCGCGCCAAGCGGGTCTGCAGCTGCGCACGAACGACGCCAACAACTACCTCGCCTCCACGATCGGCTCACAGGCCGTTGCGCGCATCCAGCAGACCGTCGCGCAGAAGGTCGCCGACGAGGCGGGTCTGACGCTGCTGAACGCGCTCAACACGATCCGCGTGCAGCTCTCCGACGCCGCCGACGGCGCGCAGCAGCTCGTCGACGGGCTCGGCACCGCTGAGGAAGGCAGCGGGCGCCTCGCCGAGGGGGCCCAGGCGCTCGCCAGCGGCACCGCGCAGCTGCGCGACGGCGCGTCGCAGCTCGCCGACGGCGCCGCGAGGCTCTCCGACGGCGCCGCGCAGGTGTCCAGCGGTACCGCGCAGCTCGACCGGATCGCCCGCCGCGTCGCGAGCGCGTCGCAGGATGCGGCGAACCAGCTGCCGGTCGCGCGCACCGACATCGCGCGGCTGCTGCAGGATGCGGGCCTCAACCCGGCGCAGATCGACGCCGTGCTCGCGCGGCTCGATCCGATCGGCGACCGCCTCGCCACCGCGAACGGCCGCGTGCAGGACGCCGCCGGGCAGATCGACCGGCTCGACGCCGGCGCGGCGCAGGTGGCCTCCGGCAGCGCCGCCCTCGCGTCGGGGAGTGCGACGCTCGCGTCGGGCGCCGCATCCGCCGCCGACGGCGCGGCACAGCTCTCGAGCGGCGCGACGCAGCTCGACGACGGGCTCGGGCAGCTCTCGAGCGGCGCGACGCAGCTGCAGCAGGGCCTCGCCTCGGGGGTGCAGCAGATCCCCGACACCGACGAGGCGACGCGCACGGCCCAGGCGCAGACGCTCTCCGACCCGATCGATGTCGTGTCCGGCGCGCTCGCCCAGGCGCAGAACTACGGCGCCGGCCTCGCCCCCTTCTTCGCCGCCCTCGCGGGCTGGATCGGGATCTACGCGCTGTTCCTCATCGTGAAGCCGGTGTCGCGTCGTGCGGTGACGGCCCTCCACGACCCGCTTCGCGTAACGCTCGCCGGATGGCTCACCCCCGCGATGCTCGGCGGCGTGCAGATGCTGGGCCTGTTCGCGGTGCTCGCGCTGGCGCTCGGCTTCTCGTTCGCGAACCCTCTCGCGACCCTCGGCATCCTGCTGCTGGCGACCGCGACGTACGCGGCGATCGTGCTGGCGCTGAACGTGTGGCTCGGGTCGGTCGGGCAGTTCCTCGGGCTCGTGCTCATGGTGCTGCAGCTCGTCACGGCCGGCGGCACGTTCCCATGGCAGACGCTGCCGACTCCGCTCGCGGCGCTGCACCACGTGCTGCCGATGGGATACGTCGTCGATGCGATGCGGCAGGTCATGTACGGCGGCGACCTCTCCCGCGTCGGCATCGACCTCGCGGTGCTGGGCGTGTGGCTCGTGGGCGCGGGCCTCGTCGCAGCCCTCGGCGTCGGCCGCATGACGCGCCACCGCACGCTCCGCGACCTCCAGCCGAGCGTCATCGGCTGATCCGCCCGCGCACGAATTCAGGCTGAAACGCCGCGCGCGCCGGCCCACCGCCCCCGCACGAATTCAGGCTGAGAAGCCGCGACCCGGCCCGTCCGTGCGATCGGACGGGCCGGATCGGGTGCGCAGCCTGAATTCGTGCTGCCGGTTCCGGTCAGAGCGCGGCGCGGAGGGCCTCGGCCAGCGGGGTGGTCGGGCGGCCGATGACCTGCGACAGCGTGTGGTCGTCGGAGTCCAGCGCGCCCGCCGCGATGCCCTCGTCGAGGGCGACGACGAAGCCCGCGGTGCCTTCGTCGAGCCCGAAGCCGAGGAGGTTCGCGCGCAGCTGCTCGGGGGTCACCGCGTCGTACACGACCTCACGACCGTGGATCTCGGATGCGGCGGCCGCGAGGTCGGCGTACGAGAACGGCACGTCGCCGGCCAGCTCGAGGGTGCGGCCGAGGTAGGCGTCGTCGGTGATCGCGACGGCGGCGGCCGCGGCGAAGTCGACCCGCGCGGCGCCGGCCACCTTCGCGTCGCCGACGGCCGCGGTGATGCGGCCGGTCTCGGCCGCGGTCGCCACGTCGCGCGCGTAGTTCTCGATGTACCAGTTGTTGCGCAGCAGCACCGCTCGACCACGTCATGAGCCGGTGGGGCGTTCTCGTGCTGTCGGAGTTGAGCGAGGGGACGCGCCGGTGGGGGCAGCTGCGCCGTGACGTCGCGGGCATCAGCGAGAAGATGCTCGCCACGACGCTGCGCACCCTCACGACCGACGGCCTCGTGTCGCGCACGTCACTTCCCACGGTGCCGCCGCACGTCGAGTACCGGCTCACCGATCGCGGCCGCGACCTCATGACGCACATGCTGCCGCTGCTCGAGTGGATCAGCGTGCACGCGACGGAGATCGTCGGGGACGACGCCGTTCAGCCGCCGGAGGCGGGCGGCGTCTCGCGCTCGTCGCGCAGCTCGTCGGCGTAGAGGCTCGAACGCTCGACCGTATCGTTGCGGTAGGCCTGCCGCCCTACCATGTGCGCCGACAGCGGCGCCGTCGCCAGCTGGATCACCACGATGGGCACGAGGAACGCGACGACCGGCCACGACCGCAGCGAGAGCGCGATCGCGAGGCAGATGACGATCAGCCCGAGCACCTGCGGCTTGGTGGCCGCGTGCAGGCGTGTGGGCACGTCACGGAACCGCAGCACGCCGATCGCCGCGGTCAGGCACAGGAGCGCCCCGACGAGGATCAGCACGAGCGCGGCGCCGTCGATCCAGGCGTCGAGCGGGGTGGTCGGCGCATCCGACCCCAGGGCGGCGAGCACGCTCATCGGTCGGCGTTGTCCTTCCGTGCGACGAAGCGGGCGATCGACACCGAGCCGAATACGCCGACCGCGGCGATGATGAGCATGACCGGCAGCGTCCGCGTGTGCTGGTTGATGGCCATCTCCGCGCCCAGCACGCACATCACCTCCGTCAGGAGCACATCGGATGCGACGGCGCGGTCGAGGATCGACGGCCCGACGACGATACGCCACAGCGTGAGGATCGCGGCGACCGCGAACACCGCGTAGATGACGATGAGGAGCACGTTCATCGGCTCGCTCCTTCCGCGGGCCGCACGCCGACCTGCACGAGCTGCGCGGGCGATCCGACCGCCTGCACGATCCGTCGCTCCCACGCCAGGACGCTGCGTCGCTGCCGCTCCAGATCGGTGTTCGAGCGCACCCCGATCACATGCAGGTACAGGATGCGGCGGTCGCGGTCGGCTTCGAGGATGAGCGACCCCGGGATGAGCGAGGCCGTGACGGCGGTGTGGCTCATGATGAGGTCGTCGTCGGTGCGCAGCGGCACCGCGATGATGGCGGCACCGGGCTGACGCCGGAGGTCGAGCACCTGGGCGGCGACGATGAGCGAGCCGCGCACGACGTCGGCGAGGAATGCCACGACGAACACGACGCCGTAGAGCAGGTTGAGACGACCGGACAGCTGCACCGGCGGCAGCCGGAACACGCGCGTGACGAAGACGGCGGCCACGATGCCGGTCAGCAGCGACAGCACGGTCAGCTGCTGCCACAGCAGCATCCACAGGGCCACGAGCCACACGAAGAACGGCAGCTGGCGCCACAGCGCACGCAGGACGTCACGGCGTGACCTCATCGCTGACCCCCGCTCTCGAGGCCGTTCTCCACCTGCACGACGGTGATCGGCTCGAGGAGGGTCTGGCCGATGCGCGTGCACACGTCGTAGAGCGGGCCTGCGAAGACGGTCAGCGCGACGGTCACCGCGACCATGCCGGCCGTCGCCGCCGTCATGACGCGCGGGATCGAGCGGCGCTCGGTCATGAGGGCCGCCGCGGGTGCGGAGCCGAGGTAGGAGATCCGCGCCTCGGTCTCGGCGGAGTCCTCCTCCTCGCGCCAGAACGCGAGGTTCCACGCGCGCATGAGCGCGTAGAGGGTCAGCAGCGATGTCACGATGCCGCCGACGATCAGCACGATCATGAGTGGCGTGCCGACCTGGGCAGCCGCCTCGAACAGCCCGTACTTCCCGATGAACCCCGAGAAGGGCGGGAGCCCGCCGAGGTTCACGGCCGGGATGAAGTACAGCACCGCGAGCACGGGCGCCGCGCGCATGAGACCGCGCACGCGCAGGATCGACGTGCTGCCGGCCCGGCGCTCGACGAGTCCCACCGCGAGGAACAGCGTCGTCTGCACGACGATGTGGTGCACGGTGTAGTAGATCGTGGCCCCGATCGCCACCGGGGTCGCGATCGCGAGGCCGAACACCATGTACCCGATGTGGCTCACGAGCGTGAACGACAGGATGCGCTTGAGCTCGGCCTGCGCGAGCGCGCCGAGCACCCCGACGATCATCGTGGCGAGGGCGACCACCAGCAGGAGCACGTTCACGTCGTTGTCGCGGAAGATCTGCGTCTCGGTGCGGATGAGCGCGTAGACGCCGACCTTGGTCAGCAGTCCCGCGAAGACCGCCGTGACCGGTGCGGGCGCCGTCGGGTAGGAGTCGGGAAGCCAGAACGACAGCGGGAAGACGGCCGCCTTGATGCCGAAGGCGAGCAGCAGCATGAGGTGGAGCACGAGCTGCGTCTCCTGCGGCAGCTCACTCATGCGCTCCGACAGCTGCGCCATGTTCACAGTCCCGAGGGCACCGTAGATCGTCGCGATCGAGGCCAGGAACAGGATCGACGACACGAGCGACACGACGATGTAGACGACGCCCGTGCGGATGCGCGACTCCGTGCTTCCCAGGGTGATCAGCACGTACGACGCGACGAGGAGGATCTCGAACCCGACGTAGAGGTTGAACAGGTCGCCCGCGATGAAGGCCGTGAAGATCCCGGCGGACAGGATCAGGTAGGACGGATGGAAGATCGACACGGGCGTCTCGTCGTCGCCGTCGGCGGCGCCCTGGCCGACGGAGAAGAGCAGGACCGCGAGGAGGACGAGGCTCGAGACGACCACGAGCAGCGCGGAGAGCCGGTCGACGTAGAGCACGATGCCGAACGGGATCGGCCATCCGCCCACCGACACCGCCAGCGGCGTATCGGAGGCGTCGACGATCACGAGCAGCACCGCGGCGATCACGAGCGTCGCGGTCAGCGTCGCGAGCGACACCGCCACCTGCGTCTTGCGGTGACGCCCGGCGATGAGCGCGATGCCGGCGCCCGCGAGCGGCAGCGTGACGAGGAGGGGCACGAGGGCGCTCATCGGTCCTCTCCCCCGTCGTCGGCGACATCGCGCCAGACCGGTCGGTCGACCGGCGCCTCGTCGCGGATGCCGGCGAGGTCGGTGCTGCGGAGGATCCGGATCGGCGACGTGTCGGTGCCGAGGAAGTCGGTGGTCGCGTCGTCGTCGGTGTCGTCGACCTCGACGTCCATGTCCATCTCGTCCTCGTCGGAGGGGCGCTCGCGCAGGGCGACGTCTTCGGCGTCGTCGACCACGGTGTCGGCCTGACCGAGCTGCCACGACCGGTAGATGAGGGCGAGGAGGAACGCCGACACGGCGAACGTGATGACGATGGCCGTCAGGGTGAGGGCCATCGGCAGCGGATCGGACACCCGCCCCTCGTCGCCGTAGAAGGGAGCGATGCCGGGCGGCCCGAGCACGATCAGCAGGAGCAGGTTCGCCGCATTGCCCAGGAGCAGGAAGCCGATGAGCACACGCGTGAGACTGCGCTCGAGCATCGCGTACACGCCGCACGCGAAGAGCACGGCCATGATCACGATGAGCACGAGCGACACGTTCATCAGGGCAGCACCCCCTGGGCGCGCATCTCCTGCGTCTGGCGGTCGACCTCGGCGCCGAGGCTGCGCAGCACGTCGAGCACGAGACCGATGACCACCAGGTACACCCCGATGTCGAACACCGTCGAGGTGACGAACTCGACGTGGCCGAGCACGGGCAGCTCGGCCTCGAAGAACGCGCTCGTCAGCGGCGGCTGACCGAAGAACAGCGGCACGATCGCGCACGCGATGGCCACGAGCATCCCGGCGCCGAGCAGGCGGCCCGCGTCGGTGGGCGCGGCGGCGCCGAGCTCGTAGCGGCCGCCCGCGACGTAGCGCATGACGAGCGCCATGCCGGCGACGAGGCCCCCCGCGAACCCGCCGCCGGGAAGGTTGTGGCCCGCGAACAGCAGGTACAGCGACACGATGACGATCGAGTGGAAGAGCACTCGCACGATCACCTCGAGGATCAGCGAGCGGTTCTCCGGGCGGACCTTCTGACCGCCGAGCAGCCACGTCTGCGGGCGACCCCGCAGGTCGGGCGTGCGCGGCCGCGGGCCGTCCTCGGTCTCGACGAGCGGCGCGCGCCCACGGGCCGACAGCCGCGGCAGCGGCTGCGTGAACTCGCTCAGCGTGTCGGCGCGGTGCGTCACGAACACGAGCGAGGCGACTCCCGTGGCGGCGAGGATGAGCACCGAGAGCTCCCCCATCGTGTCCCAGCCGCGCAGGTCGACGAGGGCGACGTTGACGACGTTGCGCCCCTGGCCGATCTCGTACGCCAGGACCGGCCACGCCTCGGAGATCGGCCGCTCGACCCGCGCGCCGGTGGCCACGATCGCCACGAGCCCCATCATGAGGCCGGAGGCGACGGCCAGGACGGCGCGCGCCTTGGGCCACACCGACGCGTTGTGCTCCCCCATCCGCGCGGGGATGCGGCGGAGCACGAGCGCGAAGGCGATGAGCGTGACCGTTTCGATGAGGATCTGGGTCAGCGCGAGGTCGGGCGCACCGCTCGTCGCGAACAGCACGACCATGCCGAGACCGGTGACCGACACGAGCACGACGCCGCTGTAGCGCTTGCGCGCGTTCACGGCGAGGATCCCCGCGGCGATCATGACGGGGGCGACGGCGAGCTGCGTCGGCGACTGCCACGCGTCCAGCTGCGCGCGCCACGACGGCGCCGCCAGCACCGCGGTGCCCTCGGCGGCGACGAAGACGAGGAAGATCGTGCCGACGTACACCGGCAGCGAGCCGCGCTGCGTGAGCGAGGTCGTGAACACCGACAGCCGCGCGATGGCGCGGAGCGTGCCGTTGTACACGTCGACGGCCGTGAACGGCAGGATCCGTGCGGCCGCGAACCGGCGTGAGCGCGCCGTCAGCAGGAAGACGGCGACGCCCAGGACGAGCGTGCCGAGCGAGATCCACAGCGCCGGTTCGAACCCGTGCCACAGCGCGAGATACGGCGCCTTCTCGGGCTCCGGCATCCCGGGGCTCGCCGGGGCGGCGGTGCGGGCGTAGGGCTGCAGCGCAGCGTCGATCCACGGCGTCGCGACGCCCGCGACGACGGTGAGCGCCGAGAGGACGACGGGCGCGCCGAGGAAGCCGAACGGCGGGTCGGGCCACTCCGTCGGCTCGCGGCGCGCGCCGTCGGTGTCGCGCTTGGTCGCAAACGCGCCCCACAGGAAGCGCAGGCCGTAGGCGGCGGTGAGCACCGAGCCGACGGAGACGCCCACGACCGCCACGATCGCCCACGCCTGCCCGTGCGCGGCCTCCTCGAGGAGACCCGCGAGCGCCCCCTCCTTCGCGACGAAGCCGATCGTGGGGATGACGCCCGCCATGCAGGCCACCGCGATCGTCGACGACACCGCGAGCACCGGGGCCTGCCGCCACACGCCGCTCAGCTCGGAGATGTCGCGTGTCGACAGTTGGCGGTCGATGATGCCGACGACGAGGAACAGCGACGACTTGAACAGCGCGTGGGCGAGGAGGAGAGCAAGTCCCGCGAGCGCGGCCTCCTGCGTCCCGTAGCCCAGGACGACCGTGAGGAAGCCGAGCTGGCTGACCGTGCCGAAGGCGAGGACGCGCTTGAGGTCGCTCTCGCGAAGCGCCTTCACACCGCCGAGGAGCATCGTGAACACGCCGAGCGAGATGACGATCGGTCGCCACGGCGCCGCGAAGGCGAAGACCGGCGCGAACCGCGCGATGAGGTAGATCCCCGCCTTCACCATCGCCGCCGCGTGCAGGTACGCGGACACGGGCGTCGGAGCGGCCATGGCGCCGGGCAGCCAGAAGTGGAAGGGGAAGATCGCCGACTTGCTCAACGCCCCCACGAGGATCAGTACGAGCGCCGCGTCGACGACGGCGCCGGTGGGCGCGGCATCCAGGATCGCCGAGAGGCTCGTCGTGCCGGTCTCGACGACGAGGAGCACCACGCCGACCAGCATGACGAGGCCGCCGATCGTCGTCACCAGCAGCGCCTGCAGGGCCGCGCGACGGCTGGCACCGCGGGCGTGGTAATAGCCGATGAGCAGATACGACAGGATGCTCGTGATCTCCCACAGCATCACGAGCACGACGATGTCGTCGGTCAGCACGAGCCCGTACATCGCGCCGGCAAAGGCGAGCAGGACGGCAGAGAACTGCCCGACCCCCTGCGTCTTGCCGCGGAAGTACCAGCGGCAGTAGAGCATCACGAGTGCGCCGACACCCGTGACGATGAGCGCGAGGAGCCACGACAGCGTGTCCATCCTCATCGACAGCGCGATGTGGAGCGACGGGATCCAGGCGTATGTCTCGAACGGAATGTCGCCCGCCTGCACGCGCGGCGAGAGCAGCACGGTGTGCACGAACGCGACCATCGGCAGCGCGGCCGCGACGTAGAACGCGCGGGCGCCGACCCGCGACACGAGCCACGGGAGCGCGAGCGGAAGGGCTGCGAACGCGCCGAGGAGCAGCAGCATGGCGGCCTCCTCGGGGTTCACAGGCACGGGGTCCGGGCTCTCAGGTCGTCGGGGCCATTCTACGGGCCGCGCGGTCCGCGACGGGCCGGCGGAGCCTCAGCCGCGCGGTGCCGACGTGGTATTCCCCTCGCGGAACGTACAGGTGAAGAGCAGCGATGCGGCGGTGGATCCGTCGAGCATCGCGGCCACGGCGTCGCCCGCCGCGCGTCCCTTCTCGACCGCGGGCTGCACCGCCGTCGTCAGCGCGTACGGCGCGAGACCGTCGACCACGACACCGTCGAACCCGGTCACGCTGAGGTCGTCGGGCACGCGGAGCCCGGCCTCCTCGGCGGCGCGGATGACGCCCGCGGCGAGCAGGTCGCTCTGCGCGATCACCGCGGTCGGCCGCTCCCCTGACGCCGCGAGGATTGCGCGGCCCGCGGCCAGCCCCTCGTCGATCAGGCTCGCGCCGGCGGCGTACGCGGGCGCGTCGGGGAACACGTCCCGCGCGCCCGCGAGGCGGTCGGCGGCGACCTCGACCCGGATGTCGCGCTCGGCCTCCGCATCGAGCCAACCGGGGCGCCGCTCGGCGGTGGTACCGAGCGTGACGATCGCCACGCGGCGGTGGCCGAGGCCCGCGAGGTGGCTCGCCAGCTGGCGCTGCGCCTCGCGATTGTCCAGGCGGATCTGCGGGACCCCCGGGCCGCCGTCACCCTCGATCACGACGACCGGCACGTCTCGGGCGCGCAGGATCTCGAGCGACTCGCGCGTGCGCGCGTTGCAGCCGACGAGGACGGCGGCATCCAGCGGCGCGGTCGTGAGCGACGGCTCCCCTGGCGCATCCGGGTCGTCCCGCAGCAGAAGCACGCCGGCGCCCACGCGCGCGACGCCCTCCGTGAGGCCGTCCATCTGCAGCGTCATGACCGGGTCGGAGAAGGCGACGCCCAGACGCTCCTCGAGCACGACCGCGACGATGCCCGAGCGTCCGCGCCGCAGCGACGCGGCGCGGGGGTCGGGGCCGGTGTAGCCGAGCCGCTGGGCGGCGTCGAGCACCCGCTGACGCGTCGCATCCGAGACCGGCATGCGGCCGCTGAAGACCACCGACGCCGTCGATGCCGCGACGCCGGCCTCGCGGGCGACGTCGCTGATCGTGGCTCGGCGCGCCTTCATCCCGGCATCGTACCCCGGGGCCGTCACCGCCCGGCGGCGCGTCTCGAATCGATTCGGCGCAACCGGTACGCTGGCGGGATGGACCTGCAGCTGAGCCGGGCGCAACTGGTGCGCTGGCGCACCGCGATCTTCGCCATCTTCCTCGCGAGCGGCCTGAGCATCTCCACGTGGGCGTCGCGCGTGCCGGCGATCAAGGACGAGCTGGGCGTCGACAACCTCGGCATCGGCCTGCTCCTGCTCGCGATGGGCGTGGCCTCGATCATCGGTCTGTCGGTCGCGCCGGTCGTCCTCGCCCGCGTAGGCGCCCGGCGGGGGATGCTCGCCGCACTCCTGTTCGTCGCGGCCGGCGCCGCGCTCGTCGGCCTCGGCGCGGACGTGCTGCGCGTGTACGGCGTGGCGATGGCGGGGCTCATGCTGTTCGGCTTCGGCAACGGCGCCGTCGACGTCATGATGAACGTCGAGGGCGCCGCGATCGAGAAGTACACCGGCCGTACGATCCTGCCGCTGTTCCACGCGTTCTTCAGCTTCGGCACCGTGATCGGCGCGGCCGCCGGCGCGCTGGCCGCGTTCGCGGGAGTGGGCGTCGCGGTCCACACCGGCATCGTCGCGGGCGTCATCGTGCTGCTGGCCTTCGTCAGCGTCGCGAACGTACCGCCGCGCGAGGCCGCGATGGACGTGATGTCGGATGCTCCGCCGCAGCGGTGGACCGAACGCCTCCACACCGCCCTGTCCGCGTGGAAGGAGCCGCGGACGTACGCTCTCGGGGTCATCATGCTCGGCATGGCGTTCGCGGAGGGCGGGGCGAACGACTGGCTGCCGCTCGCCGTCGTGGAGGACCACGGGGGAGCCGAGGCGGTCGGCGCCGCTGCCCTCACGGTCTTCTCCGTCGCGATGACGGTCGTCCGCGTCTTCGGCGGCCCGCTCGTCGACCTGCTCGGCCGCGTGGTCGTGCTGCGGGCGCTCGCGGTCACCGCGACGGCGGGCCTCGTCCTGTTCATCTACGCGCCGAACCTGCCGCTCGTGTTCGTCGGCGCGGCGCTGTGGGGGATGGGCGCGTCCCTCGGCTTCCCGCTCGGCATGTCGGCGGCCGCCGACGACCCGGCCAAGGCCGCCTCGCGCGTGGCTGCGGCCGCGACGATCGGCTACGTCGCGTTCCTGTGCGGCCCGCCGATCCTCGGCTTCATCAGCGAGCACCTGGGTCTGCTCAACACGCTCCTGGTCATCGTCGGCTTGATCGTGCTGTCGGGCTTCTTCTCCGGCGCCGCGCGCCCGCTCGCACCGGCGGCCGCACCCGAGGCATCCGCCCGGAGCGCCGCCCGCGCGGAGGATTAGGCTCGTCGGGTGCGTCTCGTCATCGCCCGCTGCTCCGTCGACTACACCGGCCGGCTCAACGCGCACCTGCCGCTGGCGACCCGTCTGCTCGTCCACAAGGGCGACGGCAGCCTCCTCGTGCACTCCGATGGCGGGTCGTACAAGCCGCTGAACTGGATGAGCCCGCCGTGCACCCTCGTGGCCGAGGCCCCGGATGCGGCGGACCTCGAAGACGGCGTCATCGAGCGCTGGCGCGTCACGCACGCGAAGACCGGCGACGCCCTGCTCGTGCGCATCCACGAAGTGCTGCACGACTCGTCGCACGACCTCGGCGTCGACCCGGGGCTGGTGAAGGACGGCGTCGAAGCCGATCTGCAGCGGCTGCTCGCCGAACAGGTGTCGATCGTGGGGGAGGGGCTGACCCTCGTGCGTCGCGAGTTCCCCACGGCCATCGGCCCGGTCGACCTGCTGCTGCGCGACCCCGCGGGCGGCACGATCGCGATCGAGGTCAAGCGTCGCGGCGACATCGACGGCGTCGAGCAGCTGACGCGCTACCTCGACCTGCTGAACCGCGACCCGCATCTGGCGCCCGTCACCGGGATCTTCGCGGCCCAGGAGATCAAGCCGCAGGCGCGCGTGCTCGCCACCGACCGCGGCATCCGCTGCCTGACCCTCGACTACGAGGAGATGAAGGGCGTCGACTCGGGCCACCTCCGGCTCTTCTGACCTCCCGCCGCCCGCAGAATTCAGGCTCCGCCGCCATTCCGGGCGCATGGATGGCCGCGCGCGACGCCTGAGCCTGAATTCCGCGCGCTCCCCGCGCGGGTAGCGTGGGGGTATGCCCGTGCGCTCTCCCTGGTCCTGCGTCCTGTGGGACGTCGACGGCACGATCGTCGACGCGTCGGAGGGCATCCTGCGGCGGCTGTCGATCACGCTCCAGCATTTCGGGATGCAGCCCCCGACGCGCGGCGAGCTGTCGCGGTGGATCGGTCCGCCCATGTTCGAGTCGTTCCAGGCCAATGTCGGCATGACGCCAGAGCAGGCGGTCGAGGCGGTCGCGTTCTACCGGCAGCTGAACAAGGAGGAGGGCTACACCTCCAGCGCGAAGCTCTTCCCGAGCGTGGCCGACGTCATCGCCGCGGTCGCCGCCGCCGGCATCCCGCAGGCGACCGCCAGCTCCAAGCCCGAGGCCCAGGTCGTGGCGCTCATGGACCACTTCGAGCTCGCCCCGTACTTCACGGCCATGGTGGGTGCCACCCCGGATGAGCGCACGCTCAGCGCCAAGTCCGACATCGTGCGCGAAGCGCTGCGTCGCCTGGAGGCCGCCGGCGTCGACACGAGCCGGCCCGTGCTCGTCGGCGACCGGCACCACGATGTCGAGGGCGGCGCCGAGGTCGGCGTTCCGGTGATCTTCGTGCAGTGGGGCTTCAGCTGGCCGCACGAGGCCGAAGGCGCGCAGGCCAGCGTCGCGGATGCGGCGCAGCTGCAGCGCCTGCTCCTCCTGCCCGAGGACTGACGCCCGGCGCTCACACGATCATCCGCGCGGACGGCTCCGTCGCACTCTAGGGTGTGGGCATGGCCGAGCGTCCGACCGTCGCCCAAGTGATCGCGGGGATCCCGCGCCGCATCCCGGCGACCCTCGCCCTCGTCGCGGTGCTCCTCGTCGTCGGCGTGCTCACTGCGGCCCTGTGGCAGCCGTTCCGCAGCTCGCCGCTGTGGGAGCCTTTCGCCTACGGCCTGCCCGCGATCGAGGCGGGCCGGTGGTGGACGCCGGTCACCGGCACGTTCGTGATCGACCAGCCGTGGGTCTACGCCCTCACGATCGCGAGCCTGTGGGGCATGGCGTATCTGGAGTACCGGCGCGGCTGGCGCGTCGCGCTGGCGTACTTCGGCGTCGGTCAGCTGTTCGCGGTGCTCGCCGCGGCGCTCGTGCTGTGGGCGGGCGCGCTGCTGCCGTGGCCCTGGGCGCAGGCGCAGGCGGCGGCACTCGATGTCGGGCCGTCGGGCGGCGCGCTGGCGTGCATCGCGGCCGCCGTGTCGCTGTTCGTGGCGCCGTGGCGGCTGCGCGCGTGGATCGTGCTCGTCGCGTTCGTCTTCCTCGCGCTGCTGTTCTGGGGGAGCGTCGCCGACCTCGAGCACCTGCTCGCCGTGCTGCTCGTGCTCGGCGCGAGCCGGTCGCTCCGGCCCCAGCGCGTGAGCATGCGCGAGCAGCGCCTGCTCGCTTTCGCGATGCTCGTCGTGCTCGGCATCATCCAGCTCGTCACACTCCTCGTTCCGACATCGGGTCCCTTCGGCACGACCGAGCCGTACGCCGCTTCGTGGGAGGACTTCGCGATCGACGCGTTCCTCATCCTGGTGGTGTCGGACGGGATGCGGCGTGGTCGCCGCTGGGCGTGGGTCGTGAGCCTCGTGCTGGCGAGCCTGAACGTGCTGGTGGGGGTGCTGCTGGTCGCGGTCATCGCAGTCGCGGGTGTCACGGGTGTCGACGCGACGCTCGACGGCGACGTCAGCGCGACCCTGGCGACCTCGGTGCTGTGGACGCTGGTGCTCGTCTTCCTCGTGCTCGTGCGGCGCGCGTTCCGCGCGCGACGCAAGGCCCGACTGGGTCTCAGCCCGCGCCCCACACGCGACGACGTCAAGGCGCAGATCCGCGCCCACGGCGGCGGGACGCTGTCGTGGATGGCGACGTGGGACGGCAATGACTACGCGTGGTACGGCGCGAACGTTCTGGCCTACCAGCGGCGGGCGGGCGTGGCGCTCGCGCTCGCGGATCCGCTGGGCCCCGCCGCATCCGGCCCCGACGCCGTACGGGAGTTCGTGCGCGAGTGCGAGCGCAACGCCCTCGTCCCGTGCTTCTTCAGCGCGGGGGAGGAGACGCGCCGTGCGGTGCCTGCGGAGTGGCGGAGCATCGTCGTGGCGGACGACACGATCGTCGACCTGCCGGGGCTGCAGTTCACCGGGAAGGCGTGGGCCGCCGTGCGCACGTCGTTCAACCGCGCCGAACGGGAGGACATGGTGTTCCGCCTCTCGCGGTGGCGGGATGAGCCGTGGGGCGTGCAGCAGCAGCTGCGTGCGATCTCGGAGGGCTGGGTCGGCGACAGGGGGCTGCCGGAGATGGGCTTCACCCTCGGGACGCTCCACGAGGCGGCCGATCCGGAGGTGCGCCTCGCGCTCGCGGTGTCGCCGAACGGCGACGTCGACGGCTTCCTGTCGTGGCTGCCGGTGTACGGCGAGGGCCGGATCCGCGGGTGGACGCTCGACCTCATGCGGCGGCGCGACGGCGGCTTCGGCCCCGTGATGGAGTTCCTCATCGGCTCGTCCGCGAAGGCGTTCGCCGAGGAGGGGGCGCAGATCCTGTCGCTCTCGGGCGCGCCGCTCGCCCACGAGTACCCCGAAGGGGCGGGCGCGATCGCCGAGATCCAGGACTGGATGGCAGGCGTGCTGGAGCCGGTCTACGGCTTCGCGTCACTGCACCGCTTCAAGCAGAAGTTCCATCCGCGGTACGAGACGATGTACCTGCTGTACCGCGATGAGGGGGATCTCACCCGCATCGGCGCAGCGCTGACGCGGGCATTCCTGCCGTCCGCGACGCTGTCGCAGTTCGCGGGGGCGGGCTGGGAGCTCGTGCGCGGCGAGCGCTGAGCCCGCCGCGCACGCGTGGCTCAGAGGGGGCGGATGTTCTCCGCCTGCAGGCCCTTGGGGCCCTGCGCGATCTCGAACTCGACGCGCTGGTTCTCTTCGAGCGAGCGGTATCCGGACGCGGAGATGGCGGTGTAGTGCGCGAACACGTCAGCGCCACCCTCATCGGGCGCGATGAAGCCGAACCCCTTCTCTGCGTTGAACCACTTGACCGTGCCCTGGGTACTCATTACATGCCGTTCTGTGTTGCCGGAGCCGTCTGCCCCGGACACACCCACGCTAACGCGCATGGCGCCGCGGCGCACGGGATGGTGACACAAACGTTGCACGTGGAACATCGGCGGGGCCCGAAACCATACGACGCCCGGGCCGAGCGATGCGCTCAAAGCCCGGGCGTCGACGGATCCCCCCGGATATGCCACGCGAGCGTGGCGGAGATCACTCTACTAATAGATGCGTCTGTATGCGACCGGGAATTCCCCGTGTGACGGCAGGGTTCTACGGTGGTTCCGTGCCCCACATCGACCTGCGCGACGTCGACGACGATGACCTCGACGCCATCTTCGACATGATGCGCGACCCGCGCTCGGTGGCTCAGGCGGCGTTCACGGCCGCCGACCCCGCCGACCGCGTCGCATTCGACGCGTGGATCGCCCGCGTGCGGGCCGATCCGGATGCGGCGATGTGGGTCGTGACGGAGGACGGCGGCTTCGCCGGCACGGCGGGCGCCTATTCCACCGACGGCGCGCGCGAGGTGACGTACTGGATAGCCCCGCACGCGCAGGGCCGGGGCGTGGGCACCGCCGCGCTGCGGCTCCTCGTCGACCGCGAGCCCGAGCGTCCGCTGTATGCGCGGGTGGCGGCCGGCAACGCCGCATCCGCCGCGATGCTCGCGCGGCTCGGGTTCACGGAGCTCTCGCGCGACACGGCGTTCGCGCCCGGGCTGGGGCGCGACGCGGAGGAGATCCGTTTCGTGCTCCCGCCGACGCTCGAGTAGCCGGCGGCCGGCGCCCGACCGTCGGAGGATCGCACCGACGTCGGAGCTTCCAGGCCTGATGCTCCGACGAAGCCGCGCGGCTCCGACGTCACGGCGCGTCGCGGCCGGCGTAGACGAGCACCTCGCGCCGGTCGGCGTCGAGCACGAAGCGCAGGGCGCTGGCGTCGGGGAACTCCTCCCGCAGGCTCCGCGGGCCGCGGTCGAGGTCGATCACGATGCTCGCGGGGAAGGGCCGGGCCTCGCAGGCCCGCTCGCTGTCTCCGGCGTAGCTGTTCGAGCCGGTGTCCAGCAGCGCGGTCTCGTACGTGAAGATGCACCAGCCGCGCGCGGCGGCGCTCGAGGGCGGGATCGCGACGACCGTGATGCCCGCCATGTCGGCAAAGCCGATCGCGCGCAGGCTGCCCGGCTCGGGGAAGAACGACGGCCACGAGAAGTCGGGGTCCGGCGTGATCGTCGCGACGACCTCGCCGTCTTCCGCGGCATCCGGTGCGGCGCCGAACCCTGCCTGAACCGCGGCCCCCACTGCCGCCCCCACGAGCACGCCGGCCACCGCCGCGAGGACCGCGAGTATCAGGCGGCTCGGGCGGCGGACCGGATGCGGCGCCCGAGCTGCCTCGACGGCATCCACCTCGGAGGGTGCGGGGCCAGGCGGCGGCGTCACCGGCGCAGGCGCAGGCGCCGATGGAGCGGGCGCGGGGCCGACGGAAGCGGCGGACCGGGGTCGATGCGCGGCCTCGAGCTCGCGCAGGCGGCGGAGCGCCGCGGGGTCGAGATGCAGGTCGGCCGCGGGCCCGTAGGCGCGAGCGCGCAGCATCCGGAGTTCGTCGTCCTCGTCCATGCGCCCTCACTCGCTCGCGGCGCCCGCACTCGCATCCCGGGTCCACACCGCCCCGAGTGGGACAAGTCTCTCGCGCCGGCGCTACAGTGCGGCCATCGCCGGCGCACCGTCGGAGATCCGCGCCGACGTCGGATGATCCGAGCGCGAGGCTCCGACGCCGGCGCGATCCTCCGACGACGCGGGCGCCGACGCCACACGGCGGCGCATCGGGCCCACGCCCGGGAACGGAAGAGGCCCCGGGGATGACCCGGGGCCTGGTGGTGCGCGAGGGGGGAGTTGAACCCCCACGCCCTTTCGGGCACTGGCACCTGAAGCCAGCGCGTCTGCCTATTCCGCCACTCGCGCGAGGCGTGGAACGAGTCCGCGCACTCAACCTCACGAGGGTATCACGCCGCTCCGCCACACCCGGAATCGCGCATGAAGAGCCTGTTCAGGCGCGCTGACTACGATGTAGCCACCGGTCTGCCTGCCTGAAGGAGTCTCGTGGGGCTACTCGACAGTTTCGAGAAGGGTCTCGAGCGCGCCGTCAACGGCGCCTTCGCGAAGACCTTCCGCAGCGGCATCCAGCCGGTGGAGATCGCGTCGGCGCTGCGCAGCGAGCTCGACAAGAAGTCCGCGGTCGTCAGCCGCGACCGCATCCTCGCGCCCAACACGTTCGTCGTGCACCTCTCGCCCGCCGACGACGACCGGATGCGGCAGCTGGGCACCGCCCTCGGCGATGAGCTCGACACCCTCGTCCAGAAGCACGCGCGCACCCAGGGGTATTCGTTCGCCGGTCCCGTGAGCATCACGATCGACCGCGACGAGAGCGTGTCGACCGGCACGCTGCGCGTGGAGTCGCAGACCGCCGCGGGCACCGTGTCGTGGCGCGGTGTCGTCGACATCGACGGCCGCCGCCACCCGCTGACCAAGGCGCGCACGATCATCGGGCGCGGCAGCGACGCCGACATCACGCTCGCGGATGCCGGCACCAGCCGCAAGCACGTCGAGATCCTGTGGGACGGTGAGCGCGCGATGGTCCGCGACCTCGGCTCGACCAACGGCACGACGCTCGACGGCCGCAAGATCACCGAGGCGCCGCTGCCCCCGGATGCGACCGTGACGATCGGCCGCACGAACATCGTCTTCCGCGTCGTCGCGCAGGCCGCGCCCGTGCGACGACCCGACCCCGACGCGACCCGAGCGTTCACCGTGCGAGACGGAGGCCCGCTGGCGTGAGCGAGCTCACTCTCCTGCTGCTGCGCATCGGGTTCCTCCTGCTGCTGTGGTTCTTCGTCTTCGCGGTCGTCTACTCGCTGCGCGCCGACCTGTTCGGCGTCAAGGTGCGCAAGCTCCCGGAGGCCGCCGCAGCCGCCGCCCCTGCTCCCGCGCCCGTCGCCGCGCCCGCCGGCGGCGCGAACGACATGACCGCGCCGGTCAGCCGGCCGCCGGCCGCGCCGAAGACCCCGGATGCGGCGCCCGGCGCCACCGCGACCACCTCGACGGCGTCGCGCATCGTCATCACGAGCGGACCGAAGGCCGGGCTGGAGCTGCCCCTGGGCAACGAGCCGCTGACGATCGGCCGCTCGAGCGAGTCGGGACTCGTCATCCGCGACGACTACACCTCGAGCCACCACGCCCGCCTCGTGCTGTGGGGCGAGCAGTGGATGATCCAGGACCTCGACTCCACGAACGGCACGTTCCACGACGGCACCCGTGTGGCCGCTCCCGTCCCCGTGCGCCTGGGCGCTCCCATCAAGGTGGGCGCCACGACGTTCGAGCTGCGGAAGTAGACCCCGGACTCTTCATGGTCTTCCAGGGCTCGAGCGCCGCGATCTCGCACACCGGCAAGGTGCGCTCCAACAACCAGGATTCCGGCTACGCCGGGTCGAACCTGTTCGTCGTCGCCGACGGCATGGGCGGGCACGCGGGCGGCGACGTGGCCTCGAGTCTCGCGATCACGCGCCTGACGGTGCTCGACCAGCCCTTCGCCTCCACGGCCGACGCCGAACGCGCCCTGCGCGACGCGATCGCCGACACCGCGTCGGAGCTGATCGAGACGGTGGGCCGCAAGCCCGAGCTCGCCGGCATGGGCACGACCGTCAGCGCGCTCGTGATGGTCGACGACTACGCCGTCATCGCGCACATCGGCGACTCGCGCATCTACCTGTACCGCGACGGCGCGCTCACCCAGATCACGACCGACCACACCTTCGTGCAGCGCCTCGTGGACTCCGGCCGCATCACGCCCGAGGAGGCGCGCTACCACCCGCGCCGGTCGGTGCTCATGCGCGTGCTCGGCGACATGGACCCCGACCCCGAGGTCGACACGTTCATCATGCCCACCCAGCCCGGCGACCGGTGGCTGATGTGCTCCGACGGGCTGTCGGGCGTGGTCGACGACGCCCACACCGCGAAGGCGCTCGGACAGGGGCTCGCACCGGGCCGCACGGCCGATGCGCTCCTCAAGCAGGCGCTCGACGGCGGTGCCCCCGACAACGTCACGATCGTGCTCGTCGACGTCGGCGGCCAGCACCCCGTCTTCATCGGCACGCCGACGATCGTGGGCTCGGCGAGCAATCCGCTGGGCATCGAGGTGCCGGCGGCGCGTCCGGGCCGCAGCAGCTGGCTGCATCCGAACCGCCAGGCCGCGAACGAGCCGACGCACTTCGAACCGGATGCGGAGTTCCTCGAGGAGCTCATCGAGGAGGACCGCCGCCGGGCACGACGCCGGCGCATCGGCTGGATCGTCGGGTTCTTCGTCGTGATCGCGCTGCTGGCGGCCGCCCTGTTCGCGGCGTACTCGTGGACGCAGACCCGCTACTACGTCGGCGCTGACACCGACACCGTCGTGCTCTACCGCGGCGTACAGCAGTCGATCGGCCCGATCGAGCTGTCCTCGCCGTACGAGGACACCGGCATCCCGCTCGCCGACCTGCCGGAGTTCGACCGCGCGACGGTCGAGCGCACGATCTCGGCACCGTCCCTCGACGACGCGCAGTCGATCATCCAGCGGCTGCGGGAGACTGCGGCCGCCACGGGAGGGGGAGGATGAGCACCGACGCCCCGCTCACCCGGAGCACCGAGCCGGTCGCGGCCGACACGGCCGTGCTGCGCGCGCTCCGCCGCATCCGGGTGCCGCAGACCCAGCGCAATCGCGAGCTCGGGCTGCTGCTGTTCGCCCTCGTCATCAACGCGGGCGCCGTCACCCTCGTGGAGTTCGGCACCGGCCGCACGCCCGACGTGCAGATCTTCGTGTTCGGCGGCATCCCCGCCCTCCTCTCGATCCTGCTGCACGTCGTGCTGCGGCTGCGCGCGCGCGCCGCCGATCCGTTCGTCCTGCCGATCGCGACGCTGCTGACCGGGCTCGGCATGGCCGAGATCTACCGCATCGACATCGCCCGCGCGGCGACGGGCTGGGATGCGGCGACGACGAAGCAGCTCGCGTGGTCGACGCTGGCGGTGGCCGGCGCGATCCTCATCGTGTGGTTCCTCAAAAACTACCGGGTGCTCTTCCGCTACACCTACGTGTTCGGCCTCGCCGGCGTGCTGCTGCTCGTGCTGCCGTTCATACCGGGCCTCGGCACGGACCAGAACGCCGACGTGTGGGTGTCGGTGGGCGGGCTGTTCCAGTTCCAGCCGGGGGAGATCGCGAAGATCTGCCTCGCGATCTTCTTCGCGGGCTACCTCGTGCGCACGCGCGAGAGCCTGACGTCCACCGGCACGCGCTTCCTGTGGATGACGTGGCCGCGGGCCCGGGAGCTCGGCCCGATCCTCATCATCTGGCTGATCTCGCTCGGCATCATCATCCTGCAGCGCGACCTCGGCACCGGAACGCTCCTGTTCGGGATGTTCGTCGCGATGCTGTACGTCGCCACCGGCAAGACGAGCTGGGTGCTCCTGGGCGTCGTCCTCGCCGGAAGCGGCGCGTTCGCCGCGTCACGCGTCCTGCCGTACGTCGGCGCACGCTTCGACAACTGGCTCGACGCGTTCAACCCCGACCTCGTCAACGGCAGCAGCTATCAGCTCGTGCAGGGCATCTTCGGGCTCGCGCAAGGCGGATTGGTCGGCACCGGACTCGGGCAGGGCCGGCCGTACATCACGCCCCTGTCGCAGAGCGACTACATCCTCCCGAGCCTCGGTGAGGAGCTCGGTCTCGTCGGCGTCTTCGCGATCCTCGCGCTGTACATGGTCTTCACGAGCCGCGGCATCCGCATCGGCCTGGCCGGGCAGGACGACTTCGGCAAGCTCCTGGCCACGGGGCTGTCGTTCACGATCGCACTGCAGGTGTTCATCATGGTCGGCGGCGTCACGCGCCTCATCCCGCTCACGGGCCTGACGACGCCGTTCCTCACCGCGGGCGGATCGTCGCTCATCTCGAACTGGCTCATCGTCGCACTGCTGCTGCGCATCTCCGATGCGGTGCGCAGCCGCCCCCGGGTGGTGATCGGCTGACATGACCACCCTTCGACGCGCTCGCTCCGCTCGCTTGCTCAGGGACCGCCGGGTGTCCCACCCGAGGGGGTGGGACCGATGACCAAAGAGCTCCGACGCCTGAGCATCCTCATGCTCGTGATGTTCCTCGCGCTGTTCGGCTCGACGAGCGTCATCCAGGTGCTGCAGGCAGACAACCTCGCCGCCGACCCGAACAACAAGCGCGCGCTGTACGACTCGTACGAGGTGCAGCGCGGCTCGATCATCGCCGGGGGCACCGCGATCGCCTCGTCGGTGCCCTCCGATGACGTCTACAGCTGGCAGCGCACGTACGTCGACGCCCCGATGTGGGCGCCCGTCACCGGCTACATCAATCCCGTCCTGGGTTCGGCCACGGGGCTCGAGCAGGCGCTGAACCAGCAGCTGAGCGGCACCGGCAACTCGCAGTTCTTCTCGCGCCTCGACCGCATCGTGACCGGCCAGCCGCCGCGGGGCTCGAACGTCGAGATCACGGTCGACCCGAACGTGCAGCGCGCGGCGTTCGAGGCTCTCGGGTCGCTGCAGGGCGCGGTGGTCGCGATCGAGCCGAAGACCGGCCGCATCCTCGCCCTCGCGACGAGCCCCAGCTACGACACGAACGCGCTCGCGGCCCACGACAGCGACGCCGTGGAGGCGACCTACAACACGCTCGTGACCGACCCCGCGAACCCGCTCTACGACCGCGGCATCGGCGGCAGCCTCAACCCGCCGGGCTCGACGTTCAAGCTCGTCGTCGCGTCGGCCGCGCTGGCCTCCGGTCAGTACACGCCCGAGTCGACGTTCCCGAACGTCGCGGAGTACACCCTCCCCGGCACGAACACATCGATCCGCAACGCGGGCGGCGGCACGTGCGGCGGCGGCGAGAGCGTGACGATCGCGGATGCGCTGCGCCTCAGCTGCAACATCCCGATGGCCGAGCTCGCGGTCGAGCTCGGCGACGACGCCATCCGCGAGGAGGCGCAGAAGTACGGCTTCGACACGTCGTTCTCGCTCGCCACCGGCGCGACGGCCGCCAGCGCCCAGCTGCCCCTCGCGTCCACCCCGTCGACGTATCCGACCGAGGCGCTCAGCGACGACAAGACGGCGCTCACCGGCTTCGGTCAGGGCGACGTGCGCGCGACGCCGCTGCAGATGGCGATGGTCTCGGCGGGCATCGCCAACGGCGGTGTCGTCATGAATCCCCGCATCGTGGACTCGGTCATCGCGCCCGATCTCACCGTCGAGCAGACCTTCGGCGACAGTGAGTTCGGCCGCGCGATCGAGCCCGACGTCGACGCCCAGATGGTGGCCATGATGGTGGCCAATGTCCAGGACGGTGCAGCGTCCGGTGCAAGAATAGAGGGCGTCGACGTGGCCGGTAAGACGGGCACCGCGGAGAACGGGAACACGCGCCCGTACACGCTGTGGTTCACGGGTTTCGCCCCGGCGAACGACCCTCAGGTCGCCGTCGCCGTCGTCGTGGAGAACGGCGGAGGGCAAGGACAGTCGGGCAGCGGCAACACCCTTGCCGCTCCCATCGCGAAGAAGGTCATGGAGGCGGTGCTGGGACGATGAGACCGACGCAGGGTGTGACCTTCGGAGGACGCTACGAGCTTGATTCGCGGATCGCGATCGGCGGCATGGGCGAGGTCTGGGAGGCGACCGACCATGTCATCGGACGCACGGTCGCCATCAAGATCCTCAAGGACGAGTACATGGGCGACCCGGGCTTCCTCGAGCGCTTCCGCGCCGAGGCCCGCCACGCCGCGCTCGTCAACCACGAGGGCATCGCGAGCGTCTTCGACTACGGGGAGGAGAACGGCAGCGCCTTCCTCGTGATGGAGCTCGTCCCCGGCGAGGCCCTGTCGACGATCATCGAGCGCGACGGCACGCTCTCGACCGACAAGACGCTCGACATCGTCGCGCAGACGGCCGCGGCGCTGCAGGCCGCGCACGCCGCGGGCCTCGTGCACCGCGACATCAAGCCCGGCAACCTGCTCATCACGCCCGATGGGCGCGTGAAGATCACCGACTTCGGCATCGCGCGCATCGCCGACCAGGTGCCGCTGACGGCCACCGGCCAGGTCATGGGCACGGTCCAGTACCTCTCGCCCGAGCAGGCGTCGGGTCACCCCGCGTCGCCGGCGACCGACATCTACTCGCTCGGCATCGTCGCGTACGAGTGCCTCGCCGGCAAGCGCCCCTTCACGGGGGAGTCGCAGGTCGCGATCGCGATGGCGCAGATCAACGAGCAGCCCCCGCCGCTGCCGGCGACCGTGCCCGAGCCCGTCCAGCGCTTCGTCATGGCGATGATCGCGAAGAAGCCCGAAGACCGGCCGGCCTCCGCGGCCGCGGTCTCGCGCG
This sequence comes from Microbacterium sp. 10M-3C3, assembly GCF_003931875.1. NCBI lineage: Bacteria > Bacillati > Actinomycetota > Actinomycetes > Micrococcales > Microbacteriaceae > Microbacterium > Microbacterium sp. 10M-3C3. Next base: position 19,634 of record NZ_CP034245.1, on the reverse strand, counting down.
CCGCATCCGCCCTGCGCCGCGGCGACCTGTCGGCCGCGATCGCCGCGGTGCCCGCGATCGCCGGTGCCGCAGCGGCGGCGGACGATGTGACGCAGCTGCTCACGGCGGGCGGCGCCGACACCTCAGCGGCGACGCGGCTCATGCCCGCGCCCACTGTCGTCGACCAGACCTCCTCGACGACCGAGGATGCGCCGGCGAAGAAGAAGCGCAGCCCGTGGACGTGGCCGCTGATCGCGCTGATCGCGCTCCTCGTGCTCGTGCTCGTCGGCACGCTCATCGCGTTCTTCGCGAACCAGGGCACGCCCGAGCCCGGCCCGACGCAGACCTCGTCCACGCCGTCGGCGTCGCCCACCCGGAACACGCCGAGCCCGACGCCCACGTCCGATCGCGTGAATGTCGACGGGCTCGGGCTGACCGGAAAGACGTGCGACGAGGCGCGCCAGATCCTCGAGGGAGCCGACCTCGTCGCCGACTGCCAGACCGGCAACGCCGCGACGAGCGCCGAGCAGGTGGGCACGATCTATGCGGTGAACCCGACCGGTCGGGTACCCACGGGGACGACCATCACCGTCACGGCGTATGGCGAGCAGACGCCGATCAACACGCCCGCCGCCGCGACCCTCCCCGCCACCGTGCAAGCCGGCTCGTCGGCGCAGGTGTCGTGGCCGGGGGCCAGCTGCCCCGCCGGCCTGTCGGTCAGCTCGTACAACCTGACGGCCACGAACGGCACGTTCGCGAACACGGGTCAGTCGACCGCCGCGTTCGGTGCGAACGCCCGCAACGCCCAGGTCGAGGTCGCCAACGCGCCCGGCGAGACCCTCACGATCACGTACACGGTGTCGTGCTCGGGCAGCGGTCAGCAGCGCGATTCCGGCGCGTCCCCCGAAGCCATCTCGCAGATCCAGGGAGGCTCGACGCCGGCTCCGAGCACGACGCCGTAGCGGTTAGGCTGTGCTTTTGATCCACCACGCTGGGAGTGCTCCGTGACGACCGAGACGCGCATGCTGTCCGGGCGTTACCGCATCGGTGAGCTCATCGGCAAGGGCGGGATGGCGAGCGTCTACCGCGGGTTCGACACGATGCTCGAGCGCGAGGTGGCGATCAAGATCCTCTCCCGCGAGCTGGCCGAGGATGCGGCGTTCCGCACGCGCTTCCGCCTCGAGGCCCAGTCGGCCTCGCGCATGACGCACCCGTCGATCGTGCGTGTGTTCGACGCCGGTGAAGACACCGAGTCCGCGGCCGACGGATCGACGCGGTCGGTGCCGTACATCGTCATGGAACTCGTCGACGGGCGGCTGCTGAAGGACGTCATCGCGGCGGGCCCGGTGCCGGTCGACGACGCGCGACGCTACGTCGACGGCATCCTCGAGGCGCTCGAGTTCTCCCACCGGGCCGGCGTGGTGCACCGCGACATCAAGCCCGGCAACGTCATGGTGCTCCCCGACGGCGGCGTGAAGGTCATGGACTTCGGCATCGCCCGCGCGGTGTCCGACTCCTCCTCCACCGTGGCCGAGACGACGACGATCCTCGGCACGGCCGCGTACTTCTCGCCCGAGCAGGCCAAGGGCGAGCCGGTCGACGCGCGCGCCGACCTGTACTCCACCGGCGTCGTCCTGTACGAACTGCTCACCGGGCGGCCGCCGTTCCGTGGCGAATCGCCCGTCGCGGTGGCGTACCAGCACGTGAGCGAAGCGCCCCTCCCGCCGTCGGAGCTCGAGGAGACCACCCCGCGCGCCATGGACGCGGTCGTGCTGCGCGCCCTCGCGAAGGATCCCTTCCAGCGGTTCCCGGATGCGGCGACCTTCCGCGCCGCGCTCGACGGCGCCGTCGAGGGGCGACAGCCGAGCAAGAAGCAGCTGGGCGCCCTCACGAGCGAGCTGTACGGGCCGAACCCGCGGCACGCGGCCGAGACCGCGCGGTCGCTGCGGCAGCTGAGCACCGATACGACCATGCGCCGCACGCAGTCGGGGCCGCCCGTGGCGTGGATCTGGGCGGGTGTCGCTTTCATCGCGGTGCTGCTGGTGTCGGTGCTGTTCTGGGTCGTGACGATCCAGCCGCGCGACCAGGTTCCCGGTAACGCCCGCGTCGTGCCCGACGTGTCGGATGTCGCGTGGGAGCGCGCGGAGGAGCTGCTCACCGCGCAGGACCTCACTCCCGTGCGCGAGGAGGAGACGAGCAGCACCGTCGCGGCGGGCAACGTCATCCGTACCGACCCGGCCGCCGGGGTCTCCGTCGCCACCGGCGAGGAGATCACCGTGTACGTCTCGCGCGGCGTCGAGACCTCGACCGTTCCCACGCTCGTGGGCCTCTCCGTGGACGCGGCGCGCGAGGCGATCACCGCCGCCGGACTGACGGAGGGCGCGATCCGGCAGCAGAACGACCCCACCTCCGCGGCGGGCACGGTGCTCGAGAGCGATCAGGCCTCCGGAGCGTCGGTGCCGAAGGGCACCGCGGTGAACCTCGTCGTCGCGACCGGCCGCGTCGTGATCGTCGACTACACCGGCTACACGATCGACGCCGCGACACGCGAGCTGCAGTCGCCCGAGATCGGACTGACCGTGCGCACCGAGGAGGACCCGTCGTGCCCGAAGGCACCGACACCCACCGTGGCGCGCCAGTCACTGCCGCCGGGCGAGGTGCCGATCCGGTCGGAGATCGTCCTCACCACCTGCACGGGCTGACGCGCCGAGAGCTCCCGCTCACGCGCCGGGAGCGAGCGGATGCAGCGCGGCGCCGCGCGCGTCGGCGCCGGGGAGCCCCGCGCGCGCGAGCCAGTTGCCGAGGAGCCGGTGCCCGCCCTCGGTCAGCGCGCTCTCCGGGTGGAACTGCACGCCCACGAGGGGGAGCGCGCGGTGGGCGACGCCCATGATGACCCCCGAATCGGTGACCGCCGTCACCTCGAGCTCACGGGGGAGCGTCTCGGGGACGATCGCGAGCGAGTGGTAGCGCGTCGCGGCGAAGGGCGACGGCAGGCCGCGGAAGACGCCCTCCCCGTCGTGTCGCACGACGGAGGTGAGCCCATGCATGAGCTCGGGTGCGTGCGCGACCGTCGCGCCGAAGGCCACGCCGAGCGCCTGATGCCCCAGGCACACGCCGAGGAGCGGTGTCGCCGCATCCGCCGCCGCTCGCACGACGTCGATCGACGCCCCCGCGTGCTCCGGGTCGCCGGGTCCGGGCGAGACCAGCACGGCGTCGACGGCGCGCACGAGCGCGGGCACCTCGTCGGCGGCGAGCGCATCGGCCTCGACGACCGTCACGTCGGCGCCGAGCTGCCGCACGTAGCCGGCGAGGGTGTGCACGAAGCTGTCGTGGTTGTCCACGACGAGGACGCCGAATCCGGTCACTCGACCGTGACCTCCTGCGGGTTGACGTACTGGCTCACCCACGGGAAGACCCACGTGAACAGGGCGTAGACGACGGCCGCGACGATCGCGAGCACGATCAGCAGCCGTACCCACCACGGGCCGGGAAGCACTCGCCACAGCGCGCCGTACATCACGACACCGCCGTCGTGAGCGAGGCCGGCGGCCCGTCGGCGCGCGGCGTGAACGACTCGAAAAGTCCGTACGCGACGATCCGCTCGGTCATCGCGTACATGGGGCTGCAGCTGGTCATGGTGATGTAGCGGCCTCCGGCCGGGACGTCGGGCTTGCGGGGCACGTCGAGCAGCACGTCCACCGAGTCGGGCGTGACGTACTCGAGCGTGCGGAACCGGTACGTGTACCAGCCTTCCTGCGTCTCGACCACGATCGCGTCGCCCACGTGCAGGTCGGCGATGCGGTTGAAGGGCTTGCCGAACGTCGTGCGATGCGCGGCGAGCGCGAAGTTCCCGACCTGGCCGGGCATCGCCGTATCCGGATAGTGTCCGATCCCGATCGGGTCGAGCGTGCGCGGGCGGGAGACACCACCGGCGATCGGCACGTGGTAGTCGGGTCCGAAACGCGGGATCCACATGACGCCGAACGTCTCGGCGTCGGCCGGCTGCGGCAGCACGGGCGGCTCGACGACGATCGGAGCTGCCGCGTCGGCGGGCGCCGATGCCGAGGGCGTGGGGCTCGCCGCATCCGGCGTCGACGCGGCCGCCTGCTGCTGCCACTCCTGGGACAGCTCGGCGCCGACCTGGTTCTTCTCCGCGGCGTAGATGAGGTCGCCGATCCACATCTGCCACGCGACGTAGAGCAGCACGACGACGCCGACCGTGATCAGCAGCTCGCCGATGACGCCGATCACCGAGACACGACGACGCGGACGCGCGCGCTGCGCGCGCCGGGAAGGTGGTGCCGCGGTGGTGTGCACGGTGCGATCCTACGGCTCGGAGGTATGCGCGGGCTGCCAGTTAGACTGTCGGGCATGGCACGAACGAGCAACGGCGACGACCCGATCGCCGCGCGCGGCGATCGGGAATCCGCGCCCAACCCGGCATGGTTCCTCCCCGTGATGATCGGCCTGATGCTGGTCGGTCTGGCATGGGTGCTCGTCTTCTACCTGAGCAGCATGCAGTTCCCGATCCCGGGCATCGGCGCGTGGAACCTCGTCATCGGTTTCGGCATCGCGTTCATCGGGTTCCTGATGACCATCCGCTGGCGATAATTACACCGGTGTCATTCCTCCACACGTGTGGATGGAACTGTGGATAACTCCGGCTCTCAGCCGTAGATCACGGGCGGCAGCGCCAGCAGCGTCACCATGAGGGCGCCGAAGCCCACCAGCAGTCCGATCTGCAGCGGTCGCTGCGTGCGACGCCGCGTGCGGGCATAGATGAAGCCGATCGCCGCGCCGGCAATGAGGCCGCCGAGGTGCGACTGCCACGAGATCTGGATCGCCTGCAGCGCACCCGCGAACGAGCCGGTGCCGATCGCCGACACGAGTGCGAGCACGAACGGCAGCGCGAAGTTGATCGCGATCAGGATCGCGATGACGCGGATGTTCGCCCCGAGATGCCGTCCGATCACGAGCAGTGCGCCGAAGAGGCCGAAGATGGCGCCCGACGCGCCGACGACCGGCACGTTCGGCGCCAGCAGCGCCACCGCCACCGAGCCGCCGACCGCGCTCAGGAGGTAGAGCACGAGGAATCTCGAGCGACCGAGGAGTGGCTCGAGGCTGCGGCCCATGAACCACAGGGCGAGCATGTTGAGGCCGATGTGCCAGAACCCGCTGTGCACGAGCGTGACCGTCACGAGCCGCCACGGCTGGAAGACGCCCGTGATCTGTGGATACAGCGCCGGGGCGTAGAAGGACAGTGCGTTGTCGACGGAAGTGCCGACACCCGGGATGAGGGTCACGACGAAGACGAGCGCCGTCACCGCGATGATCACGAGCGTCACGACCGGCCGGCCGGAGCCGACAGCGGCCATGGGCGTCGACGCGCGCGACCACCGGCGCTCGGCCTTCTTCTGCGCGGGCGTGCGCTGCGCGCGCTGCTCCGCGAGACACTCCGGACAGATCACCCCGACCGCGGCGGGGGTCTGGCACTCGGGACAGATCGTCCGCAGGCACCGCTGGCACAGCACGAAGCTCTGCCGGTCGGGATGCCGGTAGCAGAAGTTGTCGCTGTTGCGCTGGAACTCGTCGGTGGTCACTCCGGGTCCCCAGGTCGGCGGATGATCGCGCGGCGAGGCGTCAGAGCGCGGTGACGTCGATCGAGCTGATGAGGACGGGCTCGATCGGACGATCGCCGGCGGCGGTGGGGACGGCGGCGATCGCGTCGACGACGGCCTTGGACGCGTCATCCGCGACCTCGCCGAAGATCGTGTGCTTGCCCTGCAGCCACGGGGTCGGGTCGGTCGTGATGAAGAACTGCGAGCCGTTGGTGCCCTCGGCCTTGCCGGTCAGGGCGTTGCGGCGCAGACCCGCGTTGGCCATGGCGAGCTTGTACGGGGTCTGGAAGTCGAGCTCGGGGCTGATCTCGTCGTTGAACGTGTAGCCGGGACCGCCCACGCCCTGGCCGAGCGGGTCGCCGCCCTGGATCATGAAGCCCGGGATGATGCGGTGGAAGATCACGTCGGTGTAGAGCGGGCCCTCGCCGGGCTGACCGGTCGCGGGGTGGGTCCAGGCCTGCGAGCCGTCGGCGAGACCGATGAAGTTCTGCACCGTGCGCGGCGCCTGGTCGCCGAAGAGATTGACGACGATGTCGCCGTGATTGGTGTGGATGGTCGCGACCGCGGAGGGAGAAGGCATGGGTACATTCTCGCAGAGTTATCTGCAAGCCCCTCGGGTGCGCTGAGGGTCGGTCTGGCAAGATGGGCGCAGGACATCCCATCGACCGGGAGGGCAAGACCGTGAGCCTCAGCCGCAAGAGCAAGAAGGAGCTGCGCAAGCTCCGCAAGCACGCCGCGAAGGTGTGGGAGTCGCAGCAGGTGCTCCTCGGTGAGGGTGCCGACGTCGCCCGCGAAGCCGGCCGCGCCGTCGGCAACTACAGCCGCGAGCAGGTCGTGCCCGCGGTCAAGGACTCATACGACCGCTACGCGGCCCCGTACGTGGACAAGAGCGTGAAGTACTCGCGCCACGTGCTCAGCGACAAGGTCGTCCCCACCGCGGGCGCGCTCGTGGGCGGAGCCATGTCGGTGTGGGATGCGGCGAACGACACCCGCGCGCGCCTGGCGAAGGGCCGCGGCTTCGAGCTGGACACCAAGAAGTACGCCAAGAAGGCCGACAAGTACGGCAAGCAGGCGACCAAGAAGCTCGCGAAGAAGCTCGAGCCGCAGCGCTCGGGGATCGGCGCCGGCGGCGTCATCGCGATCCTCCTCGGCATCGCCGCGGCAGCCGGCGTCGTCTACGCCGCTTGGCAGACGCTGCGCGCCGACGACGAGCTGTGGGTCGCGGACGACCCGCTGCGCGCTCCCGACGCGTGAGCGAAGACCCCACCGAACGCGTCCGAGCCGCCGCCGCCGCGCGCGGGCTCGACGTCGAGATCGTGGCGCGCCCGGCCGCGCACACCCTCGCCGAGGCGGCCGCGCTCTTGGGGCTGCATCCGTCGGGCATCGTCAAGACGCTCGTGGTGAAACGCTCCGACGATACGTATCTGTTCGCCCTCGTGCCCGGTGACCGCGCGATCTCGTGGCCGAAGCTGCGGGCCGTCGTCGGCGTCAACAAGCTGCAGCTCCCCGACCCGCAGCGGGCGCTCGAGGCGACCGGCTACGAGCGCGGCACGATCGTGCCGATCGGCAGCGCGACCGACTGGCCGGTGTTCGCGGACGAGCGGATCGTCGGCCAGCGCGTCGCGCTCGGCGCCGGAGCACACGGGTACAGCCTGTTCGTCGACGCCGACGCGCTCATCGCCGCGTACGACGCGACGGTCGCCGACATCACGATGGAAGCGCCCGCTTAGCGCAGGTCCGCCATCCGCAGCGCGATGTCGACGAGCTTGACGCGCTGCAGGCGCTGCACGTCGTCGAGCGTGAACCACTCGGCGCGGTCGGTCGAGCCGTCGACCTCGTTGCGAAGCCGTCCGCCCGTGGTGTGCGCGCGATAGACGATGCGCAGCGTGTGGAGCGGACTCGCGTCGCCGCTGATGCGGTCGGCGGCGGGGATGACGCGGGAGTGGATTCCGAGGAGCGCATCGAGGGCGACCCGATAGCCGGTCTCCTCCCGCACCTCGCGCCGCGCGGCGTGCTCCGGATCTTCGCCGGCCTCGAGTCCGCCGCCGGGCAGGGTCCACGCGGCGTGGCGCCCTTCGTTCCAGTGGGCGAGCAGCAGACGGCCGTCGTCATCCGTGATGACCGCATAGGCCGCGACCCGCATGTCCATGGACCCTCACCCTAGCGGCGCGGGCGTGCCGCTGCCGAGACCCGGCGGGCGTCAGCCGAGCAGGCGATGCCGGAAGGTCGCGCCCTCCCGCCTCGGCAGCCGCCCTCGCTCTCGCAGGATCGGCAGGACCGCGTCGCCGAACGCCGCGACGTCGCGCGTGCCGAACACCGGCTCGAGGAGGAACCCGTCCACACCCGCCTCGTCGGCCAGCCGCTCGACGCCGTCGGCGACCGTCGCGGCGTCGCCCACGAGCCGGAACCCCCGGGTGCCTTGGCCCTTGAGCGAGTCGAGGATCTCCCGCACCGTCGGTGCGGGGCTGCCGGGCGTGCCCAGGAAACGCTCGATGTTGCTGGTGCCCAGCTGCCCCACCGGGCCGCCTGCCTCGAGGACCTGGTGCAGCGTGCGATCGGGGTCGAGGCTGCGCAGGTCGATGCCGGTGTTGCCCGCGTAGAGCGTCGCGACGACGTCGTCGTCCTGCAAGGCGTCGAACTCGCGGGCGAGCTCCTCGCCGCGCTCTATCGTCTCCGCGACGATCGCCGTGAGGCCGACCATGACGACGGGCGCGGGGCGCCCCGCGGCGGCCGCACGCGCGCGGATGTCGTCGGTGTTGCGGCGGGTGTGGGCCGGACTCGTCGCCTGCACGAACACGCACTCGGCGTGCGTCGCGGCGAACGCGCGGCCGGCCGGCGACGTGCCGGCTTGGAACAGCACGGGGGTGCGCTGCGGTGTCGGCGGCGCACCGAAGTACCCGCGAGAGCGGTAGTGCTCACCCTCGAACATCGTGCGATGCACGCGCGCCGCATCCGCATAGACGCCGGTGGCACGGTCGGCGACGAGCGCACCGTCGTCCCACGCGTCCTCCCAGTACGCGCGGGCGAGTCGGACGAACTCGTCGGCCAACGCGTACCGGACGTCGTGCGGCATGAGGGCCTCGTGTCCGAACAGCTCCGCGACGGCGTTCTGGGACGCGCCGGTGACGATGTTCCAGCCGATCCGACCGTTCGAGACGAGGTCGAGCGTCGAGAATCGGCGCGCGAGCTGCACGGGGTGGTCGATGCCGGTCGTCGCCGTCACCACGAACCCGAGCCGGTCGGTCGCCGCCATGAGCAGCGGCAGGAGCGTGGCCGGGTCGTAGCCCGAGAAGTTGATGCCCGACCGCACGGCCGCCGGCGCGATGTCGTCGCCGAGGATCGGGTAGCCGAACCCGTCGGCGAAGAAGAGGAAGTCGTACCCCGTCGCATCCATGAGCCGCGCGAGCCGCACCCAGTGCTGCGGGTCGGCGAACTCGATCGAGTCGCTGAGCGGATGCGGCCAGCTCACCGTGCCGCCCACCTGCGGCCCGAACACCTCGAAGACCCCGAACCGCAGCGCACCGCTCATCGCCCACCCTCCGGGTGACACGCTAGGCGTCGCGTGTTTCGCGCGCATGTCCGCCCTTCGGACGGCCCTTCCGCGCATGGTGGAGCCTAGGAGTCCCTCGCGCACTCCACCTGCCGCTGCGCGCAGGCGGAGCCTCCGCGCGAGGGGCCCATCGAACCCTCCGGGTTCGAATCGCTCAGCCCGATGATGCGCGGAAGGGCCGCCCTTCGGACGGCCCTTCCGCGCATGGTGGAGCCTAGGAGATTCGAACTCCTGACATCCTGCTTGCAAAGCAGGCGCTCTACCAACTGAGCTAAGGCCCCGGGGAGGTGAGTGGGGCTACCAGGACTTGAACCTGGGACCTCTTCATTATCAGTGAAGCGCTCTAACCGCCTGAGCTATAGCCCCGTACGACGAGGCACGAGAACCGTCGTCAACCTCGAAGACTTTACCCGAACCGCGGAGGAAATCCGAATCGGGTCAGTTCGACGTGAAGCCGACGAGCAGGCCGCCCGTCACCTTCACGGCGAGGTTGTAGATGCCCGCCACCACGGCGCCGAGCACCGTGACGACGATGAGGTTCAGGATCGCGACGATCGCCGAGAACGCGAGCACCTGCGGCAGGCCGATGAAGGTCGACAGTGTGAAGCTGCCGTCGGAGAAGCTGCTGAACAGCTCGTCGGCCTGACCGATGAGCCCCGTCGCGCTCACGACGAAGTACACGAGCACGAAGGACACGACCGTCACGATCGCGAGCGCCACGGCCGCGAGGAACGACAGCTTCACCGCCGACCAGAAGTCCACGTACACCAGTCGCAGCCGCACCTGCTTGGCGCTGGTCTTGTGGGTCGATTTCTTCGCGAGCTTGTCGGCTACCGTGCTCATGCGTCAGTACTCTCCTCGGGGGTGTCGGCGGAGGCGTCGGGGGCGGCCGCGTCGTCGGCGGCGGGGGTGTCGGCGAGGCCCCGCTCTCCGTTGCGTGCGATCGCGATGATCCGATCGTCTCCTCCCGCCCGGGCGAACACGACACCCATGGTGTCGCGGCCCTTGGCAGGCACCTCGGCCACGGAGGAGCGTACCACCTTGCCGCTGGCAAGAACCACAAGGACCTCGTCGTCCTCCGAGACGATCAGACCGCCCGCGAGATCGCCGCGGTCATCGCTCAGACGGGCCACCTTGATGCCCAGACCGCCGCGGTTCTGCATGCGGTACTGGTCGACCGAGGTGCGCTTGGCGTAGCCGCCCTCGGTGACGACGAAGACGTACTCGTCATCCTTCGCGACCGACGCCGAGAGCAGGCTGTCACCCTCGCGGAAGTCCATGCCCTTCACGCCCGAGGTCGAACGCCCCATCGGACGCAGCGCCTCGTCGGTCGCCGAGAAGCGCAGCGACATGCCGTGACGGCTGATGAGCAGGATGTCGTCGCCCTCGTCGACGAGCAGCGCGCTGACGAGCTCGTCGGATGCACCGTCCTCGACGGGTTCGCCGTCGTCGGAGACCTGACCGCGCAGCTTGATCGCGATGATGCCGCCCTGACGGTTGGTGTCGTACTCGGTGAGCCGCGTCTTCTTGACGAGCCCGCTGCGGGTCGCGAGGACGAGGTACGTCGCGACCTGGTAGTCGCGGATGTCGAGGATCTGCGCGATCTCCTCGTCGGGCTGCAGGGCGAGGAGGTTGGCGACGTGCTGACCCTTGGCGTCGCGACCGGCCTCGGGCACCTCGTAGGCCTTGGCGCGGTACACACGGCCCTTGTTCGTGAAGAACAGCAGCCAGTGGTGCGTCGTCGTGACGAAGAAGTGCTCGACGACGTCGTCCGCGCGCAGCTGCGCGCCCTTCACGCCGCGCCCGCCGCGGTGCTGCGAGCGGTAGTTGTCACTGCGGGTGCGCTTGATGTAGCCGTCGCGCGTGACGGTGATGACCATCTCCTCCTCGGGGATCAGGTCTTCCACCGACATGTCGCCGTCGTAGCCGGGCAGGATCTCGGTGCGGCGGTCGTCGCCGAAGCGGTCGACGATCGCGACGAGCTCGTCCCGGATGATCGTCCGCTGCCGCGTCGGGTCGACGAGGATGTCGTTGAGATCGGCGATCTTGGCCTCGAGCTCCGACGCCTCGTCCATGATCTTCTGGCGCTCGAGGGCCGCCAGGCGACGCAGCTGCATCGACAGGATCGCGTCGGCCTGGATGTCGTCGACGTCGAGGAGCTTCTTCAGCCCCTCGCGCGCCTCTTCGACCGTGGGCGAGCGGCGGATGAGCGCGATCACCTCGTCGAGCGCATCGAGCGCCTTGAGATAGCCGCGCAGGATGTGCATGCGCTTCTCGGCCTCGCGCAGGCGGAAGCGCGTGCGACGCACGATGACCTCGACCTGGTGGTCGATCCACAGCGTGATGAATCCGTCGAGCGGGAGCGTGCGCGGCACGCCGTCGACGATCGCGAGCATGTTCGCGCCGAAGTTCTCCTGCAGCTGCGTGTGCTTGTACAGGTTGTTCAGCACGACCTTCGCGACGGCGTCGCGCTTGAGCACGATCACCAGGCGCTGGCCGGTGCGTCCCGACGTCTCGTCGCGGATGTCGGCGATGCCGGTGATCTTGCCGTCCCGGGCGAGGTCGCCGATCTTCACCGCGACGTTGTCGGGGTTGACCTGGTACGGCAGCTCTGTGATCACGAGGCACGTGCGGCCCTGGATCTCCTCGACGTTCACGACCGCGCGCATCGTGATCGAGCCGCGACCGGTGCGGTAGGCGTCCTTGATGCCGCGCGTGCCGAGGATCTGCGCGGCGGTCGGGAAGTCGGGGCCGGGGATGCGCTCCATGAGCGCCTCGAGCAGCTCCTCGCGCGACGCATCCGGGTGCTCGAGCGCCCACACGGCGCCGGCGGCGACCTCGCGGAGGTTGTGCGGCGGGATGTTCGTGGCCATGCCGACCGCGATGCCGACCGAGCCGTTGACGAGCAGGTTGGGGAAGCGCGAGGGCAGGACCGTCGGCTCCTGCGTCTGCCCGTCGTAGTTGTCCTGGAAGTCGACGGTCTCCTCTTCGATGTCGCGCACCATCTCCAGCGCGAGGGGAGCCATCTTCGTCTCGGTGTACCGCGGCGCGGCCGCACCCTGGTTGCCCGGCGACCCGAAGTTGCCCTGACCGAGGGCGAGCGGATAGCGCAGCGCCCACGGTTGGACGAGACGCACGAGGGCGTCGTAGATCGGCGCGTCGCCGTGGGGGTGGTAGTGCCCCATGACCTCGCCGACGACGCGGGCGCACTTGGAGAACGACTTGTCGGGGCGGAACCCGCCGTCGTACATGCCGTAGATGACACGGCGGTGCACGGGCTTGAGGCCGTCGCGCACGTCGGGCAGCGCGCGCCCGACGATCACGCTCATCGCGTAGTCGAGGTAGCTGCGCTGCATCTCCAGCTGGAGGTCGACCTGGTCGATCTTGCCGTGGTCGTGGGCGGCGTTCGCGTCGGGGCGTTCTTCGTCAGACATGTCCACTCAGTTCTTCGATATCGCGGCGGCGCGCGTCAGATGTCCAGGAAGCGCACGTCCTTGGCGTTGCGCTGGATGAATCCGCGGCGGGACTCGACGTCTTCGCCCATGAGGATCGAGAAGATCTCGTCGGCCGACGCCGCGTCGTCGATGGTGACCTGGCGGAGCGTCCGCGTCTGCGGGTCCATCGTGGTCTCCCACAGCTCGTGGTCGTTCATCTCGCCGAGACCCTTGTAGCGCTGGATGCCGTTGTCCTTCGGGATCCGCTTGCCCGAGGCCTGGCCATCCACGAGCATCGCGTCGCGCTCGCGGTCGCTGTAGGCGTACTCGTGCGGCGAGTTGGACCACTTCAGCCGGTATAGCGGCGGCTGCGCGAGGTACACGTACCCGGCCTCGATGAGCCCGCGCATGTACCGGAAGAGCATCGTCAGCAGCAGCGTCGTGATGTGCTGGCCGTCGACGTCGGCGTCGGCCATCAGCACGATCTTGTGATACCGCGCCTTCGCGATGTCGAAGTCCTCGCCGATGCCCGTGCCGAAGGCCTGGATCATCGCCTGGACCTCCTTGTTGCCCAGGGCCCGGTCCAAGCGCGCGCGCTCGACGTTCAGGATCTTGCCGCGCAGGGCGAGGATCGCCTGCGTGTGCGGGTCGCGACCCTGCACCGCCGAGCCGCCGGCCGAGTCGCCCTCCACGAGGAAGATCTCGCTGATCGAAGGGTCCTTGCTCGTGCAGTCCTTGAGCTTGTCGGGCATCGCGGCCGACTCGAACACGCTCTTGCGCCGCGCGGTCTCACGCGCCTTGCGGGCGGCCAGCCGCGCGTTGGCGGCGTCGATCGCCTTGCGGATGATGTTCTTCGCCTGCACCGGGTTCCGGTCGAACCAGTCGCCGAGCCGATCGCCGACGACCTTCTGCACGAATGCCTTGGCCTCGGTGTTGCCGAGCTTCGTCTTGGTCTGGCCCTCGAACTGCGGCTCGGACAGCTTCACCGAGATCACCGCGGTCAGCCCCTCGCGCACGTCCTCGCCGGTGAGGTTGTCGTCCTTCTCCTTGAGGAGGTTGTTCGCGCGCGCGTAGCGGTTGACGAGCGTCGTGAGCGCCGCACGGAAGCCCTCCTCGTGCGTGCCGCCCTCGTGCGTGTTGATCGTGTTGGCGAACGTGAAGACGTTCTCGGTGTAGCTCGTGGTCCACTGCATCGCCATCTCGAGGGCGATGTGACGCTCGGTGTCCTCGGACTCGAAGTCGATGATCTCGTCGTTGACCACGTCGGCGCGGCGCACCTTGTTGAGGTACTCGACGTAGTCCACAAGACCGCGCTCGTACAGGAAGCTGTCGTGCGGGTGGTGCGGCGTCTCCTCGCCGTCGGCGTCGGCCTCGACCGACACGGCCTCGGGGCGCTCGTCCGTCAGGTCGATCCGCAACCCCTTGTTGAGGAACGCCATCTGCTGGAAGCGGGTGCGCAGGGTCTCGTAGTCGAAGTCGACCGTGTCGAAGATCGTCGGGTCGGGCCAGAACGTGATGGTCGTGCCGGTCTCGTCGCTCTGCTCACCGCGCTCGAGGGGTGCCTGCGGCACACCGCCGTCGCGGTACGACTGACGCCACACGTAGCCCTGGCGCTTAACCTCGACCTCGAGGCGCGTCGACAGGGCGTTCACGACCGACGAGCCCACGCCGTGCAGACCGCCCGACACCGCGTACCCGCCGCCGCCGAACTTGCCGCCGGCGTGGAGCACCGTCAGGACGACCTCGACGGTCGACTTGCCCTCGGTGCGGTGCATGTCGACCGGGATGCCGCGCCCGTTGTCGACGACGCGGACGCCGCCGTCGGGGAGGATCGTCACGAGGATCGCGTCGCAGTAGCCGGCGAGCGCCTCGTCGACGGAGTTGTCCACGATCTCGTAAACGAGGTGGTGCAGACCCCGCTCGCCCGTGGAGCCGATGTACATGCCGGGGCGCTTGCGCACGGCCTCGAGGCCCTCGAGCACCTGGATGGCGTCGGCCCCGTATTCGTTGGGAACCTTGACTGCGGGAGCGGAAGCGCTGGGTTCCTCGGGAACGCTGTCGGGGGTCACGGACGTCATAGGTTTCGAGCGCTCCACATCGGTCGGGACGAGTGCTCCCAGTCTACCGCGCCGAGGCGCCTCACGAGGCGTGTACGGCCCTGTGGCGCGATGAAATCGTCGCGGCCAGGCCCGAACGTGGTTCAGCCGTAGGTATCGCGCGGACCACGCCCTGGAATCGCTCTGGGACCCCATTTCCAAGAGGGGACGTCCGGCCCGATGAAACGGATCGACTCGACACCCGCTTCGGGGAAGCGCCGGATGATCTCCGACAGCACGTGCGCACGCATCAGCTGGAGCTGCTTCGCCCACGCCGTCGAGTCGGCCTGGACGGTCAGCAGCCCGTTGTCCAGGGCGACCGGACGGGTGTGACGAGCCGTCTCTTCGCCGGCCACCACCTCCCACGTGCGGGCCAAGTCGGCGCGGGCCAGCTGCGGCGCCCAGCCGGCGTCGCGCGTGAGGGAATCGAGCACGTCGCCCAGGCCGTGCGGGTCGCGGCCGGCGGTGAACGGCTGGTTCTCGTCGGATGCAGCCGTGCTGCGGACGCGTCGGCGCCGATAGCGGGAGGGCTCGAGGCCGCGCAGCCGCAGGTATGTCGCGAGCGTCTCGGGGACGTCGGGGGCGGGCTCAGGCATCGGCGCCGTCCAGGATGCGGCCCGCCTCTACCCGCACGATGCGTGCGCGCAGGCCGTCGGGGACGTCCTCCTCCACCGCGGAGGTGACGATCACCTGCTCGTATCCGCTCACGAGCTCCGCGAGGCGGGACCGGCGCCCCGCATCGAGCTCGGCGAACACGTCGTCGAGGATGAGCACCGGGTCGCCCAGGCGCGACTCCGCGCGCAGGAGCTCCGCCGACGCCAGGCGCAGGGCGAGGGCGACCGACCACGATTCGCCGTGCGACGCGTATCCCTTGACCGGGAGCCCGCGCACACGCAGCACGAGGTCGTCCCGGTGCGGGCCGACGAGCGTGAGCCCGCGCTCGAGCTCCGCCGCACGACGGGCGGCAAGGGCGGCGCGGAACTGGTCGGCGATGCCGCCGGGGCCTGCCGCGTCCGCCGCATCCGCCTCGTCCTCCTCGGGGTCGCCGCCGCGCACCGACAGCGCCCAGTCGAGCCGAGGCTCATGGTCGGCGCCCGCGATCGCGGCGTACGCGTCGGCCACGGGCGAGGCCAGGTCGGCCGCCAGGGCGAGCCGGGCCTGGATCACCTCCGTGCCGAGGGTCACGAGCTTGTCGTCCCACACGTCGAGGGTGGACAGCGCGTCGCCGCGGATGCCCCGCGCGCGGGCGGACTTGAGCAGCGCCGTGCGCTGCTTGAGGACGCGGTCGTAGTCGGCGAGCACCCCCGCGAGCCGAGGCGATCGCTGCGTGAGCAACGCGTCGGCGAACCGCCGGCGCGCGGACGGGTCGCCGCGGACGATCTGGAGATCCTCCGGCGCGAACAGGACGACCTGGGCGTATCTCGGCAGCTCGGCCGTGCGCACGTTGGCACCGTTCGCGCGCGCCTTGTTCGATCCGCTCCGGTTCAGCTGCAGCTCGAGCAGGACGCGCCGCTCGCCGTGGGCGAGGCGCGCGCGCACGATCGCCGCATCCGCGCCGTCGCGCACCATCGGCGCGTCGGACGACACCCGGTGCGAGCCGAGCGTGGCGAGATACGCGACCGCTTCGACGAGATTCGTCTTGCCCTGCCCGTTGCGGCCGACGAACACGTTCGGCCCGGCAGCCAGCGCGACGTCGGCGACCGCGTAGTTGCGGAAGTCGACGAGGGCGAGCTGCTCCACGATCACCCGACCACCCTAGTTCGGGCAGCGGACGCGCTCAGCGCAGCAGGAGGTTCGGCTGCAGCAGGTACTTGAAGGACTCGGCGCCGCCCTTGTCCACCGACGTCTGCGGCGTGATGAGCACGGGGCTGAGCTTGTTGGCGTTCTCGCTCGAGGTGAACGTGACGCGCGTGAATTCGCTGCGCACCGCGCCGAGGGACTCGAGCAGGTACTGCGGGTTCAGGCCGAGCGTGACGTCGTCGCCCTGGAGGGTCGCATCCACGGATTCGGTCGCACGCGCCTGCTCCGTGCCGGAGGCGTCCATCGAGACGCCCTCACCGGAGAACGTGAAACGCAGCGGCGCGGAGCGATCGAGGACGAGCGCCACGCGCCGCACGGCTTCGGCGAGCTCGGCGGTGTTGACGACCGCGTGGTGCTCGGTCTGCGCGGGGAACAGCCGCCGCACGGGCGGGAAGTTCCCCTTGATGAGCAGCGACGTGACGGTCTTGTTGCCCGCGGTGAACGCGATGATCTCGCGGTCGCCCGAGCCGGAGAACGCGATCGCGATGTCGTCGCCGTGTGCGAAGGTCTTGCCGACCTCCTGCAGCGTGCGCGCCGGGACGAGCGCCGTGATCGGCTCATCGCTCGTCGCCGCGCCGCCGTCCCACGGGATCTCGCGGAGCGCGACGCGATAGCGGTCGGTGGCGACCAGGCTCAGCGACGTACCGGTCACCTCGAGCTGCACGCCCGTCAGCACGGGCGTGACGTCATCGCGCGATGCGGCGAACGCGACCTGCGCGATCGCGGTGGCGAAGTCCTCAGCAGGTACGAGGCCCGAGCGACCCGTCACCTCGGGGATCGCGGGGTACTCCTGCACCGGCATCGACGCGAGGGTGAAGCGCGCCGACCCGCACGTCAGGAGGATGCCGCCGTCGTCGTCGACCGCGATCTGGATCGGGGCGTTGGGCAGGCGGCTCGCGATCTCCGAGAGCAGCCGGCCATGGACGAGGATCGTCCCCGGCTCGTCGACGGTCGCCTCGATCGTCGTGCGGGCCGACGCCTCGTAGTCGAAGGCAGCGAGCGAGAGGCCCTCGGGTCCCGCCTCGATGAGGACGCCCGCGAGAATCGGCTGAGGGTTGCGCTGCGGGAGGAGCTTGACGACGAAGGACACGGCTTCGCTGAACACATCACGATTGACGTGGAACTTCACGGACGCTCCCTCGACGGCGGCTCTGGCGTACCCATGCTAGTGCCCGCACCGAGCCGCTCCGGAAGCGGCCCGCTTCACCGTCGAGGTGATCGAATGTCATTCCTCGAAGGATTTCTCTTCATCTTGTTAACAGCTGTGGAAACTGTGGACAAGCCGGTGGATGCCTTTCGCCGCATGGGAACTACATCGGTGTGAGATGTGCACGCGATGCGGATGGGCTGCGGATGACCGACGCGTCGACGCATGCGCTACGGCGCGGCTTCCACAGCGGAGCGCAGCGGAACTCACAACGCTGCGGCGTGTCATCCACGGTTATCCACAGGTTTTCCACACTGTGCAGAACCGCATGATGACGGCACCGCCGGGGCGGTGTCAAGACGAGGTCGAGGTCGGGCGCGTCGCGCCGCAGATCAGCGCTGACGGCCGAGCTGCGTGGTGATCTCGGAGACCTGGTTGTAGATCGAGCGGCGCTCCTTCATGAGGTCGCTGATCTTCTTGTAGGCGTACATGACGGTGGTGTGATCGCGGTTGCCGAAGAGCTGGCCGATCTTGGGCAGTGACAGGCTCGTGCGCTCGCGGCACAGGTACATCGCGATCTGCCGTGCCGTCGCGATCGACTGCGAGCGGCTCGATCCGTAGAGGTCGTCGACCGACAGCTTGAAGTACTGCGCGGTCGCCGTGATGATGTCGGTCGGCGAGACGACGTTGGCATCGTCCTGGTCGACGATGTCGCGCAGCACGGTCTGCGCCAGCGACATGTCGAGGTTCGACCGGTTGAGGCTCGCGAACGCGGAGACGCGGATGAGGGCGCCCTCGAGCTCGCGGATGTTCGACGACACCACGGTGGCGATGTACTCGAGCACTTCGTCGGGGATCTGCAGCCGCTCGGACTGCGCCTTCTTGCGCAGGATGGCGATGCGCGTCTCGAGGTCGGGCGCCTGCACGTCGGTGATGAGACCCCACTCGAACCGGCTCCGCATGCGGTCTTCGAAGCCGGTGAGGTGCTTGGGCGGGACATCGCTCGTGATCACGACCTGCTTGTCGTGGTCGTGGAGGGTGTTGAAGGTGTGGAAGAACGCCTCCTGCGTCTCGGCGCGTCCCTGCAGGAACTGGATGTCGTCGATGAGGAGGATGTCGACGTCGCGGTAGCGCGCCTGGAACGCCGAGCCGCGGTTGTTCACGATCGAGTTGATGAAGTCGTTCGTGAACTCCTCGCTCGACACGTAGCGCACACGGATGCCGGCGTACATCGCGACCGCGTAGTCGCCGATCGCGTGCAGCAGGTGCGTCTTGCCCAGGCCCGAGTCGCCGTAGATGAACAGCGGGTTGTAGGCCTTCGCGGGCGCCTCCGCCACGGCGACCGCCGCGGCGTGCGCGAAGCGGTTGGACTGACCGATGACGAAGTTGTCGAACGTGTACTTCGGGTTCAGTCGCGTGTCGCTGCGGGATGCCGGCGACGCGGCCTCGCCCGCATCATCAGGTGCCGGTCGCGTCATCGCCGCCGGGGGCGCCGACGGGACGGTGGCGACCGGGGCGGGAGCCGAGAGGTGCGCATCGATCAGATCGGGGTTCACGGCGACACGGAACGTCGTCGCCGGCTCGGGGGCGTCGACCTTGGTGAGGGCCTCCATGAGGGGCAGCCGCAGCCGCTTGTTGATCTGCGCGGCCGTGAGGTCGTTCGGCACATCGAGGTAGAGCACCCCGGCATACACGCCGCTCGGGACCACGAGATTGAGGAACCCCTGCAGCTGCGGGGTCACACGCTCGTCCTGGAGCAGCTGATCGAGGACCGCGGGCCAGATGGGGACGTCTACGACATCGTGCGGTGACATGGTCCCCCTGGATGAGTCGGTGCGCGTCGAAGTGCGGGAGCGGTGTACCGAGCCTGTGGATAACTGACGGAGACACGCTAGCCAGCGACCGTTCGGAGAGCAAACCCCACTGTAGATCCGGCCCGCGTGTCCCGCTCGGGGTCATCCCCCCACCTGGGGATAATGTGCGCTCGCCCGCGCGCGGTTTGAGTTATCG